>JALVVL010000018.1 GCA_027023425.1 Anaerolineales bacterium
CCCCCTCCCATGCACTTTGACGCCTCTCTCCCCCCAATGCCTTTGAAAGACGTGCCAGCGGTGGCAACCGCCGCGGAGAAAATGGGCTTTGCCGCCATCTGGGCGACCGAAACCCAGCACAACCCATTCCTCGCCAGCGCGCTGATCGCCGAGCACACTGAGCGTATGCAATTCGGCACCGCGGTTGCCATTGCGTTTGCCCGCAGCCCGGCCGACCTCGCCTACACCGCTTGGGATTTGGCGGCGCTGTCGGGCGGGCGCTTCATCCTCGGCTTGGGCACGCAGGTCAAAGCGCACATCACCCGCCGCTTTGGGATGCCTTGGCCTGACTCGGTGGTGGGAAAACTGCGCGAGCAAATCGCCGCGGTGCGCGCCTTTTGGCGCACTTGGCAGACCGGCGAAAGGCTCAACTTCCGCGGCGAATACTACAAACTTACGCTGATGTCGCCCTTCTTCAACCCCGGCCCGATTGAACACCCTGAAATCCCGATTTACATCGCGGGCGTAAACACCGGCTTAGCGCGGCTGGCAGGCGAAGCCGCCGATGGCTTCCTTGTCCACCCCTTCCACAGCCCGCGCTATCTGCGCGAGGTGATTTTGCCCGCCATTGAGAAAGGCATGGCAAAAGCCGAGCGCGCCACCCGCCCCGCCGTGCAGGTAACGGCTTTTGTGGTTACCGACGAAGCCGAAAGGGATTTTGTGCGCTCGCAGATAGCCTTTTACGCCAGCACGCCCTCGTACCGCCGCGTGATGCGCCTGCACGGCTGGGAGGAGACGGCGGAGCGGCTATCGGCATTAGCGGCACGCGGCCGGTGGGAAGAAATGCCCGCGCTCATCACCGACGAAATGCTCCAAACCTTTGCCGCTGTTGCCTCGCCCGCCGAATTGCCCGCCGCGCTGGAAGAACGCTACCGCGGCATCGCCGACCGCCTCGCCATCTACACCCCCTTCATCCCCGGCGAAAGGGATGAACTTTTTGCCATGCTGGTCAACCATTTCAACTAATCCTGCACGGGGGATACGGAGGTTGCCGAAAAACAAATCTTGAAAAATCCCTGTGCCCCCTGTGTCCCCCGTGTGAAAGTTGAAACTGCACCTGCCGTCTGCGAGATCGCCTTGTGGCGACTCTACCACGAGCAAAGAGGCAAAAATGATAATTGACGCCCACGAAGACATCGCTTGGAACATGCTCCGCTACGGGCGCGACTACACCCGTAGCGCCTACGAAACCCGCCGCTTGGAACAAAACACCGACGTGCCCAAGCGCAACGGCAACACCCTGCTCGGCTACCCCGAATACCTCAAAGGGCAAGTAGGCATTGTTTTCGGCACGCTGTTCGCCCCTCCGCGCCGTCGGGCTACTGAAGACGAAAAAGGGCACTTTTCTTACGCCAACCCCGACCAAGCCCACGCCCTTTACCGCCGTCAGGTGGAAATTTACCACCGCCTGACCGAAGAACACCCCCACAAATTCCGCCTTTTGCGCTCACGCGCCGACCTAAACTCCCACATCGCCGAGTGGAAGCAAAAGCACGCCGACGCCCACAAGCCAGTCGGGATTGTGGTGCTCATGGAAGGTGCGGAAGGCGTCCGTTCCCCCGATGAGTTGCCGCAGTGGTGGGATTGGGGCGTGCGGATAATCGGCCCCGCATGGGCTGGCACGCGCTTTTGCGGCGGAACGGGCGAGCCCGGCCCCCTGACCGACGAAGGCAAAGCACTGCTCAAAGCAATGGCGGAAATTGGCTTTTTGCTTGACCTCAGCCACATGGATGCCGCCGCAGCGCGCGAGGCGCTGGAAATCTACCCCTCCGGCAAAATCATTGCCAGCCACGCAAACCCGCTCGTTATGGTCGGCGAGACAAAATCCAACCGCTTTTTGCCCGATGATGTTATACTCGCCCTTGCCGAGCAGGATGGCGTGATCGGCATTGTGCCGTTCAACCGTTTTTTGGACGCAACTTGGAAGCCCGAAATGCCTCGCCTGCCGCTGAGCCGCGTCGCCGACCACATTGACTACATCTGCCAGCGCACCGGCTCAAGCAAGCACGTCGCCTTGGGCACCGACTTTGACGGCGGCTTTGGCGTGGAAATGGTGCCCGCCGAAATTGACACCATCGCCGACCTGCAAAAACTCGCCGATGTGCTGGCGGAGCGCGGCTATTCCAACTCCGACATTGCCAACATCTTCGCCCACAATTGGCTGAGGAAGTTGAACACCCTCGCCTGAGGCCGGAGCAAAATGAACCGCAAAAAGTCAAACTTTTACATCGCCGTTGAGGGAGTCATCGGCGTAGGGAAAACCACGCTGGCGCGCCTGCTTCAGCCCCGCCTGAAAGCCGATGAACTCCTGCTTGAGGTGTTTGAAGAAAACCCCTTTCTGCCGAAATTTTACGAAGACCCGGCGCGCTACGCCTTCCAAACGCAGGTTTTCTTCCTGCTCAGCCGCTACTACCAGCAAAACCGCACCGTGCCCGCCATGCTAAACGCGGGCAAAAGCCTGATTGCCGACTACACCTTTGAAAAAGATGCCCTCTTCGCCCGCATAAACCTCACCGGCGATGAATTGGATATGTACTACCGCGTCCACGAGGCGCTTGCCGAGAAAATCCCTGTGCCCGACTTGGTGGTTTACCTGCGCGCCGAGCCCGAAGTGCTGATGCAACGGATTGCCATGCGCGACCGCCCCTACGAGCGCAACATGGACCCCGCCTACATTGCCCGCTTGCATGCGGCATACGAAGACCACTTCGCTAACCACCACCGCGGCGCGCCCGTGCTCACCATTGACACAACCAATATGGATTTTGTGCGCTACCCCGACCACCTTGAAGAAATTGAAAACCGCATCCGCCGTGCCTTGCGGCTAATGCCCTACCAATCCTCATTGCCGTTTTAGGCTTTCACAAAGCGGGGGGAGTGCCCTTCCCAAGTCCGTAAACAGCCATTACCTAATGCATAATCAACCCAGATGTTGGGTTTAGGCTCTTCGGCAATGCCCAGTCGCATGGCTTAATCTCTCCCTACCCCCGCTACGGCGAGGCCTCGCTTCCGCTC
>JALVVL010000019.1 GCA_027023425.1 Anaerolineales bacterium
GGGGGAGTCCTTGGGGGATTGAGGGATTGAGGAACTAAGGGATTGGGGGATTAGGGGAAAGGCCAAGAGCCTATCCGAAAATTCTTGTTGGCTTACTCTTCCCAAAAAGTCGCCGTAGGGCGACTTCGCAAGCAGTGGGTGCAGTTTCAACTGCCGCCGCACCAGTAAAAGGGAGATTGCTTCGCCCCTTCGGGGCTCGCTAAATTCGCTCAAGGATGGTTGCGGTTGCCATGCCGTGGCCGATACACATCACTTGCAAGCCCCAGCGACCGCCGATGCGCTCCAGTTCGTACAGCAATTTGGTCATCAAAATTGCGCCGGTTGCGCCCAGCGGGTGCCCGTGGGCAATTGCGCCGCCGTTGGGGTTGACTTTGCTCATGTCGGGGTGCAGTTCCTTCGCCCATGCAAGCACCACGCTGGCAAAGGCTTCGTTGATTTCAATGACGTCCATGTCGTCTAACGAAAGCCCTGCCTTTTTGAGCACCTTGCGCGTCGCCGGAATTGGTCCATCCAGCATCAGGGTTGGGTCGGTGCCGACGACGGCGCGCGCGACAATTCTCGCCCGCGGCATCAGGTTGTAGCGCCCCACCGCCTTTGCTGAAGCGACCACCAGTGCTGCCGCTCCATCGCTGATTTGGCTGGAATTGCCCGCCGTCACCACGCCATCGGCTTTGAAAACCGGCGGCAATTCCCGCATTTTTTCGCGGTCGGGCGGCATACGCACGCCTTCGTCAATTTTAACCACGCGCCCATCGGGGCGGGTGAGCGGCAAAATTTGGGAATCAAAGCGCCCCTCTTGAATGGAGCGCATCGCCCGCAAGTGGCTTTCGTAGCCGAAATCGTCCAATTCCTCGCGGGAGAGCCCCCACTTTTCCGCCATGAGTTCCGCGCTGATGCCTTGGTGCACCAACTTGTGGGGCAGGTCAGGCCATCTTTCGGGGTAATCCGCGCCCAGCGGCTGATGCGACATCATTTCCGTCCCACCGGCGACCACAATTTCCATGTCGTCGGCAAGGATGGCTTGCGCCGCGAAATGCACTGCTTGCTGGCTTGAGCCGCACATGCGGTTGATGCTGACCGCGGGCACTTCTACCGGAAAACCGGCTTTGAGGACGGCAAGCCTGCCAAGGTTCGCGCCTTGGTCGCGGATAGGGGTTACCACGCCCCAAATCACATCGTCCACCAAGCGGGGCGGGATGCCCGCGCGCCGCACGGCTTCGTCCAGCACCGCGGCGGCAAGTTCCACCGGCTGGAAAGGGTAAAGAGCGCCACTTGGCTTCCCTTTGCCTATTGCCGTGCGCACGGCCGAGATGATGAACGCTTCGGGCATGGGGACTTTCCTCTTGGCGAGGGGGCGAGGCGTTAGGTGGTTAGGTCGTTGGGTCGTTGGGTCGTTGCGTCGTTGCGTCGTAAAAGCGAAGCAGGAACACAGAAAAAATCTGCGCTAATCTGTGGTTTGTTTCATCCACCGATTGACACAGATTTACACCGATTTTAGGAAATATCCGCAAATCCTAAATCGCTAATCTTCTCCTCTGTGCTAATCTGTGGTTTTCTCTTGGTGGCTTGTCGGCTCGTCCTCCCCACCCCACCAGTGGGCAAGGCGCTCGCGGATTGTGTGCTCGTAGCCTTGGTCGGAGGGCTTGTAGAGTTTCAAGCCCTGCAGTTCATCGGGAAGGTATTGCTGGCGCACAAAATGCTCGGGGGCGTTGTGGGGGTATTTGTAGCCCTTGCCGTAGCCAAGGTGGCGCATACGGCTGGGGTCTTTCAGGTGGTCGGGCACTTCGCCGCGTTCCGCCGAGCGGACGGCTTCCGCGGCGGCAAAGTACGCCTTTGTGCTGTTGGATTTGGGCGCGGTGGCGAGGTAAAGCGTCGCCTCGGCTAAGTGGTAAACGCCTTCGGGCAACCCCACCCATTCAAACGCCTGCGCTGCGGCGACGGTCACTACCAGCGCCTGCGGGTCGGCAAGCCCCACGTCTTCGGCGGCGAGGATGAGCAGGCGGCGGAGGATGAAGCGCGGGTCTTCACCTGCTTCCACCATCTTGGCAAGCCAAAAAAGCGCCGCGTCGGGGTCGGAGCCGCGCACCGATTTGATGAACGCCGAAATTGTGTGGTAGTGCGCGTCGCCGTCTTTGTCGTAGAGCAGGGCGCGGCGCTGAAGTGCCTCTTGCAGGTTTTCGGCGGTGAGGTGAATTGTGCCGTCCGCGGCGGGCTCGGCGCTTTCAACCGCCAGTTCTAAGGCGTTGAGGGCTACGCGTGCATCGCCGTGCGCCGCGCGGGCGAGCATATCCAGCACCTCGGCGGGCACGATGATTTTGCGCTTGCCGTAGCCGCGTTCGGGGTCGGAAAGGGCGCGGGCAAGGATGGTGCGGATGTGGCGCGGCTCCAACGGGCGAAGTTGGAAGACGCGCGAGCGCGAGACCAGCGCCGAAATCACCTCAAAATAGGGGTTTTCGGTGGTCGCGCCGATGAAAACGATCGTCCCGTCCTCAACATGCGGAAGCAGGGCGTCCTGCTGGGCTTTGTTCCAGCGGTGCACTTCATCCACAAAAAGGATGGTGCGCACGCCTTGCTTGCGGCGGGTTTGGGCGGCGTCAATTACCTTCCGCAAATCTGCTTTGCCCGCAAGCACGGCCGATAGCGTAACGAAATGGGATTTTGTGTGAGCGGCAATCAGGCGCGCCAGCGTTGTTTTGCCGCACCCGGGCGGCCCCCACAGGATTATGGAAGAAAACAAGCGGTCGTTTTCAATCGCGCGCCGCAAAAGTTTGCCTTTTCCCAAAATGTGCTCTTGTCCGACGAATTCGTCCAACGTGCGCGGGCGCATCCGCTCGGCTAACGGCGGGGTGGGGGG
>JALVVL010000020.1 GCA_027023425.1 Anaerolineales bacterium
ATTGCTCCCTCCTGAAAACGACAAATTATCAAATTCCACCGAGCATTTTTATTATGCAACAAAATTGTGAGAAAGACAAGGGGAAAGGTTGGGGCGTTGGGGCGTGAGTCGTTGGGTCGTGCGGTCGTGCGGTCGTCGGTCGTGTGGTCGTGGGGTCGGTGGGGGGCATGGTAGGCTTTGGGCGCGGCGCGAGGAAACCACAGAAGACACAGAAGCGCCACAGAAAACACAGAAGGCCGCGGGGTAGGGGCAAGGCACTGCCTTGCCCTATTTTGCGGGCGAACGGCCGTTCGCCCGCAAAAACACCGGGGCGGTTCATTTTTCCGGGAAATTACCTGAACACATTTTGCCCGCGTCAACGGCCTGTCAGTAGCCGTTAGCGCCCTCACCTATCCCCCAGAGCCTTGCTTCGCGGCGGCTCAGCCCCCTTTCCTCTCCCAGTGGGAGAGGAAAGGGGGCGCGCAGCGGGGGTAAGGTGAGGGCGCCCCGTGGGCAGCAGAGCAAAATGTGCACTTATTTCTGAATCATCCCCCCATGCCAAAAACCCCGCGTAGGGGCGCACGGCGTGTGCCCTATTCTCTGTGCGCAGCGCCGCTGCGCCCCTACAAAGCCATCATGTCCATCGCTTGTCATTGCGAGCCGCCGCAGGCGGCGAAGCAATCCCCTTCATGGCCGCGGGAGACTGCTTCGGCGGCTACGCCGCCTCGCAGTGACATCACGGCGTCGCTCTGGAAAGCGGCAAGTCGCCGCAGGGCGACTTCGTAAGCAGTAGGTGCAGTTTCAACTGCCGCCGGGAACCACAGAAAGCACAGAAACGCCACAGAGAACACAGAAGTTTTCGGGGTAGGGGCAAGGCAGTGCCTTGCCCTGTTTTGCGGGCGAACGCCCGTCACATGTCATTGCGAGCCGCGAAGCGGCGAAGCAATCCCCTTCACAACTGCGGGAAACCGTTTCGGTGGCTACGCCGCCGCGCGATCTGTTTATGAGGAACTTTAGGATGCCTTCCTCTGGGCACCGCGGCTTACTTCGCTTTGTGAAAAGAGTCGCTTTTTAGGGATCTTTGCCCCACGTCGCACATCTTTTGCTATACTTTACGTGAAAAAGATAGCCTCTTCCTTCCGTCGCCTGTTTTGCACTGACCGTAGAGCCCAAAACGATGGATTTTTTTATTTTCCGCCCCGAGGAATAGGAGGTCCCCATGTTTGCCCCCAAGCGATTGCTCTTGCTCCCTTTTGCCCTTGTCGTGCTTTTGGCTTGCTCCATGCCGTTGCAAGCCCCGAAGATTTCACAAGGCCAACAACCTGACATCGGCATGACCATGACAGCCTTACCCCTTCAGCAAACCCAAATTGCCCTGCAACTGACACAGCGGGCACTCTCGGCTCCTTCCCCCACACCACTTCCTCCAACTCCTACCCGACCGCTTCCCGCCAGCGCTACCTCCTTGCCCACTCGCCCGCTACCAACAACCGCTTCTCCTTCCCCAACACCGACCATTGCCTCACCAACATCAACCCCGCAGTCGGCCACCACCACTTCCACAGCGGCCGCTGAAGGCTTGCCCGCCACCGCCACCGGCAACCTGTATTGCCGCACCGGCCCCGCACCCTACTACCCGGCGGTAGACATTATGACCGCCGGCGAAAAGGTCACAGTGCTCGCACGAGCCCCAAAGCGATTCGCCGCTTATTGGCAGGTCCGCACCCCGCGGGATAAGGTATGTTGGGTATGGGGGCGCTGGCTGAACATTCAAGGCAATACGGACAATTTGGCCGTTGGTAAGGTGCCGCCACCGCCGCCGGGAGCCTTCTCCATTCGCTTGCTGCGGCAGGATACCTGCTTTGGCTTCCGTTTTATCGTTTTCTCGGTAACCAACCGCGGCCCCAAGCCGATAGAATCTCTGAAGGTGGTTATTAAAGACTTGGACACCGGCTATATCTATGAAGTGCCGCCTACTCAGCGCGACCATATTTACCACTGCGGCGCTTATGTTGACCCCCTCAAACCCGGTGAGGAAGTTGAACTGTGGGTGACCCTGCGCGGGGCGAACCTCAGCGGACACACAATTCAAGTGAGCGGCGAGGCCTGTACCAAGGATGGGCTTTCAGGTGAATGCGTAAAGCGGACACCTTTCAACATGGCTGTGCCTTGAGTTAGAGGCGCGGTGCGGGAAACACAGAAGGCACAGAATGTCCACAGAAAACACAGAAGATAGGGTAGAAAACACAGAAGATAGGGTAGGGGCGAGGCACCGCCTTGCCCGCTTTTGGCGTGCGGCGTTCCTGTAGGGGCGCACGGCCGTGCGCCCCTACGAAAACGTCACGCCCACACGCATGCACGCACCATTGTAGGGGCACAGCGCCGCTGTGCCCCTACAATGGCGGCTCACCGCACCACCCGCGCTGGCCAATCGCCGATTGAAGCGCCGCGCCGAGGCTTGACTTTTCCCCTTTTTTTCGTTATACTTTTATTACCGACCGACCGGTTGGTAGGGAGACCGAGGAGAGTTTACCGTGGCGCCTTCACCTTCACCAACCCGCCCTGTAACCCGCGAGGACATCTTAGAGGCCGCGGCGCGCATCTTCCGCCGCAAGGGCTACCACGCCGCCTCCATGCAGGATATTGCCCGCGCTGTCAACCTCCAGAAGGCCAGTCTCTACCACCACGTCAGCAGCAAGCAGGAAATCCTGGTCGCCCTGCTTGACCGCGCCCTGGATTTGCTCATTGAGCAGATGCAGGGCGTTTTGGCTATGGACGCGCCGCCCGAGGAAAAATTGCGGCAGGCCGTGCTCGGCTATACCCGCGTGCTCGCAGAAAACCGCGACCTCGCCGCGGTGCTGCTGCTGGAATTCCGCTTTTTGGAACCGGAAGTGCGCGAGCGCCACGTCCGCCGCCGCGATGCCTACGAGCGCCTCTGGCGTCAACTGCTGACGGAAGGCCAGCAGGCAGGCGTTTTCCACGCGGAAGACCCTTCCTTGGCCGCCAAAGCCCTGCTCGGCATGATCAACTGGCTGGTCATCTGGTACCGCCCTTCCGGCCCGCTCACCCCGCAGGAAATCGGCGATTATTTCGGGCGGGTGGCGCTGCGCAGCCTGGTAAAGCCCGATTGCCTTTCCGAACACGAGACGCAACCGGCAGGCAAAAATTTCCCCGACAACCCCCAACGTTAGAAACGCGGCGTCTGTGCGCCGCGCTTTTTGGATGGATGGAGGTGTGCTCCCGCGGTGGGGCGGTCGTCGAGCCGCCCCGCCCACGGAGCCGGAAGCCCCCCTTTCCAATTTCGTGCCTTGATTGACTGACAAAATTCCTCTGCCCTGTAGTCAATCTCTCCTATCCCCCGATGAGCCTCGCTTGGCCTTCGGCTTCGCTCAGCCCAAGCGCTCGCTCATCTGCCCCCTTCCCTCCCTTACTAAGGGAGGGAAGGGGGCGGCTACGGTGACGCGATAGCGTCACCGTAGCAGGGGTAGGGAGAGATCAAACACAAGAACCTTCCCAGGGAGGTTTGTCAGTCAACAAGATCTCTTCCCTCAGGAGAGTGGCCTATGTATTCGTTTGAACCTTCCGAAGAACAACGCATGTTGGTGGATGCCGTCAAACGCTACGCCGCCAACGACCTGCGCCCGGCCATGCGCGACGCCGACGAGGAAGCCCAACTCAACATGGATTTGGTGGAAAAGGGCTGGGAACTCGGCATCCTGCAGGCTTCGGTGCCCGAGGAATACGGCGGCTTTGGCGAGCGCTCGGCGGTGACCAGCGTGCTGGCGGCCGAGGAAATGGCTTGGGGTGATTTGGCGGCTTCGTTGGCCGTGATGACCCCCGGCCTGTACGTGCTCCCGCTGCTGCTGGCCGGCACCGAGGAGCAGAAACAGGAACTCATCCCGCCGGTAATTGAGGCCGAGTGGAAGCCCTACACCGCCGCCCTGCTGGAATGGAAGTTTGACTTTGACGCCAACGACTTGCAGACCACCGCGCAGGAAGACGGCGACGCGTACGTCATCAACGGCGAAAAGGTGTACGTGCCCTTTGCCGACGGTTACGAGGGCATGATCGTGTACGCCAAGGTGGACGGCAAGACGCAGGGCTTCGTGGTGCCCAAGGCCGCGGCGGGCGTCACTGTGGGCGAGCGGCACAAACTGCTGGGCGTCCACGCCTTGCCCCTTTATCGGGTGAAGTTTGAGGGCGTGCGCGTGCCGAAGGAAAACCGCCTCGGCGGCGCAGCAGGCCACGATTTCGCGCCGATTTTGGCTTCCATGTGGGTGGCCAACGCGGCGCTGGCGGTGGGTATGTCCCGCGCGGCGCTGGAATACGCGATTGACTACGCCAAAGAGCGCGAGGCCTTCGGCGTGAAAATCGGCCAGAAGCAGGCCATTGCCTTCATGTTGGCCGAAATGGCCACCGAGGTGGAAGGCGTGCGCCTGCTGACCTGGGAGGCCGCGTGGAAACTGGACAAGGGCAAGGACGACTTCTACAAGCACGCTTACCTCGCCCACAACGGTGCGGTGGACATGGCGATGATGGTCACCGACCGCGCGGTGCAGGTTTTGGGCGGCCACGGCTACATACGCGAGCACCCGGTGGAATTGTGGATGCGCAACGGCCGCGGGTTCGCCACGTTTGCCGGGCTGGCGATGGTGTAGAGAATTGTGAGTGGCGAATCGCGAATTGCGGAATTAGGAAGGTTAGGATGATAGGAAGTTAGGAGACGACTCCGCAACGACCCAACGACCCAACGACCTAACAACCTAACAACCTAACTGCTTACCCCCCTCCCCGGAGGTTTTACCATGATTGATTTTGAAATGCCCGAAGTGATTGCCAAGCAGCAGTATCTGCTGAAAACGGTGGCCGACAACATGATGCGGCCGGTTTCCCGCTACTACGACGAGCACGAGCACGAAATTCCGTGGGATTACATTGAGTTCATGCACACCGCGATGAAGGCCAGCGGCGCGGGCTCGCTCGCCCCCAGCGAGGGTGGCGAGAAGAAGGAGAAGAAAGACCGCCCGCGCATCGGCTATCAGATGCTGGCGTTCATGATTGAAATGCTCTCTTGGGGCGACGCGGGCATGTACTTGGTCACGCCCGGCGGCGGCTTGGGCGCAGCCGCGGTGGAAGCCACCGGCACGCCCGAGCAGAAGCGCCGCTTTCTGGAACGCTTCAAGAAAGAAAAGCCCGCCTTTGCCGCGATGGCCATGACCGAGCCGTGCTGCGGCTCCGACACTGCGGCCATCCGTACCACCGCGGTGCTGGACAAAGAGACCAACGAGTGGGTGCTGAACGGTGAAAAGATTTTCGTCACCGCGGGCGACAAATCCCTCACGCCATACGAACAGTTAGAGCCGGGCTTTGTGGTGGTTTGGGCGACCATTGACCCCAAAGCCGGCCGCGCAGGCATTCGTCCCTTTGTGGTGGAAGCCGGCACTCCGGGCGTGAAGGTGACCAAATTGGAGCACAAAATGGGCATCCGCGTCAGCGACACCGCGGCCATCGTGCTTCAGAACGCCCGTATTCCTTTTGACAACATCCTCGGCAGCCCCGAAGTCATCACCGACAAGAAGACCTCCAAGGGCTTCAAGGGCGCGATGAGCACCTTCAACGCCACCCGCCCGCTGGTTTCGGCCTCGGCAATGGGTGTGGCGCGCGCCACGCTGGAACTGCTCAAGGAAATGCTAAAGCAGGAAGGCGTGGAAATTCGCTACGGCCTCCCGCGCGCCAAAATGACCAACATTGAGCGCGAGGTCATTGACATGGAAACGATGTTGCGCGAGGCGTGGCTGTTGGTGCTCAAGGCTGTGTGGCTTGCCGACCAGCGCCAGCCGAACGCGCTGACCGCTTCCATGAGCAAGGTCAAGGCCGGTGAAGTGGTGACCAAGATCACCCAAAAGGCCGTGGAGTTGATGGGGCCGTTAGGCTACAGCCGCGACTTCTTGCTGGAAAAGTGGTTCCGCGATGCCAAAATCAACGACATTTTTGAAGGCACCGGCCAGATCAACCGGCTCATCGTGGCGCGCCAGATCTTGGGCTTCCACGGCGCGCAACTGAGATAGAAACCACAGATTCCGCAGATTATCGCAGATTTCATTTTGTTTTCTGTGAAATCTGCGGTTTGTTTCCTTTCCAAGGAGGTTTTTCATGAAATACCAAATCCGCCGCGCGACGGTCATCGGCGCGGGCACCATGGGGGCGGCTATCGCCGCTCACCTCGCCAACGCCGGTGTGCCCGTCACTTTGCTGGATATTGTGCCGCGGGAACTTACCCCCGACGAGGAAAAGAAGGGCTTGACTTTGCAGGACCGCGAAGTCCGCAACCGCATCGTGCGGCAGGGCTTTGAGCGGGCGCTGAAGTCCAAGCCTGCCGCTTTTTTCACCCCAGACCACGCCGCGCTGGTCACCCTCGGCAACCTTGAGGATGATTTTGACGAAGCCATCAAAAACGCCGATTGGGTAATTGAGGTGGTGGTGGAGCGGCTGGACATCAAACAGCAACTGATGGCGCGCATTGACGACATCCGCCCGCCGCACACCATCGTGAGCACCAACACCTCCGGTATCCCCATCAAAGACATCGCCGCCGGGCGCTCCGAAGGCTTCCGCCAGCACTTTTTGGGCACCCACTTCTTCAACCCGCCTCGCTACCTCAAACTGCTGGAAGTCATCCCCCACGCCGACACCCTGCCCGAGGTGGTGGAATTCATCCGCGAATTCGGCGAAAACCGCCTCGGCAAGGGCGTGGTGCTCTGCAAGGATACCCCCAACTTCATCGGCAACCGCATTGCTTTCGGCAGCGGCGCGTTCGTGCTGGATTACGTCCTTGAGCACGGCTACACCGTGGAGGAAGTGGACGCCATCACCGGCCCGCTGATGGGCCGTCCCAAGACTGCTACTTTCCGCCTGATGGATTTGGTGGGCATTGACGTTTGGGACCACGTCGGCCGCAACCTGCGGAAAGCCATTCCCCACGACAAAATGGCGCAGAAATACCTTGCTTCGGAACGCGCCAACAAACTCATCGCCGAACTCATCAAGCGCGGCTGGCTGGGCAACAAGACCAAGCAGGGCTTTTACAAGCAGGTCAAGAAGGACGGCAAGAAGGAATACTGGCACCTCAATTTGGAAACCTTGGAATATGAGCCGCCCAGCAAGCCCAAGTTTGAGTCGGTGAGCAAAATCAAGGATATTGAGGATTTGGGCGAGCGCCTGCGCGCGTGGGTGAAAGAAAACGACCGCGCCGCGCAATTGGTGCGTGCGGTGCTCTACCAAGGCTTTGCCTACGCCGCGTCGGTCATCCCCGAAATTGCTGACACCCCCAAGCCGATAGACGACGCGATGCGCTGGGGCTTCGCCCACCAGGCCGGCCCCTTTGAAATTTGGGACATGCTGGGCGTGGCCGAAACCGCGGACGCGATGGCGAAAGAGGGCTTCCCCGCGCCGCAATGGGTGCACGACATGCTGGCCGCCGGTTTCGCCACCTTCTACCAGTACGACGGCGGCCGCAAGGTCGGCGTTTACCACCCCGCGAAGAAGGCGTATGAGCCCATCCGCCGCTCGCCGAAGACCATTTTCATCAAGGAAGAGAAGGCCGCGGGCAAGGTGATTGACGAAAACCCGGGCGCGGCCATCGTTGACCTGGGCGACGGCGTGATTGATGTGGAATTTCACACCAAGATGAACGCCTTGGACGAGGACATTTTCAACATGCTCAACAAGGCGCTTGACTTGGTAGATGCGGGCAAATACGAAGGCATTGTCATTGGCAGCGACGCCGACAACTTCAGTGCGGGCGCCAACCTGTTCGCGGTGGTGCTGGCCGCGCAGCAGGGCATGTGGGAGCAATTGGAAGCCTCGGTGAAGGCGTTTCAGGATTTGAACATGCGGATGCGCTACTTCCACAAGCCGGTGGTGGCCGCGCCGGCTGGGCTGGCGTTGGGCGGCGGCTGCGAAATCACCATGCACGCTTCCCGCGCGGTGGCCGCGGCGGAACTCTATATCGGCCTGGTGGAAGTCGGTGCGGGCGTGATTCCCGCGGGCGGCGGCACCAAGGAAATCATCCGCCGCATCGTCAACCCGCCCATGCGCACCAAAGACGCGCAGGTGTTGGCCTTCATGCAGCGGGCGTTTGAGCAAATCGGCATGGCGAAGGTCGCCACCAGCGCCGAGGAGGCCCGCGCGTGGGGCATCCTGACGCCCGCCGACCGGGTCGTGATGAACCGCGACCACCTGATTGCGGAAGCCAAGCGCGAAGTCCTGCACATGCTGGAAAGCGGCTGGCACCCGCCCATCCCCGAAAAGGTTTATGCCGCCGGACGCGATGTGTTGGCGGCGCTGCAGGTGGCGATTTACACCATGCACGAAGGCGGCTACATCACCGAATACGAAGCCCACATTGCCAACAAACTGGCCTACGTGCTCACCGGCGGCGACCTTAGCAAGCCGCAGTGGGTTCCCGAGCAATACATCCTTGACCTGGAACGCGAAGCCTTCCTCTCGCTGTGCGGCGAGGAAAAGACGCAGGAGAGGATGTGGCATATTTTGAGGACTGGGAAGCCGTTGAGGAATTAGGGAATTAGGAATTGCGAATTAGGAATTAAGGATTGCGAATTAGGAATTAGGAGTGCATGAGGGATTAGGGATGGCGGAGCAGGAGCGTTCTTTTGATGAATGGGAACGGGAGGTTTTGCCGGAACTGCGGCGCTCCCCACTGTGGAAAAGCACGGTGTATCGCAAGGCGATGTACCTTTATGACTTGGCATGGGTTGACTGTGATGTGCTAAAGGCGGATTTCCGTGGGCGTTCATTAGCCGATCAACTGATCCGGAGTGTGGGAAGTGTGGCCGCAAATCTGGAAGAAGCCTTTGGCCGCGGTGTTCAGACTGCCGACGCTCGCCGCATTCTGCGGATTTCGTTAGGCGAAGCCCGTGAGGCGCGGGGATGGTATTTGCGTGCCCGTCGTTTGCTCCCCGCCGACTTGCTTCAACGCCGCATTGCGCTCTTGGACGAAATCATCCGCCTGTTGGTCGTTTCCATCCACCGTCCCTAACCTCGTAACTCGCCATTCGCCATTCGCCATTCGCAACTCGCAATTCGCAATTCGCAATTCATAACTCGCAACTCACTACTCCCAAGGAGTGTTCTTATGATAACCACCACCCCCGACCCCACCCGCGAACCCGTCATCGTCGCCGCGACCCGCACCGCTGTGGGCAAGGCGCGCAAGGGTAGTTTGGTGACGGTGCGCCCCGATGAGATGGCCGCCGCGGTCATTCAGGAACTGCTGCGCCGCGCGCCGGCCGTCAAACCGGAAGACATCCAAGATGTGATTTTCGGCTGTGCCTTCCCCGAAGGCGAACAGGGCATGAACGTCGCCCGCATCGCGTTGCTACGCGCTGGTCTGCCTACCAGCGTGCCCGGCGAAACCATCAACCGCTTTTGCTCTTCGGGCTTGCAGAGCATCGCCCACGCGGCTTTTGCCATCATGTCCGGCCAGTTGGAGGTTGCTATCGCTGGCGGCACCGAATCCATGACCATGGTGCCGATGACCAGCAACAAATTCGCTCCCAACCCCAAACTGGCGGCCGATTGGCCCGGCGTTTACCTCAGCATGGGCTTGACCGCGGAGCGCGTCGCCGAGCAGTTCGGCATCAGCCGCGAAGACCAAGACCGCTTTGCCCTGCGCAGCAACCGCCGCGCTGCCGCCGCGGTGGATTCCGGCCGCTTTGATGAGGAAATCACCCCGTTGGAAGTGGAAGTCAAGCAAGCCACCGACGACGGCGAAGTGGTCACCAAGAAGTTCGTCTTCAAGCGCGACGAAGGCCCCCGCCGCGACACCAGCATGGAAGCCTTAGCCCGCCTCAAGCCCGTGTTCAAAGTGGGCGGCACGGTCACTGCGGGCAACTCTTCGCAGATGTCCGACGGCGCGGCCGCGCTGCTCATCATGTCCCGCGCCAAAGCCGAGGCGCTGGGCTTGAAGCCGATGGCGCGCTTCGTCTCTTTCGCCGTGGCGGGCGTGGACCCCGAAATCATGGGCATCGGCCCCATGTACGCCGTGCCCAAAGCCCTCAAACTGGCCGGGCTTTCGCTGGACGACATCGGTCTGATAGAATTGAACGAAGCCTTTGCCTCGCAGTCGCTGGCCGTCATCCGCAACCTTGGGCTGAACGAGGAAATCGTGAACGTCAACGGCGGCGCGATCGCCCTCGGCCACCCGTTGGGTTGCACCGGCGCGAAACTGACCACGCAAATCATTTACGAAATGAAGCGCCGCGAGGTCCAATTTGGCTTGGTGACCATGTGCATCGGCGGCGGCATGGGCGCGGCCGGCGTGTTCGAAAATTTGCAGTGAAAGAAAAAACCACAGATTCCACAGATTTCACAGAAAACAAAGAGGACAAATCTGTGTCAATCGGTGAAATCTGTGGATCCCGTCACAAAGGAGTGAAACGATGAGCGAGATTACCGTGAAAGAATTGATGGAGCGTATGCCCAAGGCTTTCCTGCCCGAAAAGGCCAAGGGCGTGGAAGCCGTAATCCAGTACCACCTCAGCGGCGAAGAAGGCGGCGACTGGATCATCGCCATCAAAGACGGCCAATGCACCGTGGAAGAGGGCGTGGCCGAAAACCCCACCCTCACCTTGGAAGCCGACGCGCAGGATTACAAAGACGTCATCCTCGGCAAACTGGACGGCATGGCCGCCTTTATGCAGGGCAAGTTGAAGTTGAAGGGCAACCTCAACTTGGCCATGAAGTTGACCAGTTTCTTCAAGATGCGCTAAAAAGCCCATAAACGCCGTGTAAGCAGGGGACGCCGAAAGCGCGTCCTCTGTCTTTTTGGGCGTGGCACGGTCGGCTTTTCCAACACAAGCCTGCTTGACATTTTCGTTTGGTTAGATTATTCTCTAACCGGAAGGAACGGAAAATGGAATGGCAGACTGATGTGGGAACGGCTTACGATTTGTGGATGAGCCTGCATGTTTTGCACCACCCAAGCGACTTCGGCCTGCGGCGCCCGTGGGCGGCAGGGGTGAGAGCGCGCCTGCCAGAGCCTGAGCGGCAAGTGCTCGCAGAAGTCACTACCGTCATGCCTTTCCCCTTTCCTTGGGTGGCGAGTTTGGATGGGGAAAAGAGTGCCGAGTGCGCTTTGGAAGCGCTCGCGGCTTTGCCCGCCGAAAAGCGTTTGCCTGCCCTTTTCATATTGCCCGAAATGCCCCCTGAGGCGGCGGAAATTTGGCGGCGAGTGGCCGAAAGCGGCAAATGGGACGACCAAGACTTGAAAAAACTTCGCTCGGTTTATGCTCGCTTTTTCGCCAAAAAAGGTCGCAAATTCCCAATAGAAGACCGCCTGCGTTTGTTTGCCAATTCAGCCGAAATTGGAGAAAAATACCTCCGAGCGCTGAAAACTTACCACCGAGTTTTCTTTGCTGAGGAGGAGGAACGGATTTTGCCCGCGCTGGAAAACGCGGTCAATACCGCCGCCGAACTGCTGGAGAAGTCGGGGCCCGAGCAGGCGCTGGAAAAGTTAACTCAGGGGCTGAATTTGCCTGCGGCGCTTGCTATGAAAAGGCTGGTTTTAGCGCCCTCTTACTGGAGCACGCCGCTTATCGTGTTTCACCGCCTTAGCCCCGATACCGGCCTGCTGGTGTTTGGGGCGCGTCCTCAGGGCGATTCGCTGGTGCCGGGTGAAGAAATTCCCACCGCTGTTATGCGCGGGCTGCGTGCGCTTGATAACCCCACCCGCCTGCGTATCTTGAGGTACTTAGCCGAGCGGCCAACCTCCCCTTCACAATTGGCGCGCCGCCTGCGCTTGCGTCTGCCCACGGTTTTGCACCACTTGCACGTCTTGCGCCTTGCTGGCTTAGTTTCGCTAAACCTCAGCGAGGGGGAAAGGCTTTATTCCGCCCGCCGCGAGCAATTTGGGAAAGTGTGGGAAGTGCTTCAAGCATTCCTGCAGGGCGAGCCAAGGCAGGGTGGCAAAAAGTGAGCGCCCGTTTTCCCGAGGTTGTGAGGAAAACCGCCGCCGGGTATTGGGGTCGCGTCCGCGGTTTCAACCAAAACGCCCGCCTTTACCTGCTCAGCGCCGCCATAGCAGGCGTGGGAACGGGGGTGTTTCGCCTGCTGTTCAATCCGTATGCCCTTGCTCTTGGCTTCACCAAGGCAAATTTGGGGGAATTTGCCAGCGCAGTGAACATGACCGCTCTTGTAGTCTCTCTGCCTTTGGGGTTGCTGGCCGATGTGTTGGGGCGCAAACGGGCGCTGGTATTGCGCTCCGCTTCCCTCGGGCTTGGGGTTTCGCTAATTGTCTTCTTCCACACATATTTTGCCCTGCTGGCAGGCAATGTACTGGTGGGCGTAGGGCTCAGCCTGCTGCGCGTCGTGCAAAGCCCTTTTTTGGCAGAAAACAGCACCCCGGCCAACCGGCCATACCTTTTTAGCCTAACCTCGGCGACGCGCATGGCGGCCATGTTTGTGGGCAACCTCGTCGGCGGCGCTCTTCCACACTTCTTCGGCGCGCATTTCGGCATCGCCATTTCTCAACCAGTGCGCCCCTATGTTTACAGCATCGGCCTTGCCGCTGTGGCAATATGGGCGAGCGTTTTCCCGCTTTTTGCGCTGACGGACAAAACCCCTCATCGTCATTCCAAAGCCGAAATTCTTGCTCCAATTGCGCACATGGTCAGACAGCGCGGTATCGTGGCAAAAGTGGCCGCGCCGTACCTGCTGATTTCATTCGGGGCAGGCCTATTTATGCCGTTTATGAACGTGTTTTACATGCAAAAGTTCCACCTTTCCACTGCCGAGGTGGGCACTTTGTTTGCGCTTGGGTCATTGATGATGGGGGCAGGCTTTTTCATCGCCCCGCCGTTGGCCGACAAACTCGGGAAGGTGCGGTTGGTTGCCCTTTCGCAAGGCTTGTCCATTCCATTTTTGGCTATTATGGGATTTGCCCCTTGGTATTGGCTTAGCGCGTTGGGCTACTTGATGCGCCTCCTTTTGATGAACATGAGCAACCCCCAATACAACGCTTTTGTCATGGAGCAAGTAAGCGAAGAAAGCCGCGCTCTCACCAGCAGCACGCTGAGCATGATCTGGAACTTCGGCAGGGCAATAAGCCCCCTCGCGGCCGGTTACATTTGGGAAAAATTTGGCTTTTCCCCCTTGTTCGTTGGGGCAGGAGTGCTCTATTCCTTCGCCGTGGCCTTGTACGTTCCCTTCTTTTTGCTGAAGGGGAAGGGAAAAGTCCCCAGCGGCTGAGCCTTTTGGAGCGCTTTATCCTATTCTGAAACCAAGGATGAAATTTGCTTGGCCGCGCCAATCAGCACCATAGCAAGTTTTATCCCTTCTTTGGCGCTAAAGTTAGCCTTTTTACGCTCCGCAAGTGCATGGGCAACGGCCACTCCGAGCAAAGCGCCCGCAATGCCGCCTACAACGAGCGTAATCACGTATTCGGTCGTGTTTTCTTGGGGCAAATTCTGTTCTGAGATTGTGAGATTTTCCTGTTCCGTGCTCATCTGTTTCTCCTCAGAGGGGGTTTGTCGGTCAGTGAGCGAAAAAGCGCCGTGATTGCGGAAGCGGTACTCTGGATTTTGATAATCGGCAAGGCCGATTTCACAGCCGCTTTGTTCAGGCTTCTTTGGATGTTTGCCAGGGCAACGAGGATGTTTTCGGTGAAGGACGGGGTTGTGGCCGTTAGCCGCGCCGTAAAGTAGATGGCGATGCCGAGCACGGCCAAAATTGGCAGACCGCCCAAAAGGCATAGCGCTGAAGCGAAAATTATTGTGACCGAAGCGGCTTTGTGCACCCCAACTCCGCGAGGCACGAAAAATGCCACCGCCGCTCCGCCAAACAACACAAGCGCGGCGCCCGCCACCGGCAGAAAGACGCTTTTCAGCCGGTCGCGTTTGTGGGCGTTCAAGGCCGCTTGTTGAGCGCTCCGCACTGCTGTTTCTTGCTCTTCCCAAGGCCACTGCCGGGTTGGAGGCATGACGTGTCTCCTTAATCTTGTGAGATGCCTTTATTGTACCCGAATTGTTGCTCGCTCGCAGGAGAATTTCAGCGCGGCACGAGTGTGCTCTTTAGGAGACCTTTGGTTGAAATTTTTGTTTTAGGGGTCACGCAGTTCTCCCCTTTGTGTCACCGCGGGGCAGTCACCCCACTATCTGGGGGATGGCTTCGCTGCCTGCAGCGGCTCGCCATGACGTGAAAACGAGCGCTTCTCCGAGCAATTGCGTAAGTCCTATGCTTATTTTGGCCTCTTTTGAGGTAAAATTGGAAGTGCTGAGCCAAGGGCTTTTTCTTTTGAGTACTTGGTTAGATATTTGTCTAACCCCGCTGAGAAAATCACAGAGTAACGCAGAGAGCGCAAAGGAGAAACCACAGATTACACAGATTAGCACAGATTTTTCTGCGGAATCTGCGAAATCTGTAGTTTCACAAAATCAATCGGTGCAAATCTGTGCAAATCGGTGGATAAGGGCGCCAAGGACGCCAAGGACACAAAGGGCGCCAAGGATTAACGCAGAGGCGCAGAGAAAGCAAAGAACGCAAAGAAAAGTTTTTCTGTGTTCTCTGTAAATTTCTGTGTTTTCTGTGGTTTTCTTTTTCAATCGGTGTAAATCTGTGCCAATCGGTGGATGAAATAAACCACAGATTACACAGATTAGCGCAGATTTTTTCCTGCGGAATCTGTGGTTTGTTACATTCGTGTGGAAAGAGGTTTTTGAATGCAAGCCGAACTTTCGTTGCACACTGAGTTTTCGCCGCCGCGACAATACCGCACCTGCCGCAAAAGCGCGGTTTGCTGGGTTGCCTCGCACGCGCTGCGCCAGTGGCCGTTGATTTTGGTATTGATTGCCGGGGCTTTGGGCAACGCCGCGTTGGCCGCTTATGTGCCCGTCATCGTGGGCAAGGCTTTCAACGCGGTGCTTGCTCATCCGCCGCGGATTTCTTACCTCAAAGTCGCCGCCGCGCTCATCGCCGGCAGTCAGATTTTGCGCGGCGTGCTCCAGTTTGCGCGCAATTTCGGCGCCGAAATGATTGCCCAGCGCATTGAGCGCGATATTCGCGATGAGTTTTACATTTCCCTGCTGGGCAAGAGCATGACCTTCCACAACCTGCAATCAATCGGGGATTTGATGGCGCGCGCCACCAACGACGTGCGCGAAGTCAACCTGATGTTCAGCCCCGGCCTCAACCTTGTCATCGGCTCGGCAAACTTCATGATAATGCCGCTTTTGTTTGCGCCGCGCTACCACCCTGCGTTGGTTTTAGCGCCCTCGGTTTTCATTGTGGCGTATGTGTTGATGCTCTGGCAGTATTTGCACGAACTCCGCCCGATTAGCGATGAGGTGCGCGCCTCGTTTGGACGCATGAACACGCGTCTCGCCGAGGCGCTGGACGGTATTGAAACCGTCAAAGGCGCGGCGCAAGAGCGGGGCGAAGCCCTGCGCTTTGGCAAGCATGCCCGTGCCTTCCGCGATGCCTTTGTCCGCCAAGGGGATGTGGAAGCGCGCTTTCTGCCCTTGCTTTTGCTCGGCGTGGTGGAGGCGCTCGGCTTAGGGCACGCTCTTTACCTCTTCCGCGCCGGCGCACTCAATACAGGGCAGGTTGTGGGCTACTTTGGCTTGCTCCAACTTTTCGGCTTTCCCACTTTTGTTTCGTTGTTTGCCTACTCGCAGGTTTCGCTTGGGCTGGCAAGCGCCCGCCGCATTTTGGAAATCATCAACAAAGACACTCCCCTTGACCAGAACCTCGGCGGCTATTCCGCGCCGATGCGCGGCGAGGTCGCCTTCCGCCATGTGGATTTTGAGTATGTGGAAGGCAAGCCCGTCCTGCACGACATTACATTCACTGCGAAGCCCGGAATGCGCGTTGCGGTGGTTGGGCAAACCGGCGCGGGCAAGACCACGCTGGTGCGTCTAATCAACCGCACTTACGACGTGACCGCTGGCGCGGTGCTGGTTGACGGCGTGGATGTGCGGGATTGGGATTTAGAGGCTTTGCGGCGGCAAATTTCCATCATTGAACAGGATATTTTCCTTTTCTCGCGCACGATTGCCGAGAACATCGCGTTTGGCAAGCCGGATGCGACGCGCGAAGAAATCATTGCCGCGGCGAAGATGGCGCAGGCGCACGATTTCATCATGAGTTTCAAAGACGGCTACGACACGGTAATCGGCGAGCGCGGCGTCAACCTTTCTGGCGGACAGCGCCAGCGTTTGGCGTTGGCGCGCGCCTTCCTCACCGACCCGCGCATTCTCATTCTTGATGATTCCACCAGTGCCATAGATTCTGAGACCGAAGACAAAATCCAGCGGGCAATTTTTGCGGCGGCGCGCGGCCGCACCACTTTCATCATCACCCACCGCCTCTCCCAAATCCGCTGGGCAGACCTCATCCTCGTTCTGCGCAAGGGGCGCTTGGTCGCCGCAGGCACTCACGAGGAATTGATGCAAACCTCGGAGGCGTATCGGAGGATTTTTGAGCGGTAAGGCCGTAGCACTGTAGCACCGTAGCACCATTCAACCTCCCTCGGAGTTCTCATGGGCTTTTTCGCAAACCTTGACCAAGAAAAATACGACCGGCAGTACAGCGACCGCGAACTTGCGTTGCGGATGGCGCGCTATTTCAAGCCGCACCTGAAGCGCCTTACCGCCATTGTGGCGTCGATTGTGGTGATTTCGTTGGCGGGCGCGTCAATCCCGATGCTGGTGGCGAAATCGGTTGATAAGATGAGCCGCCACCTTTCGGCACGCGAAGCCGCCATCCTCACCGGCTTGGTGTTGCTCAGTGGCGTGCTGATTTGGCTGGCGAACTGGGTGCGGCGAAGGCTCACCGTCCGCACGGTGGGCGACATTGTGCTCCAACTGCGCGAAGACGCTTTTAGCGCGGTTGCCGAGCACGACCTTTCGTTCTTTGACGAATTTTCGTCGGGCAGGGTGGTGTCGCGCATTACCTCCGACACGCGCGATTTTGGTCAAGTGGTTGTGCTCATCACCGACCTGAGTTCGCAGGTGTTGCAGGCGCTCATTTTGGGGGTGGTTTTGGTTGAGACCGAATGGCACTTGGCGCTGCTACTTTTCAGTTTCCTGCCGGTGCTTTTTGTGGTGGCGCTGGCATTTCGGCGCTGGGCGCGCAAGGTCACCCGTGAGGGGATGCGCGCGATGGCGAACGTCAACGCCGCGATCAAAGAAACCGTGAGCGGCATTGCCGTTGCCAAGAATTTCCGCCAAGAGCACACCATCTACGAGGAATTTGACGAGGCCAACCAGCAATCGTACCGCGTGAATGTGCGGCGCGGCTTTGTGCTTGCCCTCGTTTTCCCCACGCTGAATGTGCTGGGCGGCCTCGGCACAGCGATTTTGGTGTATGTGGGCGGCTTGAGCGCCGCGCAGGGCGTTGTTACCGCCGGTGCGTGGTATCTCTTCCTGAGCAGTTTGGATAAGTTTTGGTTCCCCGTGCTCAACCTGTCATCGTTTTGGTCGCAAGTGCAAAGCGGCCTTTCAGCGGCGGAGCGCGTTTTTGCGCTCATTGATGTGGAATCGGCAGTCAAGCAGACCGATAACCGCCCCGCCCCGCGGCTGAAGGGCGACATTCGCTTTGAGCATGTGTGGTTTCGCTACAACGAGCGGGTGCAGGTGTTGCGCGATTTCAACCTGCACATCCGCGCGGGTGAAAGCATTGCGCTGGTAGGGCACACGGGAGCGGGCAAGACTTCTATCGCCAAGTTGATTGCGCGGTTTTACGAATTTCAGCGCGGCAAAATTTTGGTTGACGGCATGGATATCCGCACGTTTGACCTGCGCTCTTACCGCCGCCAGTTGGGGATTGTTTCGCAAATTCCCTTCCTTTTCAGCGGCACGGTGCTGGAAAATGTGGTGTATGCCCGCCCCGACGCCACTGAGGAGGAAGTGCTTGAATTGGCGCGCCAAATCGGCGGCGGGGAATGGCTTGAGACCCTGCCGAACGGGTTGCACACCGAGGTGGGCGAGCGCGGGGCTTTGCTCAGCATGGGGCAACGCCAGTTGGTTGCCCTGCTCCGCGTGCTGGTTCAGCGCCCCGCGATTTTCATTTTGGACGAAGCCACGGCAAGCATTGACCCGTTCACCGAGGCGCAGATCCAAGAGGCGCTGGAGTTGATCCTCAAAGGCGCGACCAGCATTTTGATTGCCCACCGGCTTTCAACCGTCAAGGCGGCGGATAGGATTCTTGTGTTGAGCAAGGGGGAGATTATTGAGGAAGGCGACCACGAAAGCCTGATGGCGCGCGGCGGCTACTACGCCTCGCTTTACAACACCTACTTCCGCCATCAGAGTTTGGAATATGTGGAGCAAGCAGGCGCTTTGAGGTGAGCACCTGCTACCCAAGCCGCCAGTTGGGCATTAGGTCAAACCCCCAGTCGTCGGTCTGCTCGGCTTGGAAGCGGCGGAACGCGGCGGCGGCTATCATCGCGGCGTTGTCGGTGCAAAATTCCAGCGGTGGGATGTGAACCGGCACGGGGCTTTCGGAGGTGATGCGCTCGCGGAGCAGTTGGTTTGCCGAGACGCCGCCCGCGACCACGATGCTTTTCACCCCAAACGCCTTTGCCGCCTTCAGCGTTTTGCCCACCAGCACATCCACCACCGCGGCTTGGAACGCCGCGGCCAAATGCGCTTGGGGGATGGGCTTGTTCATTTCCTCAAGGCGGCGCACCAAGCGCAACACCGCCGTTTTCAATCCGCTGAACGAAAACTCCCAAGTGCCCTTGAGCCACGGGCGGGGGAAGGGGACGGATTCGGGGTCGCCGCGCTGGGCGGCTTTTTGGATGGCTGGGCCTCCCGGGTAGCCAAGTTTGAGCAGGCGGGCTACTTTATCAAATGCCTCGCCGGCGGCGTCGTCACGCGTTCCGCCGAGCCGCCGATATTGCAGGTGGTCTTCCATCAAAATCAATTCGGTGTGCCCGCCCGAAACCAAAAGCGCCAAAAGCGGGAATTGCGGCTCTGGGGTCGGGTGGTCGTGGTAAAGCCAAGCCGCGTAGATGTGCCCTTCAAGGTGGTTTATGCCCAAAATTGGCTTTTGGGAGGCTAAAGCCAAGCCTTTGGCGTAGTTGACGCCCACGGCGAGCGAGCCGGGAAGGCCGGGACCGCGCGTCACGGCGATTGCGTCCACGTCGTTCAGGCTGAGGTGGGCATCGCGCAGGGCTTGTTGTGCCACCGGAGCGATGGCAAGGATGTGCTGGCGGGACGCCACTTCGGGGAAGACGCCGCCGTAGCGCGCATGAATTTCAATTTGCGAGGCGACCGCGCTGCTCAGCACCCGCCGCCCGTCTTCCACCACCGCCGCGGCAGTTTCATCGCATGAAGTTTCAATTGCCAAAATCCGTGTCATAACTCACAACTCGCAACTCATAATTCGCAATTCATAATTCGCAATTCGCAACCCCCTACTTCCTCACCGGCAGCACCAAATCCAGCGGGTAATCGGCAAGGATTTCAAAAGAGCCGTCGGGACGCGCCCACAGCGTATCCTCCAAGCGGCATCCCATGCCGCGCTCGGGGTAGTACAAGCCGGGCTCCACCGTGAAAACCACGCCGGGCTCAAGGCGGTTTTCGGGACTGCTGTTTGCGCCGAACCACGGCGGCTCATGCACGTCCAGCCCCAAGCCGTGCCCAAGGCTGTGGACGTAGCCTTCTTGCAGGCCGTGCGATTCACATGAAGTCGGGTGCCCATTTTGGGCAAAGAGTTCGCACGTGCGTCTTTGGTAATGGCGGCAAAGGGCATTGGGCTTCAGTTCGGCGATGATTTGGTCGTGAACGGCGCGCACTTCTTCGTATAGCCTGAGAGCATCGTCTGGAGCGTAGCCGAGGCACCAAGTGCGGGTGAAATCGTAGAAATAGCCGCCGCCCGACTCACAGGGGAAAATATCAAACACAATCGTTGTGCCGAGCCGCAGGGGTTCTTGGGGGTTGCCGGTGCTGTGGGGCACTCCGGCGTCGCGCCCTTGGGCGAAAATCGTGCCTTCGGGGTTTTCTGCGCCCAGTTCGGCGAGCCAGCGGTTGATGAGCGACTTCACTTCGCCAATTGTAACCGGCTCGCCGTCCGCTTTGACGAGGAGGCCGTCTTTGCCGCGCCGCCCGCTGAGGAAATCGGCGACGCGTCCGACGACACTGGTGGTTATCTGCCCCATGCGGCGGATGTGCGCGATTTCGTCTTCGGATTTGGTGCGGCGCGCCGCCAGCAGTGCGTTTTGCGCTTCTTGCCCCGCCACCGTGATTTCGGGCGCAACCTCTTGCAGGGCTTGGAAGGTGGAATACCACGGCGCGAACTCCACCCTGCCGGTAACGCCGAGTTTGCCCTTGGTGAAGCCTGCCGCCGCGAGCACATCCTTCAGCCGCAGGGCGCGCCCGCGGGCTTGGTCGCCTTCGGCGGCGCGAACGTAGCGGCTCAGCGGGAAGTCGGCGAGGTTGCGCGTCGGAAGCCCACTCTGCGCCGCTTCGTCCCGTTCCATTGGGTTGAAAAATAGCACTGGTGGCTTGCCGCGCAGTTTCACCAGCAGCGCGTCGGTAACGTGCACGTTGCCGGTGAGGTAGGTCATCGCGGGGTTGTGCTGCGCCGGTCCGACTACCAGCAGTGCGTCAAGGCCGTGGTTTTCAAGTTGATTGTCCAAGTCCGATTTCATTGGGGCTCCGAGTAGAGGTTTGTCCACAGATTTACACCGATAGAAGAAAAACCACAGAAAACACAGAAATTTGCAGAGAACACAGAAAGAGAGGGATTGAGGGATTGAGTCGTTGGGTCGTTGGGTCGTTGCGTCGTGGGTAGAGCAGAAAAACCACAGAAGACACAGAAAATTACAGAGAACACAGAAATTGTTTTTCTTGGCGTCCTTTGCGTTCCTTTGGCGTCCTTGGCGCCTCTGCGTTCCTCAGCGCCTCTGTTTTCTCTGCGTCTCTGCGTTATCCTCCACCGATTGATACAGATTTTCACCGATTAGTCTGTTGGAACCGCAGATTGCGCAGATTCCGCAGAAAAAATTTGCGCTAATCTGTGTAATCTGTGGTTTATTTCATCCACCGATTGACACAGATTTTCACCGATTAGTCTGTTGGAACCGCAGATTGCGCAGATTCCGCAGAAAAAAATCTGTGCTAATCTGTGTAATCTGTGGTTTTTACCCTTTCCGCGCTGCGTCGTTGAGCAGGAGCAGGGCTTCAATGGCTATCAGCGCCACGGCGGGGATAGCCGCGCTGACAGGCGAAAGGGCGCGTCCGAGTTGTAGCCATGCCAGCGCGCCGACGTACAGCCCTGCAAACAAGCCTTCGCGGAGCACGGTGCGCTCGGTGGTGGGTTTCGCACCCGGAAAGCGGCGGTGCAGGTACGCCGCGAGCGGCATTGTTGCGCCCGTCACGGTGAAGGTGAGCGCCGCGAAAAACGCCCAGCGCGCCCACAGCACCGGGTACACGGTGAAAATTAGGTAGGCTAACGCCGTCGCCCCGCCGAAAAACATCACGGCGGAGGCTATCAGCACGCGGTAAAAAGGACGAGTTTCCATCTGGATTCGGTAGGCTATGCGTGCCCCGACGCGTAGCGCGCCTTCAGCGGTGCAAACAGCCGCCGATACTGGTCAGTTTGGAGCACTTCATTGGGGTCTAATTGCTTTTTGAGGGCAAAATAGCGGCGCAGGGTTTCCTCGCCGAGCGAAGCGCCCCAGTGCTCAGCGGTTAGCGTGGCGTCTTTGGCGAGGTAAAAGCGTCCCTTGGCTTCCAAAACGATGCGGTCTAACGCAAGCACCATTTTTTGGATGCGCTCGCGGTTCCTACGGGTGACCTTGAAATCCATTGCCAGCGAATAGCCGTTGACGGCGTGCGAAAGCAGGTAGCGGTCGGGACGGTGGCGCTTGACTACGCCGAGGTAGGTTGGCATTCCAAAGCGGTGGGTGGTCTCCAGAATCTCGGTGAATGCGGCTTCGGCGTTTTCCAGCGGGATGAAGCACTGATACTGCACCAGCCCGCCGCGCCCGTATGCCAGTTCCCAATGTGGGATGTAGTCAAGCAGAAAGTTGAAGGCGGCGTGCGATTGGCGGAAAGTTTTATTGTTGCCGACGGTGGCGGCGCCGAGGTATTTTGCGCCGTCAATCAGCCAAAGGCCGGGCTTGTGCATGAACGGGCGCATGAATTTCCAAAAAATGCTCTTTGGGAAAAGCCCGAAGAAGTTATCGGGAAGGGTTTGGTATTCCACGCGGAGGGTTCGGGCGGGGTGTGGGTCTTCGTCGGGGGTGAGGTAGCGGGCGGTGTGGATTTGCCCGCGCCCAAGCGATTTGCCGCGCGCCGTCCCATCCAGCCATGCAACCACGTACTCCCATTCGTCTTTGGCGGCGTCAAGGTCAGCCAACATTTGCTTGAGATTGGGCACCGCCCAAGCCCGCACCAGCAGGTCGCCGGAATGGACGCGCCTCATCCGCAGGGTGATTTGGGTGAACACGCCCAACGTCCCCATACTGCTGACCAGCGCGGGGAAAAGGTCGTCTTCGGGCGTGAGTGCAATTTCCGCGCCATTGGGCAGCAGGGCTTTGAGGCGCGTCACGTGGTCGCCAATTACCCCTTCCCGCCAGTTGTTTTTGCCGTGGACGTTGGCGGCAAGCACGCCGCCGATGGTAGGCTTCATTGTGCCGGGCACCACGGCAGGCCACCAGCCATCCTCCAAAACATACTGCCAGAGCCGCTCAATTGTGACACCGGGCTCAACTGTGATTTCGCCGCTGTCGGGGTTCCAATCCAAAATGCGGTTCATGCGGCTAAGGTCAAGCACGATGTTGCCCGCGGCGAGGTGTGCATCGCCGTAACTTCTCCCTGCACCGCGCAATCCTACCCGCAGGCCGCGCTCTTGGGCGAATGTGAGCAGTTCGGCGATTTGCTCGGCGTGTGTGGGGCGGAAAACGTAAGCGGGCGCGCTGATGCTGTGCCCAAAGTTTTCAACGCGGCGTAGGCGGGAGGGGGGAAGGAGGGGAGAAGGCATTGGGGAATCAGGAATCAGGAATTAGGAATTAGGAATTAGGAATTAGGGGGTTAGGAATTTTGCACAGGTAGGGACGAGCCGCAACTCGCAATTCGCAATTCGCAACTCGCTACTCGCAATTCGCTACTCGCTACTCGCTACTCGTAATTCGCGGCAGGTAAGGCATTTCGGGACCGGGGATACCCAAGAGTTCGGCGAGGGCGGCGCGCATCGCGGTACGGTCGTCCCATGGGTATTCGGTTTCGCCGAAGCACATGGATTGCTCGTGTCCCTTTCCGCAGGCAATCACCAGGTCGCCGGGGCGGGCAAGGCGCACCGCTTGGCGGATTGCCTCCCGCCGGTCGGGGATGCGGAAGAATGTTTTGCCTTCAACCCCGCCTTTGGCACGCGCCCCTTCCGCCATTTCCTCCAAAATGGCCTCCAGCGATTCGGTGCGGGGGTCTTCGGCGGTCAAAATGGTGATGTCGGCAAGTTGGGCTGAAACCTCTGCCATCAGGCGGCGCTTTTCGCGGTCGCGCAAGCCCGCCGAGCCGAAAACGGCAATCACGCGGCCCTCGGTCATGCCGCGGGCGGTTTCCAATGCCCGACGGAGGGCGTTGGGCGTGTGCGCGAAATCCACAATTGCGGTGAAATCCTGCCCAAGGTCAATGCGCTCCATGCGGCCGGGGATGGCTTTGACCGCGGCGATGCCTTCACGGGCGGCTTCGGGCTCAATTTCCAACCCGACCACGGTCGCCGCAATGGCGGCTAAGATGTTGCTGATGTTGTAGTCGCCTACCAGAGCCGATGCTACGGGGAAACGGAAGCCTTTGCCCGCGGCGATGAATTTCAGCCCCGATGGGGTGTGGACGATGCCCTCGGCGCGCACATCGGCTTCGGGGTGCAAGCCGTAGGTGACGGCGCGCACTTTCAGGCGGGGCTTGAGGAAGGCGTAAGAGCCTTCGTCGTCGCGGTTGAGCACGGCGAGGCGCGGGTTGCCCTGCGGCTTGGGCGGCGTTTCGGCGAGCATGTCAAACAGGCGGGCTTTGGCGGCAAAGTAGGCTTCGCGCGAACCGTGGTAGTCCAGATGCTCGTGGGTGATGTTGGTGACGACGCCGATGTCAAACTCGCAGGCGGTTACGCGGTGCTGGGCGAGGCCGTGCGAGGTGGCTTCCAGCACGGCGTGGGTGAGGCCGGCTTCAACCATTTCGGCGAGGTAGGCTTGGGTTTCGGGTGCAGGCGGGGTGGTGGTGTGGAAGCCGGTATCCAGCACCCGCTCGCCCACGATGGCGTTGACGGTGGAAATCATGCCCGCGGGCAGACCGGCGGCGCGCATGATTTGGTAAATCAGGTTTACGGTGGTGGTTTTGCCGTCGGTGCCCGTAACGCCGATGACGGTGAGGCGGTGGGCTGGGTTGCCGTAAAAGCGGGCGACGAGGTAGGCGAGGGCTTCGCGGGCGTCGCGCACTTGGGTGTAGGGCACGGCGAGGTCGGCAAATTCGGAAGGGGGGCGGGTGCCCACGACGGCTGCCGCACCGCGCACCACCGCAGCGGGTATGAAGCGGTGCCCGTCCACCGCCACGCCGGGGATGGCGACAAAGAGGTCGCCGCGGCGCACCTCGCGCGAATCCGACGCGATCCCTGTCACCCACACGTCCTCTTCGGGCACGGGGACGGGGTATGGCAATGCCGCGAGCAAATCCGCGAGGAAAATGGGGCGTGGTTTGGGCATGGAGGTATTATATCATCCGCGGGGTAGGCGCGAGCGGCAGTTGAAACTGCACCTACTGTTTGCGAAGTCGCCCTGCGGCGACTTGGCCCAAAGGCGGGCGCGGCGCCGCTGCGCCACTACCGCCATGCTTGAGGGTGTGGTGTTTCCGTAGGGGCGAGGCATCCCTCGCCCCTACTCGCGAAAAAATGGGGATTGCTTCGCCGCTTCGCGGCTCGCAATGACACGAATCGGGCGCCCCTACCATGCCACCTTCTGTGTTTTATGTGCTTTCTCTGTGTCTTCTGTGGTTGGTTCTCCTCCAGCGGCAGTTGAAACTGCACCTGCCGCTTGGGAAGTCGCCCTGCGGCGACTTGGCCCGAAGGCGGGCGCAGCGCCGCTGCGCCACTACCCCTACGCCTCAATCCCTCAATTCCTCAATCCCTCATCCCCTTCTAACTCCCTCAACCCCCTCACCAATTCCTCGCGCCAGCCTTCGCGGCGCGCCAGCCAGTATGCCCTGCGCCCTGTCCGCCACGGCGGCAGCAGGGGCGGCAAGCCGCCTTCGCGCTTCCTCAGCGCCGCTTTGGGCTTGAGCACTATTTGCCCGCTTTCTATGTGCACGCTTTCTACGCCCGCCCTTTCCGCCAAAATTTTGACCCGCAGTTGGAAAAACAGGTTTTCTACCGGCGGGGGCGGCTCGCCAAAGCGGTCGCGCAGTTCGGCTAACGCGGCTTCCAATTCTTCCTCGCTCGTGATGTCGGCAAAGCGGCGGTAAAGCGCCAGCCTTTGCTCCATTTCGGGGATGTATTCGGGCGGCAAGCCAATTTCCAGCGGCAGTTCAACCGAAACGGGTGGTCGCTCGGCGGGGGCGGCTTTTGGCTCTTTGCCGCGCAGGCGCTCCACTGCCGCGGCGAGCAACTTTGTGTAAAGGTGAAAGCCCACCGCTGCCATGTGCCCGTGCTGGCGCGTGCCCAAAATTTCGCCCGCACCGCGGATTTCTAAATCGCGCATGGCGATTGCGTAGCCCGCGCCGAGGTGGGTGTTTTCGGCCAAAGTTTCCAGCCGCTGACGTCCTTCGGGGGTGGGGGCTTTGCGCGGGTGGCGGAAAAAGTAGGCGTAGGCGTGAACGGCGCCGCGCCCAACCCGCCCGCGCAACTGGTACAACTGCGCCAAGCCCAGCGCATCGGCGCGGTCCACAATCAGCGTGTTGGCGTTGGGGAAATCCAGCCCCGATTCAATGATGGTGGTCGTGATGAGCACATCCACCTCGCCAGCGGCAAATTTTTCCATAACCGCGGCGAGTTCGCGTTCGGGCATTTGCCCGTGCGCCACGGCAAACCGCGCTTCGGGCACCAATTTTTCCAGCGCCCTTCGCATAGCCAAGATGGTGCGCACGCGGTTGTGGACGAAGAAAACCTGCCCGCCGCGGTCAATTTCGCGCAAAATGGCAGTTCGCACTTTCTTGGGGTCGTAGGGGCCAACGTAGGTGCTAATTGGCAGGCGCTCGGCGGGTGGGGTTTCAATTACCGAAATGTCGCGCACGCCCGTCAGTGCGAGGTAAAGGGTGCGGGGGATGGGCGTGGCGGTGAGCGTGAGCACATCCACCGTGGCGCGCAGGCGCTTGAAATGCTCTTTGTGGGTCACGCCGAAGCGCTGTTCTTCGTCAATGATGACCAAACCGAGGTCTTTGAATTCCACATCGGGGGAAAGGAGGCGATGGGTGCCGATGACGATGTCCACCTGACCGGCGCTCAGGCGGTTTATCACGCCGCGCTGTTGGGCAGGGGTGCGGAAGCGCGACAGCATTTCCACCTCCACCGGAAAGGCGGCTAAGCGGCGGCGGAAGGTTTGGAAATGCTGTTGGGCGAGCACGGTGGTGGGCACGAGCATCGCCACTTGCTTGCCGTCCATCACTGCTTTGAAGGCGGCGCGCAGGGCAACTTCGGTTTTGCCATAGCCCACATCGCCGCAAATTAGTCTATCCATCGGGCGGGGGCTTTCCATGTCGCGCTTGACTGCGGCGATGGCGCGCAGTTGGTCTTCGGTTTCCACATAGGGGAAACTGGCTTCAAGTTCGCGTTGCCACTCTGTGTCGGGCGAAAAGGCGTGTCCGCGTGCCACCTGCCTTTTGGCGTGCAGTTCCAGCAATTCCTCGGCAATTTTTTGGACGGCTTCGCGCACCTTCCGCTTGGCGGTTTGCCAATCGCCGCTGCCGAGGCGGGTGATGGTGGGCGGCTGGTCGCCGGGGCCGACGTAGCGGGTGATGCGGTCGGCTTGGTGGACGGGCACAAAGAGTTGGTCGCCTTGGGCGTATTCAATCAGCAGGTAATCGCGCTGTTTGCCTTCCAGCGTGCGGGTGACGATGCCGCCGAAGCGCCCGATGCCGAAATCGGTGTGGACGACGTAGTCGCCCGGGCGCAGGTCGGCGTAGGCAATTTCGGGAGGGGCGGGTTTGGGGCGCGGCCTGCGCCGCACTTTGGGCGGGCGCCAGCCGAAAATTTCGCGGTCGGTGAGCAGGTGGTAGCGCCGTTTGGCGGTTCGGAGCGCGAAGCCGGCTTCAAGCGAGCCTTTGATGAAACGGGGCTCATTTTCGGCGGGTTTGCGCCAGAGGTCGCGCAGGCGCTCTGCCTGCCGTGAGACAATCCACGCCAAATCGCCGCCTGCCGCGGCGCGACGCAGGTCGGCCATGAAGGGTTTGAGTTGCCCGCCGTAGTGCTGTGGCTGGGCAAAGCGGTGAGCGAGTGCCCGCGGCGGCAGTTGGGCGGCTTCACCCGCAGGCCCGAGCGCAAGGGTGCGCGGCGGCAGGGCGGCGGTGATTTCTTCCCAAACGGCGTAAGGGCGAGGGGAGTCTGGGGCGATTTGGCTTGCCGCCTGTTCTTCCAGCGCGGCGACAGCGTCGCGGAAGGCTTCCCAGTCGTCAATCAGCACGATGGCGCGCGGCGGCAGGTAGGTCAGCGGGCTGGCGGCGTCGGGGTGCAGGCGGGCTATTGCCGCTTCGCCGGGGATGGGTTCTGCCCATTCGGGCGGCAGTAGGAATTCGCGCGCCGGCGTTATCAGCACGGTTTCTGCGGCGCGGGTGGTGCGCTGGGTGGATGGGTCAAAGGCGCGCAGTGAATCCACCTCATCGCCGAAAAAGTCAAGGCGGATGGGGGCGTTTGCGGCGGGCGGCCAGAGGTCAACGATGCCGCCGCGGGTGGCAAATTCGCCGCGGGCGGTAACGACGCTGACGGGTTCGTAGCCGAGTTGGGCGAGTTTGCGGGCTAAGGCATGGGGTGAAATTGTGGTGCCCGTGCGCACGCGCAGGCTGGATTTGACAAAGGCGCGCCGCGGCATGGTGCGTGTCATCAGGGCGTGCGGCGTGGTGAGGATGAGCGGTGCGGTGCGCTCTGCGCCGGGGATGAAGTGAGCGGCTAAACTGCTCAGCGCGAGCAGGCGCTCGGCGCGGGTGCGTTCATCCCACGGGGCTTGTTCGGTGAGCAGGGTGGGCGGCTCGGGCAACAGGAGTGCGGGCGCGTTTGGGCGGGGTTGGTGCCAAAGTTCAAGTTCGCGCCAACGGGCGAGCATTTTGTCGGCGCGCGAGGCAAAGTAGAGCACAGGGACGCCCGTTTGCTTCCAGAGGGCGACCGCGGCGGGCAGGCGGGCGGCGCGCGGCAACGCCAAGTTCGGCGGCTCAGGCGGAAGGTGCTCCACCGCGCCTTCAACCGCTTTGCCTTGTCTTAGTGCGTTTGCGATTTCCCGCAGTTCGGGCAGTTCGCTTAGCGCATGGAGTAATCCGTTGAGGGGCGCGCCCGCATTGGCGGCAGATGTGGTTTGCCCGGGTTTGGTGTCCATGATTCCCTTTGGCCTATTCTGCGTGTATGCCGCACCAATTTTACTACTGGCTTTTGCGGGGGGATTGCAGGCGCAAGCAAATGCTACCGCGGGGAGAAGGCTTTCCATCTTCGGGCAGATGTTTTCTCAAGATACGCGCCATACAATAGCCTTGACAAAGGGATGGCCGGAGAGGGTTTAGCGATGCAACTTCTGGAAGTTAGTGGGTTGACAGTGGAGTATCCCGGCGGTGTGAAGGCGCTGAGTGGCCTGAATTTCACTTTGCACCGTGGGGAGATTATTGGCCTGCTGGGGGCGAATGGGGCGGGCAAAACCACACTGATAAAGTCGTTGTGCGGTTTGGTCATTCCGAAATCTGGGGAAATTAGGTGGCGTTTGCCGGAAGAAAGGGCACCGCAACTGGGCGTCCTTTTAGAGGGCAGCCGGGCTTTTTATTGGAATCTCACTGGTTGGGAGAATGCAGAATATTTCGCTTCCCTCAAAAATTTACCCCTTCGCGGCTTGAGCGAACATCTGGAGTACCTTTTCAGGCTGGTGGGGCTTTGGGAAGCGCGAAATAGAGTGGCTGGCACTTATTCTTCCGGCATGAAAAAACGCCTTTCGCTGCTCATTGCTCTGCTTGGGCAACCGGATTTGTTGCTCTTGGATGAGCCTACAAGCGGTGTGGATAGAGCCTCTGTTTATGAACTGGAATCCTATTTGAAAGGAATTGCGGCCCAAGGCACTTCCGTTGTTTGCGCTACTCACGTGCTTTCGTTTGCTTTCACGGTTGCAAGCAGGATGTTGTACTTGGAAAGCGGTCGGCTGCGTTCTTGGGATTGGACGAATGTTTTGGGGCGGCATAGGCGGGCTATTTTTTTGCTCGGTGGAGATTTGCCGATAGATGATGCGGCACGCTGTAACGGCTATCTGCACTTTCTGGGCGATGGCAGGTGGCATTTGGAAGGAGAAACGACCGATACGAGGCTGTTTGAAACCCTTTACTACTTGCTTGACGAGAGAGGGTTTCATCTGTTGCAACTGCACGGAGTGGATTGAGCATGTGGCTGAAAAGGGTGTTTCGCGCTGAATTGAAACGGTCATGGATTACCATGCGACGGTATCCGGTTGAGACGGCTTCAAACCTGATCACGATGGCGATATTTAGCATAGCGGCCTGGGTGGGGCTTAGGGCGGCTTTTTTTGCCCACAAAGGGGCGTTTGGGGCCAGCGCTGCCTTGCTTTGGCCGTTGGTGTTGACGGGGTTTGGGGCGGCTGCGGCTTCGCTACAAAAGGACATTGGGTTGGGCACAATTGAACAACTTTACTTGAGTTCCCCGAGTGTGTTGAATTTGTTGCATGTGAGGGTGTTAGTTGAATATATGAGCACTCTTTTGGATGTTGCGCCTTTGTGGTTGGTTGGCGGATTTTACCTTGGGTGGGGGGCGTTGGGGCGATGGCTTGTGGTGATAGTGGTGCCTCTTGCTTTGAGCCTTTATGGATTGGGCTTGATTTTAGCGGGAATGACATTGCGCTATAGGAGGCTTGGGCCATTGACTAACGTGCTTTATTTCCTGTTTTTGGGTGTTTCGGTGATTGCCTTGCCCCAAAAAGGTGTTTGGGCATGGTTGGGGTCATTTTTCCCGATGGTGGGAGTATCTGCCATGCCCGATTGGCCTGTGGGTTGGTGGTTGAGATACCCTGCGGCTGTGATGTATTTGATTCTGGGCATGGTAGTTTTTCGTCGCTTAGAGGCTACAGCGAAGCGGCGGGGTGTTATTGGTAGGTATTGAGTACTTTGAGGAGGTTATCAAATGAAACTAAATCCTAACGTGCGGACTTCAAGAATGCATGGGCTTGTATTTATTTTCAACCCACCAGTGGGCTCGTGGGTAGCGGTTACGCCCCAGGCTTACGACTATTTGGAGAGATTGGTGCGCAATGGGCACGATCCGCTTGCTCTTGGTTTGAGCATGGGGTTTTCTAAGGAAGAGATTGAGGAATTCTTGACCTTGTTGTTTGAAAGAGGGATCTTGCAGGAGCCGCAATACCTAAATACGACGATAGACTTTGGTTTGCAAAGTTGTTACCTGCACGTTACGCAAGCTTGTAATCTCCAGTGCCGCACTTGCTATAGCTGGCGAGAGAATCGTAATGACCGCAAGCAAGAACTCTCCTTAGAAGAAATGGAGGGAATATTATCGGAGCTTTCCCGGAATGGACTAAAGACCTTGGTCATTTCTGGGGGAGAACCTTTGATGCGCAGAGACTTGCCTGAAATACTGCGGTTGGCAAAGCAACGTTATCAGATTCCAAAAATAGTGCTTATTACTAATGGGACGTTAGTCACGCCGAAAATCGCCGAGCGCCTTGCTCCATGGGTCGACGAGGTCTCTGTTTCCCTTGATGGCCCTGAGGAAGCAATCAATGCTTATATCCGTGGGCGAGGAAATTTTGACAGGGCAATCCGAGGAGTTAGGTTTTTTCAGGACGCTTCTGTAAAATCCGTCAGTTTACTTTCTACGCTGACCCATTACAACCTGCCTTATGTGTCTGATTTTCGTGACCTCGCGAGGCAGTTGGGGGTAGGGCTTTCATTCAGCATGTTTGTGGGCGTGGGAGCAGGTAGTTCTCCTGAATCGGAGGATTTGTATTTGACTCCCGAGGACTTGGTTACAATCGGCAAGTTTATTATGAAAGGTGAGGTGCGTCTTCAGTTGGACACTGAGGGGAATGATGTTCTTCCCTTTGCTCAGAATGATTCAGAGGTTATGAAGATAAACTTGGACTCCAGAGTTGGGTGTGGGGTGGGAGCGCGAATAATTGCTATTGATTACGACGGAGGGGTTTATCCTTGTCATATGCTCATGCGTCCTGAACTGAGAATGGGAACCCTTTTGCAGGACTCGTTAGAAGACATTCTGCTCAATTCAACATTGGGTAAGTTCTTTCGCCTTTTGGATGTTGACAGCATAGATGTTTGCAAGAAATGTTCCCTACGCTATTTTTGCGGTGGGGGGTGTCGGGCGAGTGCATACAGCAGTAGTGGTAGTTTAACTTCTCATGATCCCGCTTGTGCTCTTTATCGTACTGCTATAGGGCTTGCGTTAGAACCTTTGTTGGCAAAGCCGAGATTTAACCTCAATCGCGAGGCTGAAGCGGTGGATACTACTATTTGATAGTGCAGTCAGGTAAGGTGCAGAAGTTACGCGGGTTTCCCGCGTCATGTCACCGCGAAGCGGTCGTAAACCGCCGAAGTGGTCCCCCCACCGTCTGGGTTCAAGGACGGACACCTGCCCCTGAAAACACCATTTTTTGGAGTGCGGTGCCTCGGCACTGCTTTGGAAAGCGGCGACTTGTCGCCGCACTCCAAAAGAACATCCTCCGAAAAAGCAAGTATTAGCGATAAGATTGAAAAATTCGGGTATCTGCCTCACTTTACTAAATTGCCTTATCGGCGCTAAAAGTGCAACATCTCGCTTGTTCCGTCTTTGGAGGGGGTAGGACAGGGGTTTGATAAACCCCTGTCCGCCCTTGAAACCGTCTGGGGGATGGCTTCGCCGCCTACGGCGGCTCGCCATGACATGAAAACGAGCGCTTCTACGGCTAACTGCGTAACTCCTGTGAGGTAAGGTGGTTAGTTAGTCGGGGTTGGCTTTTTGGGCCTTTACCTTTACCATATAACCTTTTGGAGGTGTGCCATGGTGGCTGCTGCGAGTACTCCCAAACCTGCAGATTGGGAAATCTGTGTGTCAATCGGGTACATTGTTTGCATCAGCATTGGCAAAGACTTTTCGTAGCCTATAAAGGAGGTTAAAGATGGTGCAAGCCGTTAGTGAACTCCATGATGCTAAGGGCATTTGCGTTTCTATTGGGTGGGTGATTTGCATTAGTGTAGGTAAAAGGACGTCCTTCCCTGCGTAAATGCTATAGGCACCATTGACCAACCCCGACTGAAAACCCCCACGGTTACGTTCGGCCGTGGGGGTTTTGTAATCTGTGAGCAGTGTTTTGGGGCTAATGTTGGTGATTATCTTTCATTATCCCTTGTTTCCATGCCAAAACGGCGGCTTGAGTGCGATCCGCAAGGTGTAGTTTGCTGAGGATATTGCTCACATGGCTTTTTACTGTGCCCTTGCTGATGATTAGTTTTTCGGCAATTTCGGCGTTGCTCAGCCCGTTAGCAATTAGGCGCAAAACTTCCATTTCCCGTTGGGTCAGGTCGGCAAAAGGCGCCAGTGATTCGGCGGTTTGGGGAGGTTGTTGCATCTCTTTTATCAGACGGGCGGCCACTGTGGGATGTATAGTTGCTTCACCTTGAGCGGCCTTTCGCACTGCCTTGACGAGGTCGTCGGGGGTTGTGTCTTTTAGCAAGTATGATATGGCGCCAGCGCGAATTGCCGGGAAAATGTGTTCATCGTCATGATAAGAAGTGAGGACAATCACCTGAGTGCGCGGGCTTAGGCGCTTTATCTCTCTTGTTGCTGTTACCCCGTCCATACCCTGCATTACTAAATCCATCAGCACTACGTCCGGCAAGTAACGGGCTACTTGGTGAATTGCTTTTTCGCCTGATGAGGCCTCCGCGACCACTTGAATATCGGGCTGGGTTTCTAAAAAAGCCCGCACGCCCCGACGCACTACCGCATGGTCATCTACTATTATCACGGTGATCTTTTCGGCCTTCATGGTCATTCCCCTTCTTCCAAAGGTATCTCTACCTCAATGAGTGTGCCTTTGCCGGGAGTTGAATGAAGTTGAAACCGCCCCCCTAATTCTTCGGTGCGCTCGGCCATGTTGCGTAGGCCGTTGCCAAGCGCAACGCTGTTTGGTTCAAAGCCTTGGCCGTTGTCTGCCATAGTTAGCATCACTTTCTGTGCTTCTTGCTTCAACGTAAAAGTGAGTGCATTGGCATTGCTATGGCGCGCAACGTTGGAAAGCCCTTCTTGAATTATCCGAAGTAGTGCTTCGGCAATGGAAGGCGATAGCGGCTCGCTGATTTTAATGGTGCGCTTCACTTGAATCCCTGTACGGCGTTCCCACGTGTTCAGATACTCTTGGAGCACCGACGCAAACCCCGCATTTTTCAAGTTCAAGGGACGTAGTTGTTGGATGATGTTGGTAAGTTCCACTTGAGATTGGTGCATCAAGGAGGTGGCATCTTCCAAAAGCAACCGAGCCTTTTTGGGGTTTTGCTGTATTTGCTTTTGAGCGGCCGCGAGTTGCATCGTTGCGGCAAAAATTTGCTGTTTTACGGCGTCATGCAGGTCCCTGGCAAGCCGTTGTCGCTCTTCTAATACTGCCAGTTCTTGTTGAGTTTTCAGCAACGTGTTCAGCCTGTTTGCCATAGTGTTTAGGCGTTGTGCTAATAAGCCGATTTCGTCTTGACCGCCGTCGTCAATTGTGGTTTTGAGATTGCCTTTAGACCATTCTTTTACGGCTTTCCCTATGTTGCCGAACCGTTGGATCATAGACCGCGATATAAGCCAGCCAGATACCGTACCAACAAAGAGCACCAACGGCGCGGTGAGTGTAATAAGCAGGAGGAAAACGCTACCCCAAAGGAACAACCGTTGTTTTGCCGCGGGCACTTTGTAGACGAATACTAACCATCCCCTTAATTGTGACCGTTCTTTTATGGGGATTTCTACGATGCATGCGTTTTGGCGTTGTGCTACTATGGAGGCTTGTCGGCTAAGTGGGGGAGGTTTGTACTCTGCGAAGGCTTTTTTCCAAAGGACTCTTCCTGCCAAGCCTTGGGCACTGCTTGGATAGAAAGCCAGTATTTTTTGCGAAGGTGATATTAGTGCGGCTTTGGCGAGGTCTTCTTTGGAAAAATATATGTTGATTTCTATGAATTCTCCAATTTTACTTTTGGCGGTTCCTCTCTGAACAAAGTTGTTTAGCCATGCTTCTGCTTCGTGTTTGGAGGTAAGCGGGGGTGATTGGTTGGCGAACTGGGCTTGTAGGTATTTAGCCCCTCCTTGCCATTCGCGGCATCCGTTATTGCCCCAAAGGGTTAAAAATACCGCGCCCACCCCCGACAGCGTCAACAATGCTATTAGGGTGACTAAGGTGTAAGAAATGCCAATTTTCTGCCCGAGGGACAGTTTCATAATTTATTGGCTCGGTGGATGGTGACGCAGAGGCGCAGAGGTTGACGCCAAGGACGCCAAGGACACAGAGGACGCCAAGGAGGTAACGCAGAGACGCAGAGGAAGCAGAGACGCAGAGAGCGCAAAGGGGAAACCACAGATTACACAGATTGGCACAGATTTTTTGCAGAATCTGCGAAATCTGCGGTTTCAATCATCCAATCGGTGCAAATCTGTGTCAATCGGTGGATAGTAGCGCCAAGGACGCCAAGGACACAGAGGACGCCAAGGAGGTAACGCAGAGACGCAGAGAAACACAAAGAGCGCGAAGAAAAATTCTGTGTTCTCTGCAAATTTCTGTGGCTTCTGTGGTTTCTCCTTGCCGAGGCTGAACAGTTGCTAAATGCAAATCAAAGATCTTGTCGGCTCAACAAGGCCGTTCCCGTTACGAGAAATAAGATAACATAGATTGCTATGAGCAAAATGGCCGTTTCGGATGAAATAAAGGCCGGCGTTTTGGAAGCGCCGGCACTTCCAAATGCCAATTGAGCATGAATTTCGCCCGAGGTGTATTGTAACGCTGCCCCTAATGTTCGCAGCAGGTATTGCCCCATCCATTTGGGGAGCAAATTCCCTGAGAGGGCGGCGAGCAGTGGCTCTACTACCAAAGTATAACCTAATCCTATGCCAAGTGCTACGGCCGCGGAACGGGTGGCTACGGCCAACAATATTCCCAGCGCGGCGTATGGAAGAAGACCATACAGCACTGCTCCCACATTTTGGGCAAACGCCGTTACACCGAAAGTATGTTGCTCCGTCTGTATCGCGTTATTGCCCGCGGTAACTAAAATCCCGAACGCGCCTGCCACTACGAGTTGTATCCCTAAAAGTCCTACTATGCCGATTGCAAGGGTGAGGATTTTACTTAGCAGCCATGTGCGGCGCGCCGTCCCTCGGCTGACGACTAAGGCCAGACTTCCCCAAGAGTATTCTTGGGCTACGAAAAGCGTGCTCAGCACCAGCACCGCCAATCCACCCAATGCTTGCGGGGCGATCATCTCCAGGCCTGTGCTCAGGCTTTGCGGCCATGCCATGCTTTGCTTGGCGGCATTGAGCGCTTCTGCGGGTAAGTTGTTAGCATGTTGAATGCTCAGGTAGAGAAGCCCCTGAAGCAGAACAGAAAAGCCGCTTACCGCCAACGCTGTGCCCCAATACAGTGGTCGGCGGAATAAGGCCAATAGTTCCGCTCCAATACGCCGCCTTAATGATGCCCACTCAAACGGTGTTGTGGTAGAGGAGCACATATTTTCTCCTTTCTCCGAAGGATAATTATGGATTGCGATGTGATGCAATTAGCCAGTTGCTCAGCATGGCGAACCATTTGGCGTTTTGCGTTGTCCCCCATAGCCATTTGTAGCCGATCAAGAGGTAAATTTCGCCCACCGGAACGGTTTCCAAAATCAATGGGCGGCCTGCTGAAAATATGCCCAAACTTGGAAATTGCCCTCTCACCCCGCCGGCTAAACTGCGTGGGTAAAGAGGCGTAAATTCCAGCCGCAGGTTTGTTATCTCTTCGGGCTTTAGGGTGAGCCACGAGTTGAGGGTTAGTTTTCGGCTTTCTAAAATCACTTCGCCGTGGTGGGGAAAAAGAAGGCGTTGGTCAAACCACGCCCGCCACCCCACCGCTTCTCGTTTCTGCTTCAGTTCATCAGCAGTGGCACCGTAGAAAGTGCTTTTCTGGGGAAGGAGACTGTTAGGCGTGTTCATAGTCCTGTGCGTTTTCGGCTTCTTGTATCAAGGAAAGAAATGCGTCTTCCAAGTCTTGATGGGACTTTTTGAGTTCATTGACCGAGCGGACAGTGGTTAAGTGTCCTTGGAATAAGAAACCAACCCTATCGCAGATTTGCTCCACTTCATGCAGTAGGTGGCTGCTCAGGAAAATTGTAGTGCCTTGGTCGGCGAGGTCGCGCAAAAGTTGCCGCATTTCGGCCATGCCGATGGGGTCAAGGCCGTTAGTGGGCTCGTCCAGCACAAGCAGTTTGGGGTGATGGAGGAGGGCAGCGGCTATCCCTAACCGCTGTTTCATCCCCAAAGAGTAAGTGCGCACCGGCCGTTTGGCGGCTTTTTGGAGGTGCACAAGTTCCAGCATTTCCCAAATCTCGGATTTTGAGATGGTGGTGTTGTTTTTTGCAAGCCACCGCAGGTTGTTGTAGCCCGATAGGTAGGGAAGGAAGCCCGGGGGTGTGAGCAATGCTCCCACTTGGCATAGCGGCCTTGTGTGGTTGGGGGTGACTTTTTGCCCAAAAATCCTTATTTCCCCGCTATTGGGGTGTAGCAAGCCTAAGATAGCCCGTATTGTTGTGGTTTTGCCTGCGCCGTTTGGGCCTAAAAAACCGAAAAGTTCCCCCTCGTTTACTTCTAACGAGAGGTCATCCACCGCTATGGTGTTTCCAAAAGATTTACGAAGTCCTTGGATTTGGAGAATCGCGTTGCTCATTGGCCGCCTCCTGCCTGTAATATATCTTAGGCAACGGGGAGGCGGATTGGCCGCGAGTTGTATTTCCCTCTATCCGCGGTGGTATTTTGGGTGCTTTGGCTCAGCCCTACGTGCAAAAAAACGACCGCGACGGGGAAGACGTGCCGCCGCGGTCGGCGCTTTCTTTTCCCGCTTGGGCTTATTCCCCGTTTACGAAATTCATCGCGTCGTTTATGCCGTTTTCCACCCAGCGGAGGATGCCTTCGGTGCCGCGCTCAAGCGCGGGCGCAAGTGCTTCCATTTCGGCTTTGGTGAAGGGCTGAAGGACGTAATCGGCGGTGTCCATGCGTCCAGGCGGGCGGTCTATGCCCACGCGCAGGCGTGGGAATTCCTGTGTGCCGAGTTCGGCAATGATGGAGCGCATCCCCTTGTGCCCGCCGTGCCCGCCTTTGGGGCGCATGCGGAGTTTGCCCAAGGGCAGGTCAACATCATCGTAAACCACCATCAGCCGCTCGGGCGGGATTTTGTAGAAGCGCGCCAGCGGGGCTACCGCTTTGCCCGAAAGGTTCATGAAGGTTTGCGGCTTGGCGAGGATGAGGCGCGCGCCGCCGACGCGCGCCTCCGCGGTCAGCGCCTTGAACTGCATCCGCCGAAACGCCGTGCCGAGCCGCTCGGCGAGGCGGCTTACCAGCATGAAGCCCGCGTTGTGCCGCGTTTTGGCGTATTCCCTGCCGGGGTTGCCAAGCCCTACGATTAGGTAAATGGGGGTTTCTGGGGTCAAAGTGGGGGCTCCGTAGGAGTGTGTGTTGGGGGTATTTTACTCCATTCGTTTCGTTGGCTGACAAAAATCATCCCTCTTGCATCGTGGTTCAGGGCTGACAGATGCTCTTGAAAACGCGCTTTTTGGGTGCGGCGCTGCAGCGCCGCTTTCCAAAGCGGCAACATGTTGCCGCACTCCAAAAACGGGCGAGGCACGCCTCGCCCCTACCCTGCCGCTTTCTGTGCCTTCTGTGGTTTCCCGCGCCGCGTCCAAAGCCCGCGAGGGGTTCGTGGAGGGCGCGGCAGACCTGACAAGTCTTTGAGCGTGCGGCGCTCCAGCGCCGCTTTCCACGGGGGCGTCCCGTTATCGCCCACTCCAAAAGGCACCATAGGGTATAATTTTTTCATACCTCCAGGGAAGGAAACGCCATGCCCCCTTCGTCCGCCGCTTTGCGCATTCTGAGCGCCATCGTCAAGGCGTCCCTGCGCCGCGCCGTGGGCGATCCCACGCTCCAGGCCGCGGCCGACGAACTGGCCGCCCTGGGCCAGGAAGACCTGGCCCGCCGCCTGGATGCACTCTTAGGCCACCCCGACCGCAGCCAGGCCCTGACCGCCGCCCTGGAACAGGCCGACGCCTGCGCGCAGCGCCGCCTGCAAGCCACCCTGCCCGATTTGGCGCCCCTGGCCGACGCGGGCCGCGGCCTGCCCTTGCGGGACCTGCCCGCGGTGCTGGAGGCCCTGACCGACCTGCCCGCCGACGACCTCGACGAGGGCCGCCTGCGCCGCGCCGTGCTGACGGTCATCCGGCGGGACTGGCAGGCCGCCACGCTCCAGCAGGCCGAGACCGTGGCCGACGCTTACATCCTCTGCCTGCGGGAGGCCCTGCTGGGGGTGGAGACCGACGCCCTGCGCACGGTGGGCCGTGCGGTCTTGCGCACCGAGGAGGCCGTGAAGCGCCTGGAACAGGCCCTGCAGGCGCGGGAGGGGAAGGCCCGGCGGGACATCCACATTCAAGGCCAGGTGAATCAGGCGGTGTTCATCACCGGCGACCACAATGTGGTGCAGGTCATCCTGCGCGCCGTGCGGGTGGATCACCGGCCACGGGTGCGGCGCTTCCTGGAGGAATACCTGGGCACGCCGGGCGCTCCTGCCCCCTTTGGGGGCCGCCGGCGTGAACTGGAAATCCTGACCCGTTGGCTGGAAGAAGACACCCGGCACCCTTATTTCTTCCTCTACGGCCCTGCCGGCCGCGGAAAGAGCGCGCTGCTGACCCGCTGGGCCACCGCCCTGGCGTCCGGCGACGATTGGGCCGTGCTCTTCGTGCCCATCAGTTTGCGGGTGGATACCCACCGGGCGCCGGTGTTCCTGCATTTGCTGGCCCAGGGCCTGACCCATCTCTACGAGCCGGACAAGACCCTGGACGAAACCAACCCCGAGGTCTTGCTCAGCGTCGCCTCGGGCTACCTGGAACGCCGACAGCCGCCCCCCGGACGCAAGGGCCTGCTCGTCGTGTTGGACGGCCTGGATGAGGCCACCTGGCCCCAGGGGGAGGCCGCCTGGCGCACCCTCTTCCCCCGGGAGCCCGGCCCTCACCTGCGGGTGGTGGCCGCCGCGCGGGTGCTGGCTACCGCCGATGTGGCGGGATGGCTGACCCGGTTGAACTGGCGCCCCGGCCTGACCCGGCGCCATCGTCTGGAGCGCCTGAGTCAGAGCGGGGTGCGCGAGGTGCTGGCCCAAATGCGGGTACCCCTGGATGCGTTGAGCCGGGACGTGAATCTGGTGCAACGCCTGTACCACCTGACGGACCAGGGCGACCCGTTGCTGGTCGGCCTGTACGCCCAGGATTTGCTGCAAACCCTGGAGGAAGAAGGCCTGGAGGCGGCCCGGCAACGGGCGCAGCGCATTGCCCAACTGGTGGGCAGCGGTTACGAAACGTTTGTGGAGCAGTACTGGTGGCCGGAACTGACCAGGTGGTGGCGGGCCCAGGGCCTGCCCGGGGATACCGAAGCCCGGGTGCGGGAGATTTTGGATCTGCTGGCCCTGGCCCGGGGGCCGATTCCCGAACCCGACCTGTTGCACCTGGCCCGCCAGGGCCCCCTGGGGACGCGGCTGGATCTGGATCATTACACCCTGGATCGGGTGTGGGAGAACCTGGCCCGGGTGGTGCTGCGCCGCAAGGAAGCCCACACCTTTTTGGTCACCTTTACCCATCCCCGGCTGCGGGAGTATTTCCGGGAGCGGCTGACCCACCGCGACCCCGAACGCCGGCGGGAGATGACCCACCGTTACCGGGCCTGGATTGAGGCAGAGGTGGCCCGTATCGCGGCGTCCGAAAAGCCCGTGCGGGATGCCTCGCCTTATGTGTTGCAATATGCCGTGGAGCACCTGAGCGAAGCCCCCCTGGAGACCCTGCTGCCTTTGGTGACCCGGCCCGGCTGGCACCGCACCCGGGAAGCCGCGGAAGGCTCCTACGCGGGCTACCTGAGCGATGTCCAGGCCGTGTGGAAGCGTGCCCGACAAACCAACGAGCAACGGCTAATTGCAAATCGCAAATCGCAAATTGCTAACCGCCAACCGCTACCTGCTATCGGCCTGGAAACCCGCTGCGCTCTCATCGAAGCCAGCCTCCACAGCCTGGCCGGGAACCTGCCCCCGAAGTTACCCGCCCTGCTGGTGGAAAACAACTGGTGGACCCCGCCCCAGGCCCTGGCCCATGTGCGCCAGATGCCGGATGAAGGCAAGCAGGCGCAAGCCCTGGCCGCCTTAGCCCCGGTGCTGGCCCAAAAGGAACCGGCCCGCCTGGAGGACGCCCTGGAGATGGCCCGGAGCATCCGGGAAGAGGATGACCGCGCTGAGGCCCTTGCGTCCCTGGCGCCCCACCTGCCGCCGGAGTTGCTGACCGAGGTCCTGGCGGCAGCCCGGAGCATCGGAAATGAGCGGTACCGCGCCCGTGCCCTTGCGTCCCTGGCGCCCCACCTGCCGCCGGAGTTGCTGACCGAGGTCCTGGCGGCAGCCCGGAGCATCGGAAATGAGCGGTACCGCGCCCGTGCCCTTGCGTCCCTGGCGCCCCACCTGCCGCCGGAATTGCAGGAGCAGGCCCTGGCGGCGGCCCGGAGCATTGAGGATGAGTGGCCCCGCGCCGAGGCCCTTGCGTCCCTGGCGCCGCACCTGCCGCCGGAGTTGCAGGAGCAAGCCCTGACCGAGGCCCTGGCGGCGGCCCGGAGCATCCGGGATGAAGATGACCGGGCCCGTGCCCTTTCGTCCCTGGCACCCCACCTGCCACCCGAGTTGCGGGAGCAGGCCCTGAGCGAGGCCCTGGCGGCGGCCCGGCGCATTGGGAATGAGTGGTACCGCGCCGAAGTCCTTACGGCCCTGGCACCCCACCTGCCACCCGAGTTGCAGGAGCAGGCCCTGAGAGAGGCCCTGGCGGCGGCCCGGAGCCTTTCAGAGAAGGAGGCTCTTGGCCTTATAAGTCCTCGCGCCGAGGCCCTTTCGTCCCTGGCGCCCCACCTGCCGCCCAACCTGCTGGTCGAGGCCCTGGCGGCGGCCCGGAGCATTGAGGATGGAGATGCCCGCGCCGAGGCCCTTGCGGCCCTGGCGCCGTACCTGCCGCCGGCGTTGCAGGGGCAGGCTCTGAACGAGGCCCTGGCGGCGGCCCGGAGCATCCGGGATGAAGATGACCGGGCCCGTGCCCTTTCGTCCCTGGCACCCCACCTGCCACCCGAGTTGCGGGAGCAGGCCCTGAGC
>JALVVL010000021.1:0-34236 GCA_027023425.1 Anaerolineales bacterium
CATGGTAACCTCCTTGTATTGGTTTGGAGGCCTTGAGGATACCATGTCAGCCTTGTTTTTTCAAAATTTGAAAGCCTGATTCAATTTTTCTTTCCCTATCCCCTTATCTGTCCGCCCCTGAACCTTGGTAAGGGAGGGAAGGGGGCGGCTACGGCGACGCGACAGCGTTGCCGTAGCGGGGGAAGGGAGAGATCAACCCCCAAAGGTGACGCAGGGAGATTTGGCAGCCAACCAGGGCAACGGCATAAAAAATCACGGGCGTCCGTGCTATACTTTTTTCCAGAACGCCCACCCAATTTCGGAGGCTGGCGCGGCCTCCGAAATTTTCCACGTGGAAGCATCTCCCCCGACCCAACGCCCCAACGACCCTACGACCCTACGACTCAACGCCCCAACGACCTAACAACTTTACACCCCAACGCCCCCAAACCACTACAGGAGTTTAAAATGCCTCCCCGCACCATCACCCCCCAAGACCTCTACCGCTTCCGTTTGATTCAGGAACTGCAAATTTCCCCCGACGGCGAGCACGTGGTCTTCACCGTCCAGCGGGTAGACCGCAAGACCGAGAAAAAATACACCAACCTGTGGCTGGTCTCCACCCGCAACGGGCGCAGCCGCCAGTTCACCAGCGGCGACCAGAACGACACCATGCCCCGCTGGTCGCCCGACGGCAAGACCATTGCCTTCGTTTCCAACCGCGACGACGAAAAACAGCCGCAAATCTACCTCATCCCCACTGACGGCGGTGAAGCCCGCAAACTCACCAACCTCAAGGGGCGCATTGCCAGCCTGGAATGGTCGCCCGACGGCAAGCGCCTGCTCATCGGCTTCCGGGAACCCGACCCCGACGCACTGGAACGCGAAAAAGACCCCCGCAAGAAGGATTTAGGGCCGGAGTTTTTCCACCTAACGCGCTTGCACTACAAAGCCGACGGCATGGGCTTGCTGCCCAAGCGCACCCAACACCTCTGGCTGGTGGACGCCCGCACCGGCAAGGCCACCCAACTCACACCCGACCACGAAATTTACGAGGAATACGGCGCGGTGTGGTCGCCCGACGGCAAATGGATTTACTACCTCAGCAACCGCCAGCCCGACCCCGACCGCGCGCCCGAAGCCATTGACATTTTCCGCATCCCTGCGGAAGGCGGCGAGCCGGAGCGCATCCCTACGCCCGTGGGGCCCAAGGGCAACCTCGCCATCTCGCCCGACGGCAAATGGCTGGCTTACCTTGGCAATGAAGGGCTATTTGAGTGGTGGCGCGCCACCTCGTTGTGGGTGGTGCCCACCGACGGAAGCGGCGAAGCGCGCAATTTGACCATCGCGCACGACATGCACACCTCGGCAAGCATCATCAACGACCTCATCGCGGCCATCAGCACCACCCCACCCCAGTGGACGCCCGATTCGGAAGCACTTTACTTCCAAAACGCGCGCCACGGCAAGGTGCAACTCTGCCGCATCCGCCGCGACGGCACGGGACTGGAAACGCTGATTGACGAAAAAGGTGCGGTTGGCGCACTTTCGCTTTCCAAAGACGGGCGCACGTTGGCCTATTTCTACGGCAATCTCACCGACCCGGGGCAAATTTACCGCATGGACACCGCCACCGGCCGCCGCCGCCAACTCACCCGCGTCAACGCGTGGCTGCGCCGCACCAATTTGGGCGAAACCGAAGAAGTCTGGTTCACCAACCCCGAAGACGGCTACCGCCTGCAGGGCTGGATTCTCAAGCCGCCTGATTTTGACCCCTCCAAAAAATACCCGCTGATTCTGGAAATCCACGGCGGCCCGATGACCCAATACGGCTTTTTGATGATGCACGAGTTTTACACGCTGGCCGCGCAGGGCTACGTGGTGGGCTTTTGCAACCCCCGCGGCGGCACCGGCTACGGCGAAGCGCACACCAAGGCCATCTGGGGCAACTGGGGCGACCGCGATTACAGCGACATCATGGCTTGGGCCGACTACCTCGCCGCCCTGCCCTACGTGGACGAAGCGCGCATGGGCGTGACCGGCGGCAGTTACGGCGGCTACATGACACTGTGGATCATCGGCCATACCGGGCGCTTCAAGGCCGCGGTTGCCCAGCGGTCGGTCTCCAACCACATCAGCATGTGGGGCGCGAGCGACATGAACTACCTCACCCAGCACCTTATCGGCGTGGGCAAACCCCCGTGGGAGGCGTTAGACGATTACTGGCGCATGTCGCCCCTGCCCTACTTGCACAAAGCCACTACGCCCACCCTCATCATCCACAGCGAGCAGGATTTGCGCTGCCCCATTGACCAAGGCGAGCAGGCCTATGTTGCGCTAAAGTATAGTGGGGTAGAAACCGAATTTGTGCGCTTTCCGGGCGAATCGCACGGGCTTTCGCGCGTTGGCCGCACCGATAGGCGCATTGCGCGGCTGAACCACATTGTCGGCTGGTTCAACAAGCACTTGCGCTGAAAACAAAGTCGGCATCCGCATTCAAAACAAACCACGAAAGAGAGGGGTTTATGGAAACAATCATCAAAGTTAGCAAACTGGTCAAGCGCTACGGCGACTTTACCGCCGTGGACCGCATTTCCTTTTCCGTCGCCAAAGGAGAAGTGTTTGCCCTGCTGGGGCCAAACGGCGCCGGCAAAACCTCCACCATTCGGGTGCTGATGGGCATATTACTTCCGGACGAGGGCGAAGTGCGGCTTTTTGGCAAAGAGCCGCACGAAGTGCGCAACCTTGTGGGGTATTTGCCGGAGGCGCGCGGCCTTTACCGCGGCGCCCGCCTGCTCCCCCTTCTCACATACTTGGGCACGCTAAAAGGGATGCCAGAAGCGAAGGCGCGCGCAAGCGCCCTTGCTTGGCTAAAGCGCTTTGGGCTGGAAAAATGGGCAAAGCGCAAGGTGCGCGAACTTTCGCATGGCATGCAACAGAAGGCACAACTGGCAGTCGCCCTGATGCACGACCCCGCAATACTCGTTTTGGATGAGCCGTTTCAGGGATTGGATCCGGTCAATGTGCAAATTGTGAAAGATTTGGTGCGGGAGGCGCGCGAATCCGGCAAAACGGTGCTGTTGAGTTCACACCAGTTGGTGCACGTTGAAGCACTGGCCAACAGCATTGCACTAATCAACAGAGGCAAAATTGTGGCATACGGAACGCTGGAAGAGTTGAAGCGGCGCTATTCCCGCGGCGATGTTGCGCTCAAGTTGGAAAACGACGTCCCATTGCCGGAAGGACTGCCCATCACAAAGGCGTGGCGCGAAGGTGAGAATTGGCATTTGCTCCCCAAAAGCGGCACTTCCCCAAAGGAAATTTTGCGCTTGCTCGTGGAAGCAGGCGCACCGGTGGAACGCTACGAAGTGGTTTATCCCTCGCTGGAAGAAATTTTCCTGCGGGCGGTAGAAGAAAGCGGCGAAAGCCAAGGGAGGTAAAAGCATGAACTGGCAGAAAGTGTTTCGCGTGGCAGTCTACGAATTTCGCACAAATGTAGTGCGCGGCGGATACTTATTCGCCACATTCGGAATTCCCTTGCTGGGGCTGTTGGTGGTGATGGTTTTGCATGCCCTCACCTCCCCCTCCATCACCAAAGTGGAAACCACAAAGGTGAGCATTGGGCGTATAGCCGTTTACGACCGCTCCGGCATTTTGCCGCGAGGCGCTCCCCTGCCGCGCCCATTTGTGGCCGTTTCGGATTTTGAAAAAGCAAAGGAAGAAACGGTAAAAGGCAAGTTTCGGGCATTAGTGCTAACCCCAGAAGACTATACGAAACGGCGTGAGGTGACCGTTTACGCCACCAAAGGAATTGCCGACCTTGACAGCGTAGTAGAGCGGCTTGGCTATTTGCTGTTGTATGCTCGCCTAAGCCCTCACTACTCGGCCGCGGAGGCACAACGCTTGCTCCAGCCGCTTAGAATGAACCTTGTGCTCATAACCAAAGAATCCGAGGTTAGCAGTGGCGGACGGATGTTCACTGGTTACGTTTTGAGCATGATTTTCTTCACAGCCATCTTCATCTCAGCAGGGTATTTGCTTCAAAGCGTTGCAGCAGAAAAAGAAAGCCACCTGATTGAAATTTTGCTTTCCTCGCTCAATTCCATGGAGTTGCTTTGGGGTAAAGTTATTGGGCTGGCAGGGTTAGGGTTATTGCAAGTTGTTGTATGGTTGGCGAGCGTGTGGTATTTAGGCAAGCATGTTTCAATAGGGGTTCAAGACTTTGAAATACCGCTCAAACAACTAATGCACCCCGATTTGCAAATCATAATAGCGGCTTTGGTAATTATGCCGCTCGGCTACATTACCTACGGTTTGCTTTTAGCAGGTTTTGGCGCTCTCGGAGATAATTTCCGCGAAAGCCAGCAATTCTCCGCCGTTGTTTCCTTCATTGCAATCACGCCGTTTATGTTCAATTACTTTTTCTTCATGCACCCCGATAGTTGGGTTGTGCGTGCCTTTTGTTACTTCCCCCTGACTGCTCCAGTAGCGGTTTTTCTGCGGCTTTCTGTGGAATCGGTGCCTTGGTGGGATCTTGGGATTTCGCTTGTCGCGCTTGCTTTAGGAGCGGCCATCAGTTTGTGGATAGGGGTAAGGTTGTTTAGAGTTGGTGTTTTGCTTTCTGGCAAGCGGCCTTCTGTCAAAGAGATTTGGAAAATTTTGAAAAATCCGGCTTGAAGTTTTGGCTGTGAAGGGCGATAAACCGTGGAGGAACTTCGGGTATGAAAGAAGTTCCTCCATGGTTTATTTTTAAGTGAGGACGTGGTTAAGGGTTAAATTGCGGGAAAAAATTGGCCATTTCAGGGGGCAAAAATTGGCCGAGCCGCGGGAAAAATTTGGCGTTGCCGAAGGAAAAAATTGGCTAAGCCGCGGGAAGGTTTTGTCCCCCCTGTGGGAAAGCGGGGGGTTCGCCGAGGGAAATTTTTGGCGTTTCTGTGGAAATCGCCGCGAGCGCTTCGGCGGCTCTTCCGAGGATGTCGTTGGGAGCGGTTGTGCTTGTTGCCCGTCGCAACAAGCCGAGGGCTTCCTCCATTTTCCCTGCCTTCATCAGTTCTTGCAAAGTTACCAGTAGCGAAAAGTCCTTTTGCTGAATGCACGAAGCCATCAGCATAGTTGCCACGCGATAAGCCGCCTCGTCCTCGGGAGTGAGGGGCTCTACCGTTTGGACGGCGATTTTGAAGGCGGCGCTTCTGCTGGCTTCTCGGCGCACGAAGGCGGCGGCGGGCGGGGTGTGGATGTCGGCTGGGGCATCTAACGGCAGCGGGGGGATGAGGTCGCGCACGTAGCGAACTTTTTTGAGGTGCGCTTGCCAAGCGATTTCGCGGGCGCTTTTTCGCAAAATGCGGAATCCCCCGACGCCGCGCTGCCCTCCCCTTTCGGCTTCGTGGCGCAGCGCGATGTAAATCCACGCCAGCGTATGCCCAAGGCGGGGCAGGTGGCGTTGGATGAAGTACCATGTGATGAACAATTTGCCCGCGCTTTCCAAGATGGCCGTTTCTAACAATTCGGCCATTTGCAGTGCTTTTGCCGTTTCCTCTTGGGGGAGGTGAAGCCTTTGCAAATGCTCTGCCACTGCTTCGCGCACGGTTTGCACCCGCTCGGGCAAAGCCGCTATGCCGCTGTTTGGCATCTCGGCCAAGAAAAACGAGGCCGGTCGTTGGACGGCTTGGGCAAGTGCGGCCAGCGGGTCTCTTTCAAGGCCGTGCGTCTCCAAAAATTGCATCACTTTTTGGAAGTCGTGCGGAGTGAGCGGCAAATCGGCGGTAAAGATGTAGCGGTTGGGGGCTTGGCGGTTGGCGTAGAGGTGGCGGTCGCGCTCAACGCTCACGAGCGGCTTGAGCAAGCCGCGGTTGAGGATGTTGTTTATGGTGCGCGGCGTCAAATTGCTCCAGTATGCGAGGGTGGCGCGCTGCACCTCAACTGCTTGCCCGGAGGGGATTTTGTGCCCCGGCCCGTGCGGGGTGGTGTTGGCGAGAAAATGCGCTTGCCGCAGGGCGACGTAGAGCCAACCTGCCCGCGTGCCGATATACGGCAGCCAGCGCAGGAAATAGCCGGGGACGAACACCACGCGGTGGGGCTGAATGAGGGCATCGCGCAGCCGGAGGCTTAGTGCGCTGAGGTCAAGGTGCGGCGTGCGCGAAATCGGAGCGGCTTGCGGAACAATTGTTCCGCTTGCTTTTTCCGCGCGGTGCTCGGTTACTGCGAATACCAGTTTTACCGGCCTGTTGAGGAGAGCGCGCAGGTAAGTTTCCAGCGTTGAGCGCAGTCTACTTTCCAGCCAATCGCGTGCATAGGCGTTTGCTACCCCCACGGTTAGGGTTTCGCCGTCAAAAGAGATGGGGCGCGCGTCGCGCACCCATGCCTCGTAGTCGGCACGGTTGAGCGTGTATCGCAATTGACTGACGGCGTCGCTCCAAGCCGCTTGGGCTTGGGCTAAGAGGGAAGTCATCCTTCCTGCTCCGATTTCCCCGCAGAGCAGGCAAGGCGCAGACGAGGGGCGCGACAAAGCCAAAATGCCACATTTGCCGCTAAATGCTTGACAAATGCGACAAAGCCCCTATAATTGGCAGTGGACTGGTTCTGCCAATTGATTCTGCCCGCCTGCGCCCCCAGCCTGCCCGCCGGGGCGCTTGGCTTTTAAGCCGTGCCCGAATTCTGCCCTATTCGGGCACGGCTTTTTAGATCTGTACCGGCGTTTCCTCTAACATCCACGCTTCAACGGTCGCACCTTCTCCCTGTAACAGCGTTTCTACGGCGTTTTTGCAAACGGCCAAGGTTTTGCGCGGGTTTCCTTGCGAAAGCATGTAAACCCTTTCCATCGCTTCCGGCGTGAACAGCGGGGTGGCCGTTCTGCCGGCGCGCCGACTTATCTCATCCAGCACGAACACCAGCGTGTCGTAATCCCACGGGTCAAGCAAGTAGCGCACCACATTGCCAACGCCCCAGTTTTCCCAAGGGTAGTTGAAAATTTCGTAGCCTGTTACGACCACCGTTGTGCGCTCCGCAAGGGTGGCTATTAGTTGCCCTTGCGCGGGGATAAGTTTGTGTGGGTCTTGGTCCACTACTATGCCAGCGTATTGCCTTTCCAAAAATTCCAACAGGCGTCGGCGGCGGTTTTCCTCTTCCTTCACCCGCGGAAGGCCTAACTCGTCATTTATGAGTTTTAGCATTCGGTTGGGGGTGCGAGGGGCTGTGGCGACGGCAAGCGGGGAGGGCAGGTGGCCTCCGGCCAAAAAACGGGCAAAGGCCGATTTGCCGCTGCCGCGCTCGCCATCTATCAGCACAAGCCCTTTCTCTTGTCCAAACCACCGCTGGCGCACTTCTTGATAAATTCGCGCCAATTGGGGGGTGGGGATGAAATAGCGCCCGTCCGCGAAATCCTCAAATGGATTTTCCAGCAGACGGAGCATTTTGAGGCGCAACATTCGTTGTAGGGGGTGTGCATCTACGGCTGAATACATTTTCACCTCGCACCGGCATTATACCGCGCTTTGCGAGAAATGTACATACCGCGGCTAAAACTCGCAATTTTTAACAAAACCGCCGCCTTTTGGCTGCCGTTTGGTCAAAAAACTTGCTTTTTTGCGTTTGTGATGATATTATCTCGTGCAGTAACGGCTTGCTTGTTTTCGGGAGGATACCGGCATGATTCTGGCGGTTTCAGCATTGAAAGGCGGCCCCGGCAAAACAACTTTTGCCGTAAACATTGCCGCTGGCTTGGCGATCAAATTGAGCGGTCGGACGCCGCGGCCGCGCATTCTCTTGGTTGACCTTGACCCGCAGGCGCACGCCGCTTATTGGGCTTTGGGAAAATCGCGCGGCGACCCTCTCCCCATTCAGGGCGATGACCTTTCGGCTCACCTGCTGGGCAATGCTCAGGGCTCGCCTTTGGATGTTATCCATCCGGCGGCTTTTCCGCGCACTGGCAACCTTGACGTTGCTTTGGTGCGTCCCCACGGCATGGCGCAGGCAGAGCGCGTGCTCACCGCCGACCTTACGGACGGCATTTTTGCGCTTGAGGAGTATCTGGAATCCATCCGTAATGCTTATGCCGCCATTGTTGTGGATACTCCCCCATCGGCCGGGGCAATGACTTTGAACGCTTTGGTCGCAGCCGATTGGGTGCTAATCCCCATGGAGTTGACCAAAATGGGCGTTGACGGCTTGCGAGAAACGCTGGCCGTTGTTGAAAAAGTGCGGCGACGCTACAACCCCGATTTGCGCATTGTGGGCATTGCCCCAAACAGGTGCGATTTCCGCCGCACCGAGACCAACGACATTTACCGCTTTATGCGCCAGCAGTACAAGGACTTGGTGCTCTTGCCGGTTTCGGAGCGGGCGCAAATAGCCTACGCCGCCTCCATGCGCCGTGATATTTTCTCGCAACTTGGCCGCACGCAAGACCAAGCGGTTATAGAGATGGGGCGTTTGGTGGACGCCGTCGCCCGCCGCATGGGCTTGCGCTGAGCCTTGCGGAACAATTGTTCCGCTTAGATAGTTGAAACCGCAGATTCCGCAGAAAAATCTGCGCTAATCTGTGGTTTTTATCCACCGATTTGAGGAAGAAAACCACAGAGAACCCAGAAATTTAAGAGGGCACAGAAAAAATCTGTGCTAATCTGTGGAATCTGTGGATTTTATCCCTGGCGGCCTTGGCATTCTTATCCACCGATTGGCACAGATTTACACCGATTGGAGAAAAAACCACAGAGGACACAGAAACACCACAGAAAACACAGAAATTTTTTCTTTGCGTCTCTGCGTTCCTCTGCGTCTCTGCGTTACCCTTGGCGTCCTTTGTGTGCTTGGCGGCCTTGGCGTTCTTATCCACCGATTGAGGAAGAAAACCACAGAGGGCACAGAAATTTACAGAGAACACAGAAAAAATCTGCGCTAATCTGTGTAATCTGTGTAATCTGTGGTTTGTTTCATCCACCGACTTTTCCGGAGGTTCTATGGGGCGCAGACGCAAGCCAAAATGGTCGGCTGAGGACTTTCAGCCCACAGCCGACACCCAATACGATGAACTTTTGGGCGATGTTTCCACCGCGCAAACTCGGCAGGCGCGCAAACGGGTTGTCCGCGTGCCGGTCGGCCAGATTTTGCCCGACCCATACCAGCCGCGCCCTCTCTTGCCGCCTTCCATCAAGGCCGATTTTTTTGCCGGCGAGATAGATTGCTTTGAAGCGGCCAAGCGCTGGCTTCAACTTGCCGAGGAGGATCTGGCCGAATCTGAACGCGTGCATTCTTTGCTCCACATGGGGGCTTCTTTTGACGAGCATGGGCAGATCAAGCCCGTGACCGGCTATTGGGATTTGGAAAGTCGCCATTTTATTTTAGAAACCGGCGAGCGGCGTTTTTGGGCCGCTGTTTTACAGGCCGTGCAGAGCGGTTCTTCGGAAGAGCCGGTTTTGGAAGCGTTGGTGGTGGAAAAGCCGTCGCGCACCCGGCAAGTGCTGGAAAACATAACCGCCGAGCCGCCCTCCGCTGTGATGCGCGCCCGCGAAATCGCCGCTTTGATTTTAGAGCAAATGGGCCTCTCTCCGGAGCCCGGCGAGGACGACTTTGCCTATTACCGCCGCGCGGCGCAGATAAAGCGTTTGCCCTCGGAGGTGGTGCGCTACGTGCAGAGCGTGCTCGGCATGAGCCGCCGGTATGTGCGCTACTACTTGCAGATTTTGCTGTTGCCGGATGACTCGCTGTTGCTGGCAGACCGGTATCGCCTTTCGGAAGGGGCGCTGCGTCGGGTCTTGCAACTTTCGCCGGAGCAGTGGGCCGCGGCAATTCAAGAACTTGTGCTTGCGACCTCGGCAGTGGGCAACGCCGAAGGTTTTTCCCCTCAAACCGCTGAAGAGGAGGAAGCCGAGCCCGAGCGTCGTCCCCCGCGGGTGCGGCGCACGCAACTTGACCCGCGCGTGTCAATTGCGCGGCGCTTACGCACCCCTGTGCGCACCCTGCTTCGTTTGGATGAAGAAGATGTGCCGCGCGTGGCGCACCACTTTGCCGCAGAATTGGGCGATGCAGAAACGGTGCGCCGCGCCGCCAAAACCTTGGCCGCTTTGGCGCGTTATCTGGAAGACTTGTCGGATGAGGCCTGACTTGCCTTTGCGGAACAATTGTTCCGTTTCGCCGCCGTAAAGGCGGCTTTTTTGTTGCGGCAGTTTTGGATGAAGCCAAAACTCGCTGGCCGTTACTTGCAAATTTCGCCTGCAAAGGGGATGCTTACATTGCGAGTAAGTTGGTGGGGGGTATTTGTGGAGGGAATGAGTGCATTTTTGGTGAGCACTCCCTCGGAGAAACGGGAACAAACCAAGTCCATCCGAGGGAAATTTTTGGCGCCAAGGACGCCAACTTCGTATAGCCATTGCGGGGCATTCGTTGAACTCAAGGGGGATAGAAGCATCTCCGAAGGAAATTTTTGGCCATCGCGGCTCTTCCCCTTGCACTTTCAGGAGTGGCCCCCTACCCTTGAAAACGCTGTTTTTGGAGCATCTTGCCTCAGCGCCGCTTTGGGCGCGGCACAGGGAAATCACAGAAAACACAGAAGGTCGCGGGGTAGGGGCAAGGCAGCGCCTTGCCCTGTTTTGCGGGCGAACGCCCATCACGTGTCATTGCGAGCCGCGAAGCGGCGAAGCAGTCCCCTTCACAACTGTGGGAGACTGCTTCGGCGGCTACGCCGCCTCGCAGTGACATCACGGCGTTGCTCTGGAAAGCGGCAAGTCGCCGCAGGGCGACTTCGCAAGCAGTAGGTGCAGTTTCAACTGCCGCCGAGGCGGCCGTCACGTGTCATTGCGAGCCGCCGAAGGCGGCGAAGCAATCCCCTTCACAACTGCGGGAAACCGCTTCGGCGGCCACGCCGCCGCGCAGCGACACACCAAAGCGCGCGCCGCGCGCTCATCGCCGCGGAAGTTTTCGCCAACCGCGCTTCGCACTGGTACAATAGGCGTCGGGCGAGATTTCCCTGCCAAGGAGGTTTTTATGCACCTTGATGCCTTTGAGCGCTTTTCCGAAATAGACAAATCGGGCATGTTAGCCGAAATTGACGGCCTGCCCGCTCAGTTGCGAGCCGCGTGGGATTTGGCTTTTTCGCTTCCAATGCCCGATTTGGCAGGCGTTGACCGCGTCGTCATCGCCGGTATGGGCGGCTCGGCAATCGGCGCCGACTTGCTCGCCGCTTATGCGCGCGACACCCTTTCCTTCCCGCTGGTGGTTTGGCGCGATTACGACTTGCCCGCATGGGCGCGCGGCTCCAACACTTTGGTGATTGCCTCTTCGCATTCCGGCAACACCGAAGAGACGCTGAGCGCCTTCACTGCGGGGCATGAGCGCGGCTGCCGCCTGCTCGCCGTAACCCGCGGCGGGCGACTTGCCCAACTTGCGGATGAATACGGCGCGCCGACTTGGAAATTCGTGCACAACGGACAGCCGCGCGCCGCGGTGGGCTATTCCTTTGGCATTTTGCTCGGCTTGTTTGTGCGTGCCGGTTGGCTTCCCGACCAAGCCGCCGCGCTGGAAGAAGCCGTTGCCGCGATGCGCTCGCAACAAACGAAAGTAGCCGCCCAAGTCCCCACTGCCGAAAACCCCGCCAAGCAATGGGCTTTGCGGATGGAGGGCAAGTGGGTGGCGGTGTTCGGCAGCGGCTTTTTAGAGCCGGTTGCCCGCCGCTGGAAGGGGCAAATCAGCGAAATTGCCAAAGCGTGGGCGCAGTTTGAGTTTTTGCCCGAAGCCGACCACAACACGCTTGCGGGTTTGCACAACCCCAAGCCGCTGTTTGAAAACGCGGTTATGGTTTTCCTGCGCGCCGACAAAGACCATCCCCGCCATCAGTTGCGCGCCGTGCTCACTGCCGAAGCCTTCACCTCAGCCGGTCTCAACGCCTCGGTGGTAGATGCCCCCGCGGGCGGCGCTCTCGCCCAGCAGTGGGCTATGCTCCACCTCGGCGACTACATTTCCTTCTACCTTGCCATGCTCTACGAGACCGACCCCACCCCCGTCACTTCCATTGAGGGCTTCAAAGCCGCGCTCAAAGCGGCAAGCGGCGAGTGAGGCACCGCAGATTTCGCAGAAAAACATCCACAGATTGGCACAGATTTACACCGATTGAATGGTTGAAACCGCAGATTACGCAGATTCCGCAGAGAAAATCTGCATCAGTCTGTGTAGTCTGTGGTTTTCATCCACCGATTGACACAGATTTTCACCGATTTGATTTTTGAAACCGCAGATTTCGCAGATTCCACGGAAAAAATCTGCGTCAATCTGTGTAATCTGTGGTTTTCCATTGTGCTAATCTGTGTAATCTGCGGTTTATTCCCCCAAAGGAGGCTACGATGTCCACGATAGATTTCCGTTCCGAAGCCGAAAGTTTGTTTGAATACACCCGCGACCTGCGGCGCGACTTCCACCGCCACCCCGAACTTGGCTTTCAAGAGCACCGCTCCGCGGGCATAATCGCCAAAACCCTGCGCGAACTCGGCTATGACGTCACCGAGGGCGTTGCCAAAACCGGCGTTGTGGGCTTTATGCGCGGCGGCGCGGGCGACGGCCCCACCGTGCTCATCCGCGCCGATATGGACGCTCTGCCCATCCAAGAAGAAACCGGTGCGGAATACGCCTCGGAAAACCCCGGCGTGATGCACGCCTGCGGGCACGACGGGCACATGGCGATGGGGCTTACCGTCGCGCGGATGCTCGCCGCCCACCGCGAGGAATGGCGCGGCGCGGTCAAACTCGTCTTCCAGCCCGCTGAGGAGGGCTTGGGCGGCGCGGAAAGCATGGTCAAGGAGGGCGTACTCGTGGGCGTGGACTACGCTTTGGCTATGCACCTCTGGAACGAAAAGCCGCTTGGCTGGCTCGGCATCACCGACGGCCCCACTATGGCCTCGGCGGACATTTTCTCAATTGACCTCACCGGCCGCGGCGGACACGGCGCGGCTCCTCACCTCGCCACCGACCCTGTGCTCGCCGCCTCGCACGTCGTTACCGCCCTGCAAAGCGTGGTTTCGCGCAACGTTGACCCGTTGGAAGCCGCGGTGGTGAGCGTAACCATCTTCAAGGCGGGCACGGCTTTCAACATCATCCCCAAGCAAGCGCACCTTGAAGGCACAATTCGCACTTTTGACCCCGAAGTTACGGCAGAGGTGCGGACGCGCGCCCGCCGCATTGCGCTTGAGGTGGCGCAGGCGTTTGGCTGTGTGAGCGATGTAAAAATTGAAAACATCTCGCCTGCGGTCATCAACGACCCCAAAGTCGCCGCGGTGGTGCGCTCGGCGGCGGCCGAACTCTTCCCCGAGGCGACTGTGGCGAGCAACCACCGCACGATGGGCGCGGAGGATATGGCGCTGATGATGCGCGATATCCCCGGCTGCTATTTCTTCATCGGCTCTGCCAACCCGCAAAAGGGATTGGACGCCCCGCACCACCACCCGAAGTTTGACTTTGATGAGCGCGCCCTGCCGATAGGGGCGGCGCTGATGGCGGCTTCGGCGGTGCGCTTGCTCAACGAAGGGGTTAGCGAATAGGCGGTTGCCGTGTCGGCGCGGGCTAAGATTCTGCTCGGTGCATTCATTTTCGGCGGACTGGCGCTCTTGGCGGCTTGCGGGAGCGCGCCACGACGTGCGGTCACGCCGGCGCGCGCGGCGGCTTCCCCTTCGCCCACTGCCAGCCCTTCCCCAACTGCGCCCGCGCCGACCCCCTCGCCGCTTTCGCCGCCCACTGCCGCGCTCCCGACCGCCACGCCACACGCTTTACCCTCGCCGCAGGCTTCGCCGTTCGCCCCTGTTTTCCCCACGCCCGGGCCTACGCCACTGCCGCCGTGGCGACCGCCCATGTACCCCGTGCCGTGGGCGCCCACGCCGCACGACCATTTTCTGCTCGCGCGCCCCATCCCCGCCTTTTACGGCGCGCTTGCCGTGACCGACTACCGCTTCGGCGGGCTTTTCTTCAAAAGCGGCGAAGTCCACACCGGCATTGACATCCCCGGCAAGCCCGGCACGCCCGTGCTCGCCGCGGGCGATGGGCAGGTGATTTGGGCAAACTATGGCTTTGCTTTCGGACGCCCCGGCAGGCACGGACCTTACGGCAAGGCGGTGGTCATCCGCCACACTTTTGGCTGGCACGGCTACACAATCTACACGCTTTACGCCCACCTCAGCGAAATCGCCGTCAAGCCCGGCTGGTGGGTGAAATCCGGCGACCCAATCGGGCGGATGGGGAACACCGGACACGTGACCGGTCCTCACCTGCACTTTGAAGTGCGCTTGGGCAAGCCGACCGCCAATTCTTCGGAAAGTGTCGTGTCAATGAGGTTGGTCAATCCCGAACTTTGGCTTGTGCCGCCAATAGGATGGGGCGTGATTGCAGGGCGGGTGCTTGACGATTGGGGAAGGCCGGTTTCGCACGCTACGGTTTTCATTTCATCGTTGGAGGACGAGAATTTTCGCTGGCGCACCTACACCTATGCCAACAGCCCGCTCATCCACAGCGATGAGTACTACCGCGAAAACTACACCTTCAGCGACCTGCCCGCGGGCAAATACCGCCTGAGCGTGTACTACCAAGGCGCGTACTTCCGCACCGTGCTCACCGTGCGCGCCGGCGAGGTTACCACCTTCCGCTTTCATGGCTGGAGCGGGTTTGCGAATGGGAAATGAGTGGCGAATTGCGATTTAGGATTTGCGATTCGCGGGGAGGGGAACCACAGATTACGCAGATTAGCGCAGATTTTTCTGTGTTCTCTGTAAATTTCTGTGTTTTCTGTGTTTTTTCCTCAATCGGTGTAAATCTGTGTCAATCGGTGGATAAGAACCCCAAGGACGCCAAGGACACAAAGGACGCCAAGAAAACAGTTTTTCTGTGTTTTCTGTAAATTTCTGTGTCCTCTGTGGTTTTTTCTCCAATCGGTGTAAATCTGTGTCAATCGGTGGATAGGGACGCCAAGGACGCCAAGGGCACAAAGGACGCCAAGGGTAATGCAGAGACGCAGAGAAAGCAAAGGACGCAAAGAGAAAATTTCTGTGTTTTCTGTGGTGTTTCTGTGTCCTCTGTGGTTTTTTCTCCAATCGGTGTAAATCTGTGTCAATCGGTGGATGAAAGATGATCCAACGCGAAAACTGGCGCTTGCTAATGCACCCGCCCGCCGCGGGGGCGTGGAACATGGCAGTTGACGAGGCGATTTTGGAAGCGGTGGGGCGCGGTGAAGCGCCGCCCACGCTGCGGCTTTACGCTTGGTCGCCGCCGTGCCTTTCGCTTGGGCGCAACCAGCCCGCCGCGCTGGTGGATGAGGAGCGCCTGCGCGCCAAAGGCTGGCATTGGGTGCGCCGCCCGAGCGGAGGAGGTGCGATTTTGCACACCGATGAACTCACCTACGCGGTGACAGCCCCTGCCGACCATCCGTTGATGCGCGGCGGTGTGCTCGCAAGTTATCGGCGCATTGCCGCGGTGCTGGTGGAGGCGCTGCGGGCGTTGGGCGTGCCCGCCGAGGTGGCGGGGAGCGCCGCGGAGCACGCCCCCGCGCCGGACGTGTGCTTTACCCGCCCGTCGGATTACGAAATCCATGTCGGCGGGCGCAAAATTTTAGGGAGCGCGCAGGCGCGGCGCGGCGGCGCGGTGCTCCAGCATGGCAGTTTGCCGCTGTGGGGCGACTTGGGGCGCATTGCCGAAGCATTGCGCTTTGAGGATGAAGCGGCTCGGCGCGCCGAAGCCGCGTCGGTGCGGCAAAAAGCCATCACGGTCGCCGAGGCGCTTGGCAGGGAGGTGGAATGGGCAGAGGTAGCGCGCGCGTTTCGTATAGCCTTTGCTGGGTCACTCGGCACGACCTTTCAGTGGGGGGTATTGACGCCTTCTGAGCGAGAGGCGGCGGTTTCACTTTTAGCGGCGCGGCGCTAAGGCATTGCCGAGGCAGCCGCGAGAGAAAGCGAGAGAATGACTTTGCCTCGCTTGGCCCAACGCGGCTCACATGAGCGAAGCAGAGCACTTCTCAGCAATGCTATAATGAAAACAGAATTTGATTTACAGTACTTACGCAGTTGCTTGTAGCAGTGCCCGTTTTCATGTCATGGCGAGCCGCCGTAGGCGGCGAAGCCATCCCCCAGACGGTTGGGGATGGCCGCGCCGGCGGCCTACGACCGCCTCGCGGCGACATGAAGAAGGGGAACTGTGTAACTCTTGTTATTTGCGTGTGCTTCAACACCTTCAAGAAAGCCACGATTGAACTATGATGAACATTCATGAAATTTTGGCCAAGTTAGAATCTCTGAAGCCGGAGTTGAAACAGCGCTACAAAGTGCGCGAAATAGGTCTCTTCGGTTCATGGGTGTGCGGCGAGCAACACGAGAAAAGTGATATAGATATTTTGGTTGACTTTGAAGAGGGCGCCGACCTCTTTGACTGGATGGGACTGACGCTTTATCTGGAACAAATCTTCGGCTGTTCCGTGGATGTTGTCCCGCGCAGAGCACTTCGTCCAGAATTGCGGGATTCCGTGTTGGAGCAGGTGGTGAAGTTGTGAGAGACTACCGTATCTACCTGCAGGACATCGCAGCGGCGATGGCAAGCATTGAAAAATTCATTGAAGGGATGAATTTTGAAGCATTTCAAGCCGATGATAAAACAGCAAGTGCCGTGATGAGGAAGTTAGAAATTATAGGAGAAGCCACAAAGCAAGTGCCCCAAGAGGTGCGAGATAAGTATCCTCAGGTGCCTTGGCGCGAAATGGCAGGTATGAGAGATAAATTGATCCACTTTTACTTTGGCGTGGACTATTCTTTGGTATGGTAAGCGATAACAGAGCGAGTTCCAGTAATCAAACGGGAAATCCAGCAGATACTTCAACAAGAAATGCACTAACCAAACGTGCACAGAATTGCAACGCAAAGGAGGTGCGTTATGCGTGCATGGCGGCTTTACCACCACGATTTGATAGAAAATGAGCCCATGCGACTTGAAGACGTGCCCACCCCCGAGCCCGGGCCCGGCCAAGTGCGGCTCAAAATTCGCGTTTGCGGCGTGTGCCACACCGATTTGCACACCGTGGAAGGCGACATCCACCCGCCGCGCCTGCCCATCACCGTTGGGCATCAGGTGGTTGGCATTGTGGATAAACTCGGCGAGGGGGTTACCAATCTCAAACTCGGCGACCGCGTCGGCGTGCCTTGGTTCTACGATGCGTGCGGCAAATGCGAATACTGCAAGCGCGGCGAAGAAAACCTTTGCCCCAACGCCCGCTTCACCGGCTTCCATGTTGACGGCGGCTATGCAGAATACATGCTCGCCGAGGCGCGCTATGCCTTGCCTATCCCCGAAAACATGGACGACCTACACGCCGCGCCCCTGCTCTGCGCGGGCATCATCGGCTACCGCGCCCTTAAAAAATCCGACCTTCGCCCCGGCGAGCGGTTGGGGTTGTTTGGCTTTGGAGCGAGCGCGCACATCGCCATCCAAGTTGCCCGCTATTGGGGCTGTGAGGTGTATGTGTTCACCCGCTCGCCCAACCACCAAGAGCACGCAAAGGAACTCGGCGCGGCGTGGGTTGGCCGCCCCGACGAAAAAGCCCCCAAGCCGCTTGACCGCGCCGTCATTTTCGCCCCCGCGGGCGAGGTGGTGCACCGCGCGCTGGAAAACATCCGCCGCGGCGGCACGGTTGCCATCAACGCCATCCACATGAGCCCCATCCCCGAAATGCCCTATTCGCTGATTTATTGGGAAAAAACGCTCCGCAGCGTCGCCAACGCTACCTACCAAGACGGTGTGGAGTTCCTGAAACTCGCCGCCGAAATCCCCGTGCAGACTACGGTGACCGAATACCCGCTGGAAGACGCCCAAAAGGCACTCCAAGACCTCAAAGCCAGCCGCATCAACGGCGAAGCCGTGCTCAGAATCTCGGAATAAACAACCACAGGTTGCACGGCTTTTCACCGATTGGTCGGTGGTCAGAACGGGATGGCTTCGCTCGGTTGCAACGGCTCGTTGTGCCAGCGCCAGAGTTGGTCGTCTACGGTTTTCAAATCCACAAGGGTAACACCAGCCGCCTTCCAGCGCTCGCCGGAGGGCGGCTTTGCGCGCATTTCCTCCGTTTCTCGCTCCAGCCCGCGGGTCCAGCCGCCGCGGGCGAAAACCACAAAGTGCACCCGCCAGTTCTTTTCGCTCGGCAGGATTGCTTTGGTGCGCGCCACCAATTTCCGCAGTACATCGGCTTTTACCGGCTCGGGCGACCATTTGCATTCGCCTAAAATCAGCGTGCGCTCGCGCCGGTTTATGCCCACCACATCCACCTGAGCGGCGCGCGTCCACGCCGCACCGACTTGGCTTGCTTGAAACGGCAATGCTCCCCGCGAACCTGCGTGCAAAGTCCACAGCCGAGCGATTTCCTCCCAAGTGTATGAGCCGATGAAGGCGAGCAGGTGATGCCGCAATTCCTCAAGCAAGGGCTGGTGCACGCCGGCGGCAATTTGGCTGCGGTAGGGGCTGATGAAGCGGAAGTAAAATCGGAGGAACGGGTCGGTGAGGTGATAACGGCCTTGGCGGCTGTTTGGAGGGGATGTGACCGAGCGGCGGCGTTCTACGTAGCCGGTCTCGCGCAAAATTTCCAGATAGCGGCTCACATGCCCGGCGGGTAGGTCGGAGGCGCGGCGAATGTCGGCAGGGGTGTGCGCCCCGCGGGCAATTGCGCTCAGGATGGCGTAGTAGTTGCCGGTCTCGCGGATGTAATCTTGCAGTAAAAAGCGCGGCTCATCGCTAAGCGAAAGCGCCGCGTGGGTGATGAAGGTTGTGAGGTTGTCGTTGAAGTCCTTTTCGGGATTCCAATAAGCCCAATAAGCGGGCACGCCGCCGACCACGGCATACAGCGCTACTCGGGCTTCGGGCGAATAGTTGGGGAAGGCTTCGCGCGTGGCAGGGTAGGGAAGGGGGCGCAGGCGGAGGGCGGCGGTAGCGCGCCCGTAGAGCGGCGCTTGTGGGGAAAGCACATCGCGCACCATCATGCCGAGATGCGAGCCGGAAATTACCAGCATGATGTTGGAGCGGCTGAGGCGCTGATCCCACGCGTGCTGGAGGGCCCCTGCGGCTTGAGGCCCGTGCTCCAGCAGGTAGGTGAATTCGTCAATCACAAGGGCAACGCGCCTGCCGCGCTGCGCGGCAAGGTCGGCCAAGGCTTCAAACGCCGCGCGCCATGAGGGATAGTACACGCTGGCTTCGGTGCTGTTTGGGTGGAAAAAGCGGTAGACGGCCTGCGAAAATGCCCGCCGTTGGTCGCTTTCGCTGGATGGTTCGGCGGCCCAGTAGAGCACGTCTTCGGGGTGTTTTTGCATCCATTCCCATAGCAAGCGGGTTTTGCCCACGCGCCGCCGCCCGTAAAGCACTAAAAAGGCGGCCTGTGGGCTTTGCCAAAGGTCTTCCAAGAGCGCCATTTCGCGCTTGCGTCCGACAAATGGCGGTGATGGCTGCGCTGGCATGTGCACCTCCGGGGTTTCGGATGATAATCGTGGTTATCATAACCCAGATTAGCAAAATGTTCAAGAGGGGCTGTGGGATTTGGTTTGCCTGTTTGCTCAGCCGGAAGGGCTTTTCACTGTCAGAGGGATGCCCGCCACCATGAGCAGGACTTCATCGGCCTCGGCGGCGAGGAGTTGGTTGGCGCGCCCGAGCAGGTCGCGGTAGAGCCTGCCCAGCGGTGTGGCCGGTACCAGTCCACAGCCAACCTCATTAGAGACCACAATCCACGCCAGAGGCAAGCGGCGGTAGGCGCGCACCAATGTCTCAATTTCGGCTTCCACAGCGCGGCGGGCGGCTTCCTGCGCGGCGAGAGCGGCGGGGTCGGCGTTTTGCACCGCGGCCAGCAGCACGTTGCCCACCAACAGGGTGAGGTCGTCCAGCAGGAGCAAGTCCGCTTGGGGCGGGTGGGCTTCCAGCGCCGCGCCCACGCGGCGTGTCAGTTCGCGTGTTTCCCAATGCGGGGGGCGCTCGGCGCGGTGGCGGGCAATTCGCTCAGCCATTTCCTCATCCCCGGCCTCTGCCGTGGCGACGAACACCACTTGCCGCGCCCGCTGGCGCGCCAAAGCCAGCGCGTGCGACGATTTTCCGCTCCGCGCTCCGCCTAAGATCAAGGTCAGGGTTTTGAGGTTGGTCATGATTTTGTCATCCACCGATTGAGGGAGGAGACCACAGAAAACACAGAAATTTGCAGAAAACACAGAAAAAATCTGCGCTAATCTGTGGTTTTTATCCACCGATTGCCACAGATTTACACCGATTGAGGAATAAAACCACAGAAGACACAGAAATTTGCAGAGAACACAGAAAAAACTTCTCTTGGCGTCCTTTGTGCCCTTGGCGTTCTTGGCGTCCTTATCTACCGATTGCCACAGATTTACACCGATTGAAGAAAGGAACACAGAGAACACAGAAATTTGCAGAGAACACAGAAAAATTTTGCAATTATCTACGCAAGTTCGGGTGCGATATGCTGTTTTGGGGACCGCTCTTCTCAAAAAGTCGCCGTAGGGCGACTTCGCAAGCAGTGGGTGCAGTTTCAACTGCCGCCGCTTGTGCCCTGCGACTAAAGTCACGGGCTACAAGTTGCGAAGTCCACCTGCGTGGACTTCTGCTCACGTCGCGGTGAAGAGTTTGCCTTCGCTTACAGAGTGGGTAGGCGGTTACAAAATTTTTCTTGGCCTCCTTGGCGTTAATTTCTCTGCGTCTCTGTTTCCTCTGCGCCTCTGCGTTAACCTTGGCGTCCTTGGCGTTGCTATCGCAGATTACGCAGAAAAAATCTGCTTTCACTGTAACGCCGCTATGATCACAACCACCACCTCTGTGATTTCGGCTAATGCGCCGTAGACGTCGCCCGTCAGGCCGGGGATGCGGCGGGAGGCCCAGCGTGCCGCGAGCCATCCGCTCAGCGCGCCGACGGCCGCCGCGCCCCAAAGCCGCCCTTCCGGCAAAAGAGCCATGACGGCGAAAACGGCGAAAGTGGCGGCCAGCAGGGTGCGTTTTGTGGTCTGTTCGTGCCACATCCCGCCGAGGCCGCGTGGGCGGGCGTAGGGGAAAAGCGCCATCGCCGCGGTGAGCATCCATCGCCCGGTGGCCGCGGCCAGCACTACCGCGCCACCCGAAACGCTTTCCAGCGCCGCGTATTTGGTCAACAGCACCAGCATCGCCGCGAGCGCGCCAAACGCCCCCACGCGCTCATCGCGCATAATTTCCAGCCGGCGCTCCGGCGTTTGGCCGCCGAGCAGGCCGTCGGCGGCGTCCATTAGCCCGTCCAAATGCAACCCGCCGGTGAGGGCAACCCACGCCACAAGGGCTAAGGCCGCGGCCAGCGCGGGCGGCGCGCCTAACGCACGCGCAGCGGCGCGCGTTCCGACCACTCCCAGTCCCACCAGTGCTCCGACTAATGGGAAAAGGGCCGCCGCGCACCCTAAATCTTCCGCCGCGGCGGCTTCCCATTTCCCCCACGGGATGACGGTGAGGAAGCGCATTGCCGCTCCCCAGCCGTGGTTGAGCCTTCGGAGCCAGTTCATGGGAGTAACACAACGCAGAGGGTAAAAACCACAGATTACACAGATTAGCACAGATTTTTTCTGTGTTTTCTGTAAATTTCTGTGTCCTCTGTGGTTTTTCTTCAATCGGTGGATAGGGACGCCAAGGACGCCAAGGGCACAAAGGACGCCAAGAAAAAATTTCTGTGTTCTCTGTAACTTTCTGTGTCCTCTGTGGTTTTTCTTCAATTGGTGAAAATCTGTGTCAATCGGTGGATGAAAACCACAGATTAGCACAGATTTTTCTGTGTTCTCTGCAAATTTCTGTGTTTTCTGTGGTTTTGCTTCGCTCACTCTTTTTCCGACACCCCGGCCTCGGCGAAGGTTGCCATTTCGGCGTGGAGGCGCGCGGCGGCCTCAACGATAGGCAGCGCCAGCGCCGCGCCGCTCCCTTCTCCCAGCCGCAAGTTCAGCCGCAACAGCGGCTCCAGCCCAAGGAAGGCTAACATTTGCCCGTGGCCTTGCTCTTCGGAAAGGTGGGCGGCAATCAAATAGTTGCGGATTTCGGGGGCGAGCGTCGCGGCAAGCATCGCGGCGGCGGTGGCGATGAAACCATCAAGCAGGATGGGCACGCGGCGTTGAGCCGCGGCCAGCATCGCTCCCGCCATGCCGCCAATTTCGTAGCCGCCTACCTGCTCCAGCACGCCAATGGGGTCGGCGGGGGAGACGGAGGCGCGCGCCAAGGCGCGCTTCACCGCATCCACCTTGCGGGTGAGGCCGGCATCGTCCACGCCGGTGCCGCGCCCCACAATTTCCTCCGGCGGGAAACCGCCCAGCGCGCAGGCCACCGCTGCCGCGGCGGTCGTGTTGCCGATGCCCATTTCGCCCAGCACAAGGATGTCCAGCCCCTTTTCGGCCTCCTCGGCGGCCACATCTGCGCCCACTTCCAGCGCCGCCCACGCCTGCTCGCGGGTCATCGCTGGCTCGCGGGCGATGTTGCCCGTGCCGTAGGCGATTTTGCGCGCCAGCAGTCCCTCGGCGGCGGGCAGGTCGGCTGCAACGCCGATGTCCACCACTTTCAGGCGGCTGCCGGTGAAACGGGAAAGCACGCTGATGGCCGCCCCGCCGCGCACAAAGTTGAGCACCATTTGCGCCGTGACCTCGGCGGGGTAGGCGCTCACGCCTTCCGCCGTCACGCCGTGGTCGGCGGCAAAAACAAGGATGCTTTTGTGCTCTATGCTCGGCGCCACTTTGCCTGTGATGGCGGCCAGTTGGATGGCAAGGTCTTCCAGTCGGCCGAGGCTGCCGGCGGGTTTGGTCAGTTGTGTTTGACGGGCGCGCGCCGCTTCCGCCGCGGCCTCGTCCAGCGGAGGAATGGCGAATTTGCTTCCGTTGGGGTTGGTCATGGGGATGCTCCAGAAGAGGTGTTAAGGTGTCGTGTGCTCCGGTGTCATGTGCTCCGGTGTCAGGTAGATGAGGGGTCTGCCGTTGCCGTTGCGCCAAATTTTCACCGGCGTGCCGTAAACGCGGAGCAGGGCTTCGGCGGTCAGCACTTCGGCGGGGTTGCCCACGCGCACCACCTGCCCTTCCGCGAGCAGCGCCAGCCGGTCGGCGAAATGCGAGGCGAGGTTGAGGTCGTGCACCACCATCAGCACAGCCATCTGCCGCTCGTTGGTGAGGCGGCGCACCAACCTCAAAAAATTTGCCTGATGTTTTAGGTCAAGGTGTGTGGTGGGCTCGTCCAGCAGGAGGATGGGTGTTTCCTGCGCCAGCGCCCGCGCCAACAGCACGCGCTGCTGCTCGCCGCCGGAGAGGTGCCCCAAAAGCCGGTCGGCGAGGGGAAGTAGGTCGGTTTGGGCAAGGGCGCGCTCCACCGCGGCGCGGTCGCTTTCGCCCAACGTGCCCAGCCACGGAAGGTAAGCCGTGCGCCCCAAGGCCACAGCCTGCCGCACGGTGAACATGGGTGGTAGGCGGCGCGCTTGCGGCACTACGGCGACCAAGCGGGCGCGCTCGCGCGGGGTCATTTTCAGCAAATCGCGCCCTTCCCACAGCACCGCGCCGCGCCGGGGCGGCAGAACGCCGCTCACCACGCGCAAAAGCGTGCTCTTGCCAGCGCCGTTGGGCCCCGCCAGCGCAAGCACTTCGCCGCGCTCCACTTCCAGCGTCACATCGTGCAAAACTTCGCGTTCGCCGTAAGAAGCGGTGAGGCCGCGGATTTGGAGCATGGGCTATCCCCTCCCCTTCTTCGCTTGCTGGAGCACCCAGAGGAAGAACGGAGCGCCGAAGAGGGCGGTGACGATGCCGACGGGCAGGGTTTGGGGGGCGAGCAGGGTGCGCGCCAGCAGGTCGGAAAGCAAAAGCACGCTCGCGCCGCCCAAAAGCGAAAGCGGGATGAGGCGGCGGTAATCTTCGCCCCAAAGTATGCGGGCGATGTGCGGCACGACCAGCCCCACAAAGCCGATGATGCCCGCAAATGCCACCGCCGCGGCGGTTGCAAGCGAGGCCGCGCCCAAAATCAGCAGTTTGGCGCGCCCCGCGTTCAGCCCCAGTTGTTGCGCCTGCTCTTCGCCGAACTGGAGCACGTTCAGCGGGTGCCCCGAAATCAGCAGGATGGTCTCCCCAGCCAGCCAGTAAGGCAGGACGGCGAGCACAGGCTTCCAGCCGTTGAGCGGCGCACCGCCGAGCAGGTACACGATGGCGCGCCTGAGCGTGCCTTCGGATTGGAGCATGAGGAACGAGGTGATGGCCGAGGCCAGTGCGCCCACCGCTACTCCGGCGAGGATGAGCGTGTGCGTGGGCACATAGCCGTCCACGCGGGCAAGGGCGTAGACCAGCGCAACCGTGAGTAGCGCGCCCACAAACGCCGCCGCGGGGATGAGAAGCCCGCCCGCCGTCAGCCCTTCGCCTTGCAGGGCAATCGCGGCGACCGCTCCCAGCCCCGCCCCCGAGGCCACGCCCAGCAGGTATGGGTCGGCCAACGGGTTGCGGAACACGCCCTGATAGGCCGCGCCGCTGCTCCCCAAGGCCGAGCCGGTGAGGAACACCAGCGCGGTGTGCGGCAGGCGCAGTTTGAACACGATGACGGCCATGAACGCGGGCACATCGGCGGGCGCGGTGGCGCCGCGCACACCAGCCCACAGCAGGCGCACCAAATCCCGCAATGGGATGCTCACCGAGCCCACCGCCACGCTCAGCGTTAGCGCCGCGGCAAGCACTGCAAGGTTCAAAAAAACAGCACGCCGGAAAGGTGAACGCATGGAAAGTGCCCGTAGGGGCGAGGCAACCCCTCGCCCCTACCCATGTGTGAATTTACCGCTTGCACACCGCGCCGACCAAGTTCTGCTCAAGGTGCTTGGTTAGGCCTTTGGCGCAGAACACGTCGGGGTGAAGCATCACAGCCAGCGTTTCCAGCCCGTCCACCAACCGCGGCCCGGGCACGCTCAGCAGTTTGGGGTCAAATGGATAGACTTTGCCCTCTTTTACGGCTTTGATGGCATCCCAGCCCGGGCGCTTGGCGACCGATTCGGGCGTTACGCCGTATGGGGCATCGGCCAGCAGGATGATGTCGGGATTTTGCTTCACCAGTTCCTCCGTGCTGATTTGCGCCCACGGCTTTTTCAACACATCGCCCACATTGCGCCCTTTTGCCATTTTGATCGTGTTTGAAATGAAGGTGTTGGGGCCGGTTGTCCACGGATTGGCGGGGTCGGTGGCGTCCAGTTCGTAGAAGACCAATGGCTCTTCTTTGACGTCTTTGAGGGAGTCTTCCACGGTTTTCACGCGTTCTTGCAACTGGGCGATGAGTTTTTCCGCTTCTTTTTCGTGGCCGGTGAGTTTGGCGAGGTCGCGCAGGTTTTGGTAAAGGCCGTTGAAATCCTTAGGGTTGGCCTGCCAAAACACGGTTAGGCCGGCGTCTTGCATTTGCTTGACTTGGTCTTTGGGGGTGATGGCGGCCACAATGACCAAATCGGGTTTTTGGGCGAGGATGGCTTCCAGCGGCAGTTTGTTCCAAGTGCTTCCCACGCTGGGCAGTTTGGCCGCCTCGGGCGGGTATTTGGAATTGTCGTCGCGCGCCACCACTTGCGCGCCTGCGCCGATGGCGAACAGGCTTTCGGTGATGGAAGGCGCCAGCGAGACAATGCGCTTGGGCGGGGCTTTGAGGGTGATGGTGTTACCCAAGCCGTCTTTGAGCACGATTGGGGTTGGCGTGGGGGTGGGGGGAATGGGCGTCGCCGTGGGCGGGAGCGGTGTTGGCGAAGGCGGCGCCTGTGTGGGAGCGGCAGTGGGCGCGGCCGTGGGTGTGGATGCCGCTTGGCCGCACGCCGCGAGCAATACGGCCGCTGCCGCGGCCAACAACATGAGGAAAGAAACTTTGCGGTACACGAGCACCTCCTTAGTGTGATGGGATTGGCGGCCCCGGCTTCACCTAAAAACCACAGATTACACAGATTGACACAGATTTTTTGGAGAATCTGCGAAATCAGCGGTTTTCCTCATCAATCGGTGAGAATCTGTGCAAATCTGTGGATTGTATCTATTAGGTGCAGCCGAAAGCCTGCCGGAACGGAGTGGATGGTGCCCGCGGGAGGGAGAAACAAAACACCCCTGCCCAACGGACAGGGGGAGGGAAACACAGGCGCGCGAACGCGCCTTAGCGTTCCCACTCCCTTCCGCGAGGGCGTGGAAACCGGCCAAGGCGGGCGACCTGGCTTCCCGCGGCCCCCAAGGCCACGGGTCACAGTTGCGGGACAGCGCCGGACTTTCACCGGCTTCGCCTTTCAGCCTGCCCATCCGGGGGTACAGGCACCTTGGCCGAATCTGGGGCTTATTGTATCAGATTTCCTCGGGTTTGCGCTTTTGTTCTGTTTGAACATTTGCCCAAGTTTTGCACAAAATTGCGCGTTTCTATTGACACCTGAGGCGGAGTTTGCTATAGTATGCGTAACAGATGTTCAGGGCGTGCACATCTGTGCGCAACGCGCCGAAATTATCCGCACTCAGCCCAGATAGCGACCCATGATGCTTATTAGAAGGAGGTGCCGTTCTTCAAAATGTTAGTAAGCCCAACTCCTGCAACCGCTCCTACTTTGTTTGTCTCATTTGTCCGTTTTTTCCACACAAGAACTAAAAGGAGAAGAAAATGAAGGAGAAAGGTTTATGGGGCGAATTTGTCGGTGAACTTGTAGGCACTTTTGTCCTCATTCTCTTTGGCGACGGCGTGGTAGCCAATGTGGGGTTGGCGCCGCGGTTGGCCGCCCCCGGCTATAACTGGAACACCATTGCGCTGGGGTGGGGTCTGGCCGTCGCCGTTGCTGTTTATGTGGCAGGCGGTATCACAGGCGCGCACATCAACCCCGCCGTCACGCTGGCCGCGGCCGTCAAGCGCGGCTTTGCCTGGTCCAAAGTGTGGGTGTATTGGTTGGCTCAGGTCATCGGTGCTTTCTTGGGCGCCGCAGGCGTTTACATCGTCTATTACGATGGCCTGAAAGCGGCCGGTATGCCCAATGTTTGGTGCACCGGCTGGGGCTCGGTGTTTGGCAAGGCTTTCTGGGGCGGGCAAGGCGCTGCCGCCGTCGGCCACTATTCGCTTTGGAACGCCACCGCGGCCGAGATCATGGGCACAGCCATGCTGATTTGGGGCATTTATGCTCTGATTGACACCCACAACGTGCCCGTTGGCGCCAACCTGTGGCCGTTCTTGATCGGCCTTGTGGTGGTGGCAATTGGCCTTTCGCTCGGCGGCCCCAGCGGTTACGCCATCAACCCGGCCCGCGACTTCGGCCCTCGCGTGTTCGGCACGCTGGTCGGCACCAAAGGGCTGTTTGACGGCTGGTATTGGCTCGTCGCTCCAATCATAGGCCCGCTTGTCGGCGGCGTGTTGGGGGCTTATACTTATGATTGGTTCATCACGCCTTTCTTGCCGAGCGATAAGTAACCCTGTTCTCTGAGGGGGAGGCGCGATGCTTCCCCCTTCCGTTTGCTCAGGAGGCAATACCCATGAAGAAACTTATCAACAAACCCGAAGACGTGGTAAAAGAAGAACTGGAGGGCATAGCACTTGCCCATCCTGATTTGGTGAAGGTGCACTTCAACCCCAACTACATCATCCGCGCCGATGCGCCGGTGAAGGGGAAAGTGGCGCTGGTTTCGGGCGGCGGTAGCGGCCACGAGCCCCTGCACGGCGGCTACGTGGGCGTTGGCATGTTGGACGCGGCTTGCCCGGGCGAGGTTTTCACTTCCCCCACGCCCGACCAGATTTACGAGGCCACCAAGGCCGTCAGCGGCGGCGCAGGCGTGCTACACATTGTCAAGAACTACAGCGGCGATGTGATGAACTTTGAAATGGCCGCCGAACTGGCGCAGGCCGAGGGCATTGAAGTGGCTACCGTGATCACCAACGACGACGTCGCGGTGGAAGACAGCCTCTACACCCAAGGCCGTCGCGGCGTGGGCGTGACTGTCTTCGTGGAAAAGATCGCCGGCGCGGCCGCAGAGGCTGGCCTTCCCCTCGCGAAGGTGGCTGAAATTGCCAAGCGCGTCAACGAAAACGGCCGCAGCATGGGCATGGCGCTCACTTCCTGCACCGTGCCGGTGGCCGGCAAGCCCACCTTTGAAATCGGCGAAGACGAAATGGAAATCGGCATTGGCATCCACGGCGAACCCGGGCGCACCCGCATGAAAATCAAGCCCGCGGACGAAATCGTGGACATGCTCGCCGAAGCCATCCTGAACGACCTGCCCTTCAAATCCGGCGACCGCGTGATTGCGATGGTCAACGGCATGGGCGGCACCCCGCTCATTGAACTTTACATCGTCTACCGCCGCTTGGCGCAAATTTGCCAAGCCAAAGGCATCAAAATTGAGCGCAACCTCATCGGCAACTACATCACCTCGCTGGAAATGGCCGGTACTTCCATCACCCTGTTGCGCGCCGATGACGAAATGCTCAAGTTCTGGGATGCCCCCGTCAAGACAGCCGCCCTCCGCTGGGGCATGTAGCACCCTGAGCGCCAGAAGATGGAGTTGAGGCATGGTAACCAAGGCCGATGTGCTGAACTGGCTGAAGCGTTACGCCGAAGTCATTGAAGAGCAAAAAGAGTATCTCACCCAATTGGATGCGGCCATTGGGGACGCCGACCACGGTATCAACATGAGCCGGGGGTTTGGGGCGGTGATGTCCCAACTGCCCGGGGTGGAAGACAAGGACATCGGCACCATTCTCAAGAAAGTGGGTATGGTGCTGGTGTCCACCGTGGGCGGCGCGGGCGGCCCGCTTTACGGCACGCTGTTCATGCGGATGGGCATGGCGGTGGGCAACAAAGAAACGCTCAGCGCCGAAGACGTGGTGAAAATGTTTGAAGCCGCGCTGGAAGGCGTCAAGCAGCGCGGCAAGGCCGAGCCCGGCGATAAAACCATGGTGGACGCGCTCACCCCCGCGGTGGAGGCGCTGCGCCAAGCGGTAGAAGCCGGTGAAGACCTGCCCACCGCGCTCGCCAAGGCCGCCGCGGCCGCCGAGGAAGGCATGAAAGCCACCATCCCCTTGGTGGCGCGGAAAGGCCGCGCCAGTTATCTGGGTGAGCGCAGCGCCGGTCATCAAGACCCCGGCGCTACCTCCTCGTACTTGCTCTTCAAGACTGCCGCCGAAGTCTGGAAGCACGCTTAGCGGATACACGACTTGGGCTGGTTTTTTGCCAGCCCAAGTCGCTTTTGCCGGTTCGGCCGGTGAAGCGACAAGGCGGCTTCGCGAGCAAGGGTTTCGGTTTCAAACCGCCGCCGCTTGTGCCTTGCGACCGAAGTCGCCGGCTACAAGACGAAGTCCGCCTGCGCGGGTTTTTACCGCTTTGCAAGAAAGGAGACTGAAAATGGCTAAGAAATATGTCGGCGCAGTGGATCAAGGCACGACCAGTACCCGTTTTATGATTTTTGACCATTCCGGGCAGGTAGTTGGCATCCATCAGTTAGAGCACGAGCAAATCTACCCCAAGCCCGGTTGGGTTGAACACGACCCGATGGAAATTTGGGAGCGCACCCAGCAGGTCATCAAGGGCGCGCTGGAAAAGGCAAATGTTGACCCGTCCGAACTGGCCGCCATCGGCGTCACCAACCAGCGCGAAACCACCATCGTGTGGGACCGCAAGACCGGCAAGCCCTTCTACAACGCCATTGTCTGGCAAGATACCCGCACCAAAGAAATCTGCGACGAACTTGCCAAAGACGGCGGGCAGGATCGCTTCCGCCCCAAGGTCGGCCTTCCGCTGGCGACCTACTTCTCGGGCCCCAAAATCAAGTGGATTTTGGAAAATGTGCCCGGCGTGCGCGAGGCTGCCGAAAAAGGCGACGCCCTCTTCGGCAACATTGACACTTGGGAAATCTGGTGGCTGACCGGTGGCCCCAACGGCGGCGTGCACATCACCGACGTCACCAACGCCAGCCGCACCATGCTGATGGACCTCAAGAAACTGGACTGGGACGACGAAATCCTCGGCATCCTCGGCATCCCCCGCCAGATGCTGCCGGAAATCAAACCCTCCAGCGCGGTCTACGGCATGACGGCCAAAGACGGCCCCTTCGGCATGGAAATCCCCGTTGCGGGCGACTTAGGCGACCAGCAGGCCGCGCTCGTCGGTCAGACCTGCTACGATGTGGGCGAGGCCAAGAACACCTACGGCACCGGCTGCTTCATGCTCCTCAACACCGGCACCGAGCCCATCCCCAGCAAGAGCGGCCTGCTCACCACCTTAGCCTACAAGTTCGGCGACCAGCCCGCCCACTACGCGCTGGAAGGCTCCATCGCCATCACCGGCGCTCTGGTGCAGTGGCTGCGCGACAATCTGGAATTCTTTGAAAAATCCGCCGACATTGAGCCCTGCGCCCGCAGCGTGGAAGACAACGGCGGCATCTACTTCGTGCCCGCCTTCTCGGGGCTGTTTGCGCCCTACTGGCGCTCCGACGCCCGCGGCGTCATCGTTGGCCTGACCCGCTACATCAAGAAAGGCCACATCTGCCGCGCCGCGCTGGAAGCCACCGCCTACCAGACCCGCGAGGTGCTGGACGCGATGAAGAAGGATTCCGGCGTTGACCTCAAGGCCTTGAAGGTGGACGGCGGCATGGTTTACAATGAACTGCTCATGCAGTTCCAGGCCGACATCCTTGGCGTGCCCGTGGTGCGCCCCAAGGTGGCCGAAACCACCTCCCTTGGCGCTTCTTACGCCGCCGGCTTGGCCGTGGGCTTCTGGGACAGCCTGGACGACCTGCGCGCCAACTGGCAGATTGACCGCACTTGGGAGCCCAAGATGAGCGCCGAAGAGCGCGCCCGCCTGTTCAAAGGCTGGCTCAAGGCCGTGGAACGCACCTTCAACTGGGTTGAGTAATGCCATTTCCGACCGCAGATTGCCGCAGAGCCGAAGGGTAGTCCACAGATTGACACAGATTTTCACCGATTAGGTCATTGAAACCGCAGATTACGCAGATTCCGCAGAAAAATTGTAATTACCTACGTGGTGGCAAAACGCCTCTGTTGGCAGTTTTTTCTTTGGAGTGCGGCGACGAGTCGCCGCTTTCCAAAGCGGTGCCAAGGCACCGCACTCCAAAAAGCGCGCGCAAAGGGAAATACGCTCCGCGCGTCCTCTGTGTTCTTCGTGTTCTCTGTGTGAACATTTACAGGCAGAGGGCTACCCGCAGCGCTTCTGGGTTGGTAATTACGAAAAATCTGTGTAATCTGTGAAATCTGTGGTTTATCCCCCGCTCTGCGGCATCTGCGGTTGGCTTTACGGAGCGCGCCTTTATGCAAAAATTTCATGTGGTCATCATCGGCGGCGGGGCGACGGGCGCGGCGTTAGCGCACGACCTGAGCCTGCGCGGCCTGCGCGTCACCGTTGTGGAGCGCGGCGAGGTCACTTCCGGCACCACCGGCCGCCACCACGGCCTGCTCCACAGCGGCGCACGCTACGCGGTCAAGGATCAGGAATCCGCCAAGGAGTGCATTCAAGAAAACATGATCCTGCGCAAAATCGCGCCCGGCTCCTTTGAACTCAACAACGGCCTGTTCGTCGCCATCACCGACGAAGATATGGCCTACCGCCCGGCTTTTCTGGAAGGGTTGGAAACCTGCGGCATCCCTTACAAGGAAATCACCCCGCAGGAAGCCCTGCGCCGCGAACCCAACCTCAACCCTGCGGTCAAGGCCGCGGTGGAAGTGCCCGACGGCACGATGGACGCGATGCGCCTGCCGCTGCGGTTTTTCGCCACCGCGCAGCGCAACGGCGCGGTCATCAAGACCTACACTGAGGTAGAAGAACTCCTCATGCAGGGCAAAACCGTGACCGGCGTGCGCGTGCGCGACCATGTTACCGAAAAGACTTACGAAATTGGCGCGGACATCGTGGTCAACGCCGCGGGCGCGTGGTCGGGCAAAATTGCGGCCATGGCGGGCGTGCACGTCCCCCTGCAGCCTTCGCCGGGCGTGCTGGTGGCGGTGTACGGCCGCTGGAACAACATGGTGCTCAACCGAATGCACCGCTCGGGCGACGGCGACATCATCGTGCCCCAGCGCACCCTTTCGGTCATTGGCACCAGTTCGTGGGTGGTGGAAGACCCCGACCGCTTGGAAATGAAGAAGGAACACATCCGCCTGATGTACGAATACGGCGCGGCGTTGGTGCCGGCCATCAAAGGCGCGAAAATGCGGGCGGCGTGGGCTGCGGCGAGGCCGCTCATCGGCTCGGGCGGTGCGCAGACCGGCCGCGAACTCAGTCGCACGTTCAAGTGCTTTGACCACGCCGAGCGCGACGGCGTGGAAGGCTTTGTCACCATCGCCGGCGGCAAGGCCACCACCGCGCGCGGCATGGCCGAGGTCACTGCCGACGTGGTGGCGCGCAAACTCGGCATAGACGCCCCTTGCCGCACCCGCGAGGTCGTTTTGCTCCCCCACACTGCTTACTACCGGCGGAGGTGGTGAAATGGCCACGGTGACTTTCAAAATCTACCGCTACAAGCCCGGCGCCATTGACCCGCCCCGCTACGACACCTTCCGCGTGGAAGTGGAAGACCACACCACCGTGTTGGATGTGCTGGAAATTCTGCGCTTAGACGACCCCACCCTGACCTACCGCCATTCCTGCCATCACGGCTCTTGCGGCACGTGCGGCATGTTGGTCAACGGCAAGGAAGTGCTGGCCTGCGTGACCAACGTCTTGGCGCTGAAATCCGACGAAGTGGTGATAGAACCGCTCCGCAACGCGCCGGTGGTGAGCGACCTCGTGGTGGATATGACGCCGTTCTTTGAGAAGTATGCGCCGGTGGAAATGCCCTACATCCGCCGCAGCGAGTATCTGCCCGAAGCCGAGCCGCCGGAGGATGTGGGCGAGTACATGCGCTTTGAAAGTTGTTTGGAATGCGGGCTGTGCCTTTCGGCCTGCCCGGTGGTGGCGACCGACCCCGATTACCTCGGCCCGGCGGCGTTGGCCGCCGCGGCGCGGGTGGTGCAGGAGCCGCGCGGCCATGACGTGCCCTCCATCTTCCAGATGGTGGACAACGACGAGGGCTGCTGGCGCTGCCACGCGGCGATGGAATGCTCGGCCGCCTGCCCCAACGGCGTGGACCCGGGCGGCATGATCATGTTCTTGCGGAAGGCGCTGTTGACGCAGAAACGCTGAAGGAAACCACAAGGAAACCACAAGGAAACCACAGATTACACAGATTAGCATAGAGAAAGAAGATTAGCGATTTAGGATTTGTGGTATCCCCTAAAGTAGGTGTAAATCTGTGTCAATCGGTGGCTTGAAAACCACAGATTACACAGATTAGCGCAGATTTTTCTGTGAAATCTGCGAAATCTGCGGTTTATCCCCAATTCAATCGGTGGATGAACGCCAAGGCCGCCAAGGACACAAAGGACGCCAAGGGTGATGCAGAGACGCAGAGGAAACAGAGGCGCAGAGAGGTTAACGCCAAGGTCGTCAAGAGCACAAAGGACGGCAAGAAAAAAGTTTCTGTGTTCTCCGTAATTTTCTGTGTCCTCTGTGGTTTTCCGCTCCAATCTGCGAAATCTGCGGTTCTCTGGAGGATAGTTCATGGATTCCGAAACGTACCAACGCCCTGAGCCGCGCCAGCCTTCCCGCCGCGTGTGGGCGTGGTTCCGCCTGCGGGGGCGCGGCGCGGGCGGCTGGGCTTTTGTGCTCCACCGGCTCACTGGCATTGTGCTGGTGTTCTACCTGTTCCTCCACTTCTACTTCCTGAGTTACCTCGCCCGCGGCCCGGAAGCCTACGCGGCGATGCTCGCGGCCATGAAAAGCCCGTGGGTGACCGCGCTGGAAGTAGGGCTGATCGCCGCGGTGCTCTTCCACGCCCTGAATGGCCTGCGGTTGGTGCTGATGGGCTTTGACATTGGCGTGCGGCGCCACAAGGCCATGTTCTGGGGAGCGGTGGGCGTGGCCGCGCTCGGCACCGTAGTGGCCGCGGCGTTGATGTTCTGAGGCGGGGAGCCACAGATTACACAGATTAGCACAGATTTTTTCTGTGTTCTCTGTAAATTTCTGTGTCTTCTGTGGTTTCAACCATTCAATCGGTGTAAATCTGTGCCAATCGGTGGATGACAAGGACGCCAAGGGCGCCAAGGACACAAAGGACGCCAAGAAAAAAGTTTCTGTGTTCTCTGTAAATTTCTGTGTCCTCTGTGGTTCTCTCCTTCAATCGGTGGATAGTAGCGCCAAGGGCGCCAAGGACACAAAGGACGCCAAGAAAAAAGTTTCTGTGTTCTCTGTAAATTTCTGTGTCCTCTGTGGTT
>JALVVL010000021.1:34336-40664 GCA_027023425.1 Anaerolineales bacterium
CGCCAAGGACACAAAGGACGCCAAGAAAAAAGTTTCTGTGTTCTCTGTAAATTTCTGTGTCCTCTGTGGTTTTCTCCGCGCAATTTCTGTGGTTACTGCTGAGAGGAGGCATTGATGTTGCTGCGTTGGACTTCGTGGGCATGGCAGGCCGTGAGCGGGCTGGTGTTGCTCGTGGTGATCGGCGTGCATTTGGTGGTCAACCACTTTGCCGCCGGCGGCTTGCTCACCTATCAGCAGGTGGTGGCCTACCTTTCCAACCCTTGGGTGCTGGGGCTGGAAACTGTTTTTCTGGTGACGGTGGTCTTTCACGCCTTGGCCGGTGTGCGGGCGATGGTGCTTGACCTCGGCGTCGCCGAGAAGGCGGCGCGGCGGCTCACCGCCGTCCTCGTGCTCTTGGGCGTGCTGATGGTGGCCTACGGCCTGTGGCTGTTCGCCCAAATTGTGTAGCAAAAGGAGGTTCTTTTGCCCCCGAAAAACGATGTTGAAAAAGAAAGCCCGCCCGCGGCGCGCTCGCCTTGGCTGAGCAAACGCACCGCCGCGCTGGTGATGTTGTTGCTGAGCGTGGGCGTCTTCGCTCTGGTGTGGCTTTCCGCGCCGGAAGGCGCGGCGTGGCGCACCACCTTGAAAGTCGCGGTCGTGATGACCCTCGCCATGTGGCTGATTTTTGCTTTCGTCTTCACCCTGAACCGGTGGCTGCGCTCACGATGAACCAAAAAGTCCTTACCGCGCGCTTCCGCGCCGACTGGGCTACCTTCGCCGCGAGCCGCGGGCTCGGCTTGTGGGAAGCGTGGTACGCGCCTTACGACGAAAGCGTTTATAATTTCGTGCTGGAACGCCTTGCGCCGGACGATGTGGTGCTGGACATCGGCGCAGGCGACTTCCGCTTTGCGTTGGCCGCCTCGGGGCGGGCGCGCAAGGTCTACGCGGTGGAAGTTCACTCCCATTTGGTGGCAGACTTCCTGCACCGCGCCGGAGAGCGCTTGCCGCCTAACCTGCTGGTTGTGTGCGCCAACGCGCTGGATTTGCCCGTCCCGCCCGATGTGACCACCGGCGTGTTGCTGGTGCGCCACACGGTGCATTTCCGCGATTTCTTTGAAAAACTGCGCGCGGCGGGCGCCCGTCGCCTCTTCACCAATGCCCGCTGGCATTTGGCCGTGGAAGAGGTTGACCTGCAGGCGCGGAGGGTGAATTTTGATTCTGCCCCACCGGGATGGTACGCGTGCGCGTGCGGCGCGGTGGGGTTCAAGGAGCCAGAATCTCCCGATTTTGAAATTACCGACGAAATTCACGAAGTAGTGCAGTGCCCGCACTGCCGCGTGCAAAAGGAGCAGACGGTATGATCGGCATCGTTGTTGTTTCCCATAGCGCCAAAGTGGCCGAAGGCGTCAAAGAAATGGCCGACCAGATGAGCCAAGGGCGAGTGCCCATTGCCGCGGCCGGCGGCGTGGATGACCAAACCCTTGGCACCAATGCCGAACGCATTTTCGCCGCGCTGCAAAGCGCCTATTCGCCCGATGGCGTGCTGGTGCTGATGGATTTGGGCAGCGCGGTGATGAGCGCCCAAATGGCAATTGAAATGATGACGCCCGAGCAACAGGCTAAAATTCAAATGACCGACGCCCCACTGGTGGAAGGGGCGATCGTGGCCGCGGTGGAAGCCTCCCTCGGGCGCACCCTTGAAGAAGTCAAAAAGGCGGCCGAAGCCGCCAGCACGATGAGGAAAATTCTGTGATGGCCGAAGAAGCAAAAAAATCGTTGGTGTTGCAAGTGAACAACCCGGTTGGGCTACACGCCCGTCCGGCCGCGCTTTTCGTTCAGAAAGCAGGAGAATTCAAAGCAGAAATCCGCGTCCGCAACCGGACGCGCAACACCCCGTTTGTGGACGCCAAAAGCATTTTGGGCGTGATGAGCATTGGGGTGGCGCAAGGGCACGAAATAGAAATTACGGCCTCCGGCGAAGATGCCGAGGCCGCGCTTAGCGCCCTGAAAGAACTTGTGGAGAGCAATTTCGGAGAGGAATAGCCAAAGGGGAAGACAATGCCCACCACCGACCCGTACCACCTGAAATTGGCCCGCGTGGCACGGCTGTATTACGAGCAAAACCTCACCCAAGCGCAAATTGCCCGCGAAATGGGCGTTTCGCGCTCGCAAATTTCGCGCTGGCTGGCCGAGGCGCGCGACCTCGGCATTGTGGAAATCCGCATCCAAGGCCCGTGGAGCCGAGTGGCCGAACTGCAATCCCGCTTGGAGCGGCGTTTCCCGCTGCGCGAGGCGTTGGTGATGGACCGCGGCGGCCGCGGCTACATGCAGGCCGTGCAGTCGTTGGGCGTGCTGGCCGCCAACCGCCTTGCCGAGTTGCTGGAGGGCAAGTCGGTGTTGGGCATTGCGTGGAGCACGGGCGTGTATCAGGTGGTGAGCGCGCTGCGCTCGGCGCGGCAAAAGGGCGTCACCGTGGTGCAGTTGATGGGCACGGTGGGCTCGGTCAACCCCCTGCTGGATGGCCCCGACCTCACCCGCTGGCTGGCGCAGACGCTTTCGGGGCAATACCGCTACCTGCCTGCGCCGCTGCTGGCAAGCACGCCCGAGGCGCGCGAAGCCATCGTAAGCACGCCCGCCGTGAGCGAGGTCATCGCCCTTGCCGAGCAAGCCGACATTGCCCTCGTGGGCATCGGCGCGGTTTCCCCGCCCACCCTTTCCAGCCTTTTCAACGCCAAACTGCTTTCCGAAGAGGAACTGGAGCAAATTGCCGCCCAAGGCGGTGTGGGCGATGTGTGCGGCTATTTCTTCAACCAAGAGGGCGAATTGCTGGATTTAGACCTGCATCGCCGCCTGATCGGCATTTCGTGGGAAGGGCTGAAGCGCATTCCGGTGGTGATGGGCGTGGCTGGAGGACGCAGGAAAGCCCCTGCCATCCTCGGCGCACTGCGCAGCGGCGTGATTGATTACTTGGTGACCGACAGCGAGGCGGCCGCACGCGTGCTGGAATTGGACGCGGCCACCAGAAAGGATGAGCAAAATGGCTGAGCGGCGTTTTCACGGCATTGCGGCTTCCGGCGGGGTGGCGATTGCCCCCGCGTTTTTGTTTACCGACCCTGCGGATGGAGAAGCCCCTTCCCCCGCGGCCACGGGCCGCGTGGAAGAAGAACTTGCCCGCCTGCACCGCGCTCTGGAAGCCGCACGCACCGAAATTCAGGCGCTCTACGACGCGGCCCGGGAACGGGTGGGCGAGCAGGAAGCCGAAATTTTCCACGTCCACGCCATGTTTTTGGACGACCCCACGCTGACCAAGCAGGTGGAAGAGGCCATCCGCCGCGGCGAAAGCGCGCTTGCCGCGTGGCGGCAGGCGGTGGAGGCGCAGGCGGCAATGCTGGAGGCGCTGAACGATCCGGTTTTCAGCGCGCGGGCGGTGGATTTGCGCGACGTGGGCGCGCGCGTGGCCGCCCACCTTGCCGGAAAGGCGCACGCCCTTGCCCTGCCATCCCAGCCCTCCATCATCGTGGCGCGCGAACTCACCCCTTCGCAGACCATCATGCTGCCGCACGAGTTGGTGCGCGGCTTTTGCACCGTGCAGGGGAGCAAAACCTCGCACGTCGCCATTTTGGCGCGCGGGCTGGGCTTGCCCGCGGTGGTGGGCGTGGATGCGGCGGTGCTGGACGCCGCCCGCGATGCCGCGCTGATGATTGTGGACGGCGAAACGGGCGAGGTCATCGTTTCGCCCACGGAAGAGACCTTGGCCGCCTACCGTGCGCGCGAAGCCGCGCTGGCGCGCGCCCGCACGCAGGCGCAGGCAAGCGCCGCCGCGCCCGCAATCACCCCCGACGGCCATCGGGTGGAAATCGGCGCGAACTTGGGCGGCGGCGGCCGCGCCGAGGCCGAGCAGGCGCTGGCCTTTGGCGCTGAGGGCGTCGGCCTGCTGCGCACCGAGTTCCTCTACATGGAACGTACCGCGCCGCCCGACGAGGAAGAGCAAATTGCCGCCTATGCGCCCTACCTTGAAGTGATGGCCGGGCGGCCGGTGATTTTCCGCACTGCCGACATCGGCGGCGACAAGGACATCCCCTACCTCAACCTGCCCGCTGAGGCCAACCCCTTCCTCGGCCAGCGCGGCATCCGCCTTTCGCTGGCGCGGCCGGCGATGTTCCGCACCCAGTTGCGCGCCGTCTTGCGCGCCGGCGCGGGCAAAAGGGGCGTCAAAATCATGTTCCCGATGGTGGCTTCGGTGGAGGAGGTGCGCGCGGCCAAAGCCCACCTCGCCGCGGTGCGGCAGGCGCTGGAAGCCGAAGGCCTGCCCCACGCGCAGGATGTGGAAGTGGGGGTGATGATTGAAGTGCCCTCGGCCGCGATTTTGGCCGATGCCCTCGCCCCCGAGGTAGACTTTTTCAGCATTGGCACCAACGACCTTTCGCAATACACCTTAGCCGCCGACCGCACGCACCCCGAGGTGGGGCCGATGGCCGATGCGTTGCACCCCGCGGTCCTGCGGCTCATCAAGCAGGTGGTGGAAGCCGCCCATGCCCGCGGCGTGTGGGTGGGGGTGTGCGGCGAACTCGGCGGCGACCCGCTGGCAACGCCGGTGCTTTTGGGGCTGGGGGTGGACGAGTTGAGCATGGCCGCGCCGAGCATCCCGGCGGTGAAGGCCGCGGTGCGGGCGTGGCCGCTGGCCGAGGCGCAAGCCCTTGCCGCGGAGGTGCTCGCGCTGGCCTCGGCAGAAGAAGTGCGCGCTCGGCTGGAGGGGGTGGAGCGTAAGGGCTTGTGAGCGTGTTTGACATTCCCCGTTCTCGGCGCTTATAATGGGTGTGTAATACACACTGCGCACCAAGGAGGCGTAGAATGCCCGGCTTGGTACGAATGCAGATACTGTTCACCGAAGAGCAAGCGCGCCGCTTGCGCCAAGTGGCGAAGCAGCGAGGCGAAAGCATTTCCGCCGTGGTGCGCGAGATGGTGGAAGAAGCCTTAGCGGAGCGCGCGCGGCGTAAGGAGGAAATCTTCCGGCAGTTGGACGAGAGCGCCCGCTGGCTGGCTGAGCACGCGCCGGAGGCGATGCACACTCCCGAGGATTTGGATGCCATCCGAGAGGAGCGGCTGGATGAACTCATGCCGGACGTGCGTGGTTGACGCCAACATAGCCGTATGGACGGTTATCCCTGATCCCTACGGCTGGGGGAAGGCGCGAATGCGCCGCATCATGCAGGGCGAAGTCATCGTGCCGGGATTGTGGGTGTACGAAGTCACTTCGGTGCTGTATCGCCACGCTCGTTCGCAGGCAGGGGGAGAAGCGTGGCTGAAGCGGACGTTGCCCCCTTTGCTTGCATTGGCCGATGAAATTGTCCGCGCCGATTCCGAACTGACGATTGCGGCCGTTGCATGGGCAAAACGGCTGGGGCAAGCAAAAGCCTATGATGCCTTCTACCTCGCCCTTGCCGAGCGGCTAAGGTGTGAGTTTTGGACCGGCGACAAGCGGCTTTACAGTCGCGCCCGGCAGGTGGGTGCGGATTTTGTGAGGATGCCGGGAGGGTGAGGTGCGAAAGTTGGTTGGATTGTGATTGCTACCATCATTCCTTTGGCAGCCAAAGCGTGAATTTCGTCCCTTCCCCCAAGGTGCTGGCGGCGGTGATTTTGCCGCCGTGGGCTTCTACGAGGGCTTTGACCATTGCCAGCCCCAAGCCTGCGCCGCCGCGGCCTTCGTGCTCTTAGGTGTGCTGATGGTGGCCTATGGCCTGTGGCTGTTCGCCCAAATTGTGTAGCGCAAGCCGAGGAGGGGAGCGCAGCGCCGCTGCGCCTCTACGGTGTGCTTTCTTTCACTTTGGCAGCGATTTTGCGCACCGTTTCGGCCACCACGGCCGGGGGGCCGCTCAGCCCGGCCAGCAGCACCCCGGCGATGTCGGGTGCCATGCGCTTCAGGTTGCGCAGGCGGCGCGCCAGCCAGGGTTCGTCCACCTGGGGTTGCTGGAGGGCCTGCGCGATTTCCTGCACTTCGGCGGTCAGGTCGGCTTTCTCCTGGGCGGGGCGCTCGGAGCGCTCGATGGCCTGGTAAACCGGGGCGAAGATTTGCTGCAAGTCGCCGCCGACCAGGTTGCCGTCGCCGGTGATGATGGTGCTGTGGCTCACATTGCCGCCGATGGCCACCCCGCGCTCGCCGGCCGAGACAATTTTGTCGCGGCCCACAAAATCACCCCCGCCGGTGTGCACATTGCCGCCCACATAGGCACCGCCTTCGGTGGAAAGGCGTTTGTCATTGTCTTTGGGTGTTTGTTCTGTCACGGGGTTCTCCTTGGAAAAATCAAAAATTCGCGCGTTTAACCGGCAGGGGGGCTCTGCCCCCCTGCAC
>JALVVL010000022.1:0-13629 GCA_027023425.1 Anaerolineales bacterium
GCCAAGAAAAAATTTCTGTGTTTTCTGTAGTGTTTCTGTGTCTTCTGTGGTTTTTTCTTCAATCGGTGTAAATCTGTGCCAATCTGTGGATGATAAGGACGCCAAGGGGAACGCAGAGACGCAGAGAAAACAGAGACGCAGAGAGCGCAAAGAAGTTAACGCCAAGGACACCAAGGAACGCTAAGGACGCCAAGAGGAAAACGCAGAGGCGCGGAGAAACGCAAAGGACGCAAAGAAAAAAACCACAGATTACACAGATTAGCGCAGATTTTTTCTGTGTTCTCTGTAAATTTCTATGTTTTCTGTGTTTTCCCGCTCTACCTACGACGCAACGACCCAACGACGCAACGACCCAACGACTCAACGACCTAACGACCTAACGACCTAACCACCTAACGACTCAACGCCCCAATCCCTCAATTTCTCCCGCTTTCTGTGTTCTCTGTAAATTTCTGTGCCTTCTGTGGCTATTTCTCCAATCGGTGAAATCTGCGTAATCTGTGGTTTTCTTCAATCAGCGGGTTACAGCCCCCCACCTTCGGCCACGTTGAACGCCATAAACAACGCCGCGTCGCCGTTGGGGTAATAGTCGTACTGAAATCCACTAAAGGCAAAACCCAAACGGCGCGCAAATTCAACCGCCGGCGCATTACGGAACGACATTTCCAAAACCACCCGCCGCAAGCCCTCGGCCTCAGCCCAGCCAATGGCGGCGCGCACTAAGCCACTGCCTACACCCTTGCGGCGCCACTGCATTGCCACCGCCAAGTCGCTCAGACAAAGCAAACCAAGCGAGGGCAAAACATCGCCGCAAATGTAGCCAAGTGGAGTGCCGTTGTGCTCGGCTACGAGGAAAAGGGCTTTCTCCGCGCACGAAGGGGAAAAAGGCCGCGGATAAGGCAACTTTAGCGGGCGCGGCAGAGGAAAGCGCGAAAAAATAGCCCCGATCGCTGGCGGCGAAGCCCATTCCATCCGCCAAACGAACTCGGTAACAATTTCCCGCTCTATTCCACGCAAAGCGGTAAGGTCTGAATCGTGCGCGGGGCGAATTTTTACTCGCGCCATCATCACTTCCCTTGCTTCGGAGGGGCTATGTGCACTTTCAGGCGGCAAGGTGGCAGAGCCTTGCCCGCGCTATCCACCACCACAAGTTGCAAAACATAATCCCCCGGCGGCAAAGTGGAAGTATCCCACTTTTCAACCAACTTGCCTTTCTTCACAGGAGTGTGACTGGCATAAATGGTAAGGAAAAGCGCCTGCGTGGCAGGTGCAATATCAATTTTGTAAAAGCCGAAACTTGGAATAAAGGCCGTGCCTTCAATATCAACTTCGCCTTGCAGGGTATCACCGTTTTTGGGGGCGGTTATTTCCACTTTGTCGGGCTTGCAACCGGCAGTGGTCACCGCGGGAGTGGGCAACGGCGTAGGAGTCCCTGCCGGTGTAGCCTCGGATGTGGCCTCAGGCGAGGCGGCCGCGCCGGCGGCCAACAAATTGGGGGTGGGGGTAGGCAAAACAATTTTGGACTTGCTCGGACTTACGTAAGTCACCAACGAAAACACCATAACCCCCAAAAGCAGAGCAAGGCCGGCACCGAGAAGGCTATTTCTTATCTTGGATTCGGCTTCTTCACGCTCAAGGTCAAATGTAGCGATCTCACGCTCCTGCAAAGCCGAAAAAAACCTAAGCAAATAAAGAAACAAAGCCGCCCCTAAAAAGAGGTAAATAAAAGACTCGTAAGTCTTTAAAAAGCGCAAAAACGCTTCCATACTAATGCCTCGGGGCGGCAAATACCAAAATCAAAGCCTGCTCAAAACACCGCGGAGCACTGCTTCAAGCCGCGGTACCAGCACTCTACCGGCCTCTAACACTTCCTCATGGCTGGTTGGGGTGTTACCGTCCAAATTGGCCTTGTTGCTAATGCCCGAAATGCCGAGAACGCGCATGCCGCCATGCCGCGCCACCACTACCTCGGGCACGGTGGACATCCCCACAGCATCAGCACCCACAGCCCTCAAAAAACGCACCTCAGCAGGGGTTTCAAACGAAGGCCCTGCCACGCCGGCATACACCCCTTTGTGCATAGGTACGTAGGCTTCCTCAGCCGATGCAAGCGCCAGCCCTTGCAATGCACGGTCATATGCCTGACTCATATCTGGGAAACGAGGTCCCAACTCATCCAAATTGGGCCCCCGCAAGGGATTGAAGCCTGCCATTCCCACAAAATTTATATGGTCGGTGATAAGCATCAAGTCGCCCGGCACAAAATCGGGGTTGACCGCGCCTGCGGCGTTGGTCACAATCAAAATTTCCACCCCGAGGCGTTGCATCACGCGGATGGGAAGGGTTACTTGCGCCATGGTGTAACCCTCGTAAAAATGCACCCGTCCTTGCAAAATCACAACCTTTTGCCCCTGAAGCGAGCCAAAGATAAGCCTGCCCGCGTGCCCCTCTACGGTGGTGCGAGGCCAATGGGGCAATTCGGCGGTGGCAAGCACAGCGGCGGCGTCTACCTCCTCGGCAACCCCACCCAGCCCTGAGCCGAGGATTAAGGCAACGCGCGGCTCAAAGTCCGTCCGGCAGCGGATAGCCGAAACGACTTCATCAATTTCTTCCAAAGTAAAAAAATCGGGGGCTGAAAGCATTCTCAAAACCTCATCACACGGGGTAACTCAACTTAAATTATCATCAAACGACAATTTCGGCAATTCAGGCGGCTCATACTCCGCGCAATACTCATTCAAGCGCCGCAAAAGCAAGTGGGTAGAAAGCGGGTTCAAGTGACCTAAAGCCATCCCTATGGTCTTGGGGGAAATGCCGTTTTTCATCATACGGTAGACCGCCGTATTGCGCAACAGGCGCGGCGTGAGTATCACTTCAAGTTTAGCCTCACGGCCCCATTTGCGCAATGCGTGCCAAATGCTCTGGCGCGAAAGCGCCCTACCCTGCTGGCTGATGAAAAGATGGGTTTCCCCTTCATGCGGAGATAACTCATCCCTGCCACGCAAAAGATAGCGCGCCAAAGGGGCAAAAGAATACTCCAGTTTCCATCCAGCGCCCGTATCCCCCAAAGAAGGCGTCCATAAAGTGTGGGATTTGAGGTCTACATCGTAAATCTCCAACGAAAGCAACAGATTGACTGAAAACCCCCATTCCAACATCAAAGAGATTAGAGCCAAATCCCGCACAGCCTGACGTCTGGGCGAGGCAAGCAACACTTCCCACAAACGGTTTATCTGGTCGGTTGTCAGGCAATTAGGAGCAGAGGAAGGGCGCCCGGAAGAAAGGATCTGAGCGACTTCCGAATCCTTGTCTGGGGGCACAAACTTTGCGCTCACTCCAAAAACATCTTCTAAGAACTTTTCAAACACCTTCAAAGAAGCAAGGCGGCGGTTCAAAGTAGCCACTCGCCTGCCTATCTGCGCTTCAGAGCGCAAAAACGAGAGCACGTCTTCGCGCGTAAACTGCAAGTTTTGCAAAGCATCCGGCCGCCGAGCGGCAACGTGGTCCAAAAATAAAGCAACATCGCCTCGGTAGGCCATAAGAGTGGAATCGCTGTAGCCGAACTCCGCGCTTAAGTAATCATTGAATTTATGCAATATTTCATCTTTCATGGCTAAGTTACCTAAACAAGTGTTGGTTGTGCCTGTACAAAATCATTAGGCAGAACGCTAAGTTTGTTCTTGAGAGGCTGTAATTATATTACAGATTTACCCATTTTTGGCGATAGAAACTTCATACAAGCACAAAAGTACTATGCCCAATTTGCGAAATCTTACAATAAAACTTCCCCCTCATTGGAATTTTTATCAAATCCTAATAAAACCATTCCGCACAGAGCAAAGCACAAACACAAGATCGCAAACAGACCAAAGGGGAAAAGCCGTTACTCAGAGGGAGCATTTCCGATAGCCGAAGTATCCAGCACATACCCTGTGCCGCGCACATTCACTATCCACTTATCACCGCCGGGGAGTTTGGCAAGTTTTGCCCGCAAGCGGCTGACAAGTGGCCGGGTAATTTCCGGAGCCTCCCATGCTTCGGCTTCATAGCCTTGCACCAATCGCACCAGTTTGCCGTGAGGCACGACCTTGCCTTGCGCCTCCCACAGTACGCGGAACAAGCGACTTTCAGCAGGGGTGAGGTAGACTTCAGCATCTCCAAAACGGACAATGCGTCTATCCCAATCCACTTGAATTTTCGGCGCAGTAGCGCCTTCTTCGCGGGATGCAAAAGCCTGTAAGCCTTCTACAGAGGAATGTTCCCCCTTCAACTCGCGTATTGATCTCTCCAAAGCGCCGAGCAATTCTTCTTTCCTGCGGCGCTCGCGGTATTTTGAAACCGCTTTGCTCACGGCATCAACTATTTGCTCAGCGGTTGCGGGCTTTCGGAGATAATCTACCGCTCCCTGCCGCAGGGCTAAGATGGCAGAATCCAGCGAGCCATGCGCCGTGAGGAGAACCACCTCAACTTCAGGCGCAATTTCCGGAAGCCTACGCAACACCTCTTCCCCACTCATACCCGGCATTTTCAAGTCCAAAAGCATAGCCTCATAGCGCTTGCTTTGCAACGCTTTTACGGCTTCAAAACCGTTCGGCGCTTCATCAACTTCAAAACCCGAAAGCCGCAATATCTCCGCCGTGGAATGGCGTTGGTATAGATCATCGTCAACCACAAGAACTCTGGGAGGACTACCGGACGTTTCCATAGGACCTCCTATCTCACTTCGTGCACCAAAGGCAATTTTATTTGGATTGTGCGTTTTTTTGCATCAGGAGAAGCACTTATAGAAAGAGTACCACCGTGGGCGGAAACTATGCCCTCGCTTATTGCTATCCCAACTCCGGTGCTACCCCAATCAGCCACGTCTTGTTGGGAAAAAGCCTCCACCGAGGGGTAGGGAAAGCCACTGTGATTTGACAAGGCCGAAACTTCTAACGAAACTTCATCACCGTTTTCGGTCACCACAAAATGCAGTTGATCTCCCTTGCCCATAGACTCCAGCATATCTGCAGCCAAGCGGCTAAGGGCATATTTGATATGAGCGGGTACAACTAAAACTTTTGAAGAGCCAGCCGATAAATCTTGCACAATTTTGACGCCCCTACGGTCTGCATCGGCAGAGACCTGCTTGGCAACGTCTTGCACCAAATCGGCGATCTGAACGAAGGCACGCGAAGAGGCATCAGGACGGTAAAAGTCCAACATCCTCTCAGCAACTGAGATAAGACGCCCCAAATGATAGTTTGCGGATTCAAGGTATTGTCTATGCTCTTCGCCATCGCCGCTGGCATTTCCCTCGCCGTCGGTCAGCAGTGCCAAATAGAGGCTATTGCTAAGGGCTTGCAAAGGATTGTTGAGTTCATGGGCAAGTGAAGCCATCATGCGGCCGAGCGCCGCCATCTGTTTCGCTTTTGTCAACGCGCGCCGAGAACGCCTCTCGTTCTCCAAAGAACGTTGTAGTTCAGCATAGAGTCGTTGGTTCTCCAAAGCAGAGGCTAACAAACGGGCTAAAATGGCCGCAGCGGTGCGCTCTGCAGGCATAAATTTGCCTTCCGAACGCCCTAAGAGCAAAGCATATAGCCTTTCACCGCGCAAAACCCCCACCGCCAACGAGTCACTCCAACCCTGTGCCTCACTCAGAGATGGCGAAAGAGCACATTCATCGCCGCCGCAGTGCTCGGAAAGCAAAGAATGTACCTCCCGAAGCACTTTTTGATCATCAGGCGCGCTTCCCCCGAAGAACAAAAGCCTCCCATCCTCCGACTTGCCTTCCCAACAGTACACCCCAAAATCACAAGCCGGGAAAAGTAGTCTGATTTGCTCGGCGAGGGAATTGAAATTCGTGTTACCGGCTGATTCACTCAGTAGCGCCTCCGCCACCTGCAAAAGAGGCGCAAGGGCTTGTAAGCGCGCCGTTTCCTCAGAACGGCGTCGGTGTTCAACCCCCTCCTGCACAGCCTTCACAAGCAAATCGGCATTGCCAAACGGCTTTAGAATCATCCCATCGGCACCGGCGCGCAGGGCCTTCAGGGCAATGGACATATCGCCATAAGCCGTCATGATCACCACTGCCGTAGAAGGGCAACACTCGCGCACCTGCTGAAGCAGACCAAATCCATCCATCACCGGCATACGAACATCAGCGAGCACAACATCGGCCCCATTTTGACGCAGATATTCCAATGCCGCCAGTGGCTCCGAAAAGGAAAGCGCTTGAATTCCCGCCAAATCCAGTATACGCTCACACATGAAACTAATTTTAGGCTCATCATCAACCACAACAGCCTTCAACATCGCTTCCTCACCAACTTGCAACTCACATTTTGCCTAATCTACTACTCGGATTGACCCAACAGGCCAGCCATGCGACGCCCCACGACCTCGCATCTACAGGATAGCATACGCCAAACAGATAGTCAAATACGAAGCAGACCTTGATATTATAAGCAAAAACGCCTTGCAACCCAAGTATTTTTCGCAATTGCTCTCTTAGCCTTGCTTACCCAAAGTCATTGCAGGAAAAAAGAAAGTCGCAGATTTTTTCTAAGCAGTTCTTGGTAGTTCATTACCCCTTGCAAGCGAGTATAATTTAGTAGGAGCTACGCAGTTCCCCCGCTTTATGCCACCGCGAGGCGAGCGCAGCCCCCCGAAGCGGCCTCCGTCCACCGTTGTGGGGATGACTTTGCCGCCTATGGCGGCTTGCCATGAGATGAAAACAAGGCTTCTTCGGGCAACTGCGTAAGTCCTGTAATTTAGTAAATGCAAACGCTATACCAAAAAGGGAAAAAACGTGAGCACGGAACGAAGACAGCGCATCAAAAATTACCTCCTCCGCCTGCTAACAAGCCAAAGCAGCCGTTTGTGGGGCTATTTACCGGCTGCTGAGCGCATCAAGACGGCTATTGTGGAGGAAATAATCTCCCCGAAAGTTTTGGATAACCCTTTGCGGCTCGCTCCCACCAAATATAGACTCTACCTACACCCGAACACAGTAAGCCGCATTCCCCACCTTGCTCACTTACAGGATGAGTTGGCAATCGCCATCCACGCCGTTGGGAATGCAATGGGGGTGAAATTCGCCATCTTGCCTCAAACCGGCATTGAAGTGAGCAAGGAAATCTCTGAGGACGACTTTAGCCTTGAAAGCGAATTTTACGAACCTGCTATTTTGAACACTTTACCACTAACTGCCACAACCAAAGACGTTCCCAAAGATGCCTATTTCATCATACAAAGCACTAAAATTTTCCCTTTGAAGACGCCGATAGTGCACATCGGCCGTCGGGCAGATAACGATTTGGTAATAAACGACCCAAGAGTTTCACGACTACATGCCCAGTTGAGGGCAACCGGTGGCCGTTACCGCATTATTGACTTGAACTCCACCGGCGGGACTTTCATAAACGGCAAGCGCATAACCAACACAATACTTTACCCGGGGGATGTTATCTCACTCGCTGGCGTCTCAATGCTTTATGGCCAGCGGACCACACGCCCGCTCACTCCAGCGGGGCCAACTTCTCCCTTGCAGGCCAACAACAACACCGCACCAACCGAGACGATAATGTTTGACCCAAACCAAACCTCATCCAGCGCCTCTGATGAAGGGAGGGAAAAATGACCGCACAAGCCAAAATAGCCGTAATCGGCGGTTCAGGCCTTTACGCTATGGAAGGCCTAAAAAACACGGTGGAACACGACCTAACCACTCCTTTTGGAAAACCAAGCGCCCCCATAGTGGTCGGCGAATTAGAAGGCAAGCGCGTGGCTTTTTTGGCCCGCCACGGAATCGGTCACCACATTTCCCCATCTGAAATAAACTACCGCGCCAACATCTACGCCCTCAAAATGCTCGGTGTGGAGCGCATAATCAGCGTGAGCGCCTGTGGCTCGCTGCGCGAGGACTACGCCCCGGGCAACATTGTGATCCCCGACCAACTGTTTGACTTCACCAAAGGGCGCGAAAGGTCATTTTTCACGGGCGGAATGGTGGCGCATGTAGGCGTGGCAGAGCCGTTTTGTCCCCAACTTTCGGCCGTAATTGCCGATGCCGCCGAGCGGGCAGGCGCAACCGTCCATCGCGGCGGCACATTCATCACGGTAGAAGGTCCCCGTTTTTCCACGCGCGCCGAGTCAAACCTTTTCCGGCAATGGGGCATGTCCATCATCGGCATGACTGCTTCGCCGGAGGCGTTTTTGGCGCGCGAAGCCGAAATGTGCTACGCCGTGATGGCACACGTCACCGATTACGACGTGTGGCACGTTTCCGAAGAACCCGTCACGGTAGAAATGGTGGTGCAAACCCTGCAGCGCAACGTCCGCATTGCCGAGCAAGCAATTCGCACAGCAGTGAAAAACATGCCTGAAGAGCGCACCTGCGAATGCCAAAACGCACTTGCCACTGCGCTGATAACCGACCCTAAAGTCATCCCCCCAGAAACCCGCGAGCGCCTTGCCCTGCTGGTAGACAAATACTTGAAGTAAACCATGAATTTCAACCTTTCACTCTATTTCAAGTTGATTTGCCACAGTTTTTTCCGCGCGCGCCGCACGCCGTGCAAACTCTCGGGCGCGCGCCTAAAATTTTTGCTCACCTCTGGCCTCGTTGGCTACCCACTCTTAGAAGCCGTCCATCGCCTTGGGTTCGCAGTGGATGAGGTATTTCACCGCCGATTCCGCCGCATAGAAGTGCGTGAGCCCGTCTTCATCATTGCTCCCAACCGCTCGGGCACCACCCTGCTGGTAAACACGCTCGCCCAAGACCAACGCTTCACCGCCCCGCGCATGTGGGAGTATTTCTTTGCTCCTGCCATTTCAGAGCGCAAAGCAATTTGGGGAATTGGCGCAATTGGCGCAAAACTCGGCATCCCATTTCCCAAAATTTTGGCAAACATTGAGCAATCTTTCGCCAACAACCCGGCTAACCAAATGTACTACAAAGCCCACCGTCTCACACTCAACGGGATTGAGGAAGACAACCTCTACCTCTTGCACAACTGCTCGGTTTACGACTTGGCAGGCATGTTTCCTTTTCGCGAACTAATTTTTGACTACGCCGACTATGACCGGAAAATCCCACAAAAGCGCAAGCAGAAGGATATGCTGTTTCTCAAAAGGATGGTGCAACGCCACCTCGCTGCCCACCCCGGCAAGCGCTACCTCAGCAAGATGACCACCCTTTCGTCCGCCGTACCGTCGGTGCTCGCCACCTTCCCAGATGCTAAAATCATCCACCTCGTGCGCCATCCGGTGAAAGTGGTGCCTTCCTCCGTGAAACTGTGGATGGGGCACTGGATACGCAACGGCTGCACTGGCAATTTGAAAGAACTTGTGCCGATGATAGTGGAGCACAACAAGATTTGGTATGAGCGCCTTCACCAAGATACCGCTCATCTGCCACCAACGCAGTACATTCGGGTCGCGTACAACGATTTGGTGCGCGATATTGAGGCAACCGTGAGCAAAATCTACGAACAATTTGGTATTCCAATCACAGAAGAAGTGCGCACCGGCCTCAAAGAAGCGAAAGAAAAGCAGAAAAAGTTTAGGAGCGAGAACAAATACTCCCTTGAAGAAGTCGGGTTGAGCATGGAGCAATTAGCAGAAGCCTTTGCTGAAATAGCACCGGCTTATGGCTTCACCTTCCCGCCAGCCGAACCCGCCTTGTAAACCTGTGGTTTTCAATCCACAGATTGAAGGAGAAAACCACAGAAAACACAGAAATTTACAGAGAACACAGAAATTTCCTCTCTGCGTCTCTGGGCGAGGCGATGCCTCGCCCCTACTCTGCGCCTCCGCGTTATACTTTCTTGGCGCCCTTTGTGCCCTTGGCGTCCTTGGCGTCCCTATCCACCGATTGACACAGATTTACACCGATTGGATGATTGAAACCGCAGATTCCGCAGAAAAAATCTGTGTCAATCTGTGTAATCTGTGGTTTTCATCCTTGGCGTCCTTTGTGCCCTTGGCGCCTTTGGCGTTAACCTCTGCGCTAACCCGTGTAATCCGTGGTTTTCCCTGATAAAATTAACTCACGGGTGATGAGGCTCACCCTCAACCGCTTTTCGGCTAATGGCCTCTACGGACTGCTTCGCGACCGTAGAGGCTTTTTGTTACCGCCTACCAGCACATCCTCTAAGGAGCATCCATGCCCTTGCCGAGCATCCTCTACCCGCCCCGCGCTGACGAGCCGCCGCCCGCGGCGCCCGATACGCTCAATGACCTCAACATTGACCTGCTGATCGCTTCCATCACCGCGGGGAAGGCCGCTTACGACCTCAAGCCCTTCTTCACCGCGCCCTTGCAAGACGAAGCCGCGGTGACCTACCGCCAGCAGGTGGCGCGCGATCTGGAAAACGAAGCCCTGCTCGCCAAACTCAAAACCTTTGCCGAGCAAGCCGCGGCCGTCCACCGCTATTTGGAAATGAGCCGGCAGTTGGATTTCGTAGAGCACCAGCGCGGCTGGTTTCTGGAAGCCGCGCTGCTCTACTGCCAAGCCGTGCGCGGTCTGGAAAAGGCGCTCGGCGAAGCAACGCTCCACGCGCGGGGATTGCTTTCCTTCCAGCAACACCTCACTGGCTATACGAAGTCGGCGGCCTTCACCGGCCTCTGCGAAGAGGCCCAACGGGTCAAAAACGCCCTTTCCGAAATTCGCTACTGCGTCACCCTGCAGGGCACGCGCTTCAAAGTGGAGCGTTACCACGGCGGCACGGATTACGGCGAGGAGATCGCTCGCGTCTTCCAAAAATTCAGGCAAACCGAGGCCGAAGATTACACCGTTGACCTCCAGCCCGCCAGCGGCATGAACCACGTGGAAGCCAAAATTCTGGAATTCGTCGCCCGCCTGTACCCCGAGCCCTTTGCCGCGCTGAGGCGCTTTCACGAAGCCCACGCCGACTTCGTCGCCCCCCTCGTCGCCCGCTTTGAGCGCGAAATCCAGTTTTACATCGCCTACCTTGACTTCATCGCCGAATTTCGCCGCCGCGGGATGCCCTTCTGCTACCCCACGGTGAGCGCCGCGGACAAAACCGAAGAAGTGCGCGACGGCTTTGACCTGGCCCTCGCGGCGGCCATCCTGCACCGCGCGGGTGCGGCCATCGTCTACAACGACTTTGCCCTGCACGGCCGCGAGCGCGTGCTGGTGGTGACCGGCCCCAACCAAGGCGGCAAGACCACCTTCGCCCGCATGTTCGGGCAATTGCATTACCTCGCCGCGCTCGGCCTGCCCATCCCCGCGCGCCGCGCCCGCCTGCACCTCCCCGACCGCATCCTCACCCACTTTGAACGCCGCGAAGACGTCCAAAACCTGCGCAGCAAACTGGAAGACGACCTGCTGCGCGCCCGGAGCCTCATCTCGCAGGCCACCGACCGCAGCCTCATCATCCTCAACGAAATTTTTTCCTCCACCACCCTGCAAGACGCCCTCTTCCTCAGCCAAAAACTGATGGCGCAAATTTTGGAAAAGGACGCGCTCGCCGTGTGGGTTACTTTCATCGACGAACTGGCGTCATACGGCGAGCAAACGGTGAGCATGGTGGCGCAGGTGCGCGCCGACGACACCACGGTGCGCACCTTCAAAATCGTGCGCCAACCCGCCAACGGATTGGCTTACGCCATTTCGCTGGCGCGCAAACACGGCCTCACCACCGAACAAATTGAGGAGCGGCTGACCCGATGAAAGTGCACCTGCTCTTCCCAGACCGCGATTTCGCCCCAGATGCGCCCCTTCCCCCCAACGCCGACGACCTGACGGCCGATTTGGGGCTGGAGGTGCTTTGGGAGGCCATGGCGCGCGGCGACAAATTCCTGCGGAAAGTGGCGCGCGCCGCGCTGCTCAACACCTCCACCGACCCGGCCGTCATCCGCTATCGGCAGGCCGTGTTGCAAGATTTCATCGCCCAGCCCGCGCTGCTGGAAGGGCTGTACGCCATCCCCTTGGAATTTTTGGAGCGCAAGCGCCAACAACTGCTGTGGATTTCCAAGACCCGCACCAGCCCCACCTACTTGCTCAGCAGCGGCCGCCAACTGCTGGCCGCGTCGCTGGATTTGCTGGGCAAACTGCGAGCGCTGGCCGATGCCTACGCGCCGCGCGTTTCCTCCGCGGGGCTGCGGCGCTTTTTCGCCATGTTGCAGGAGGAACTGAGCGACGATTATCTGAAAACGGTCAAGCGCCATGTGGAAGCGCTGAAATTCCCCGACGGCGTGCCGCTCAGCGCCCGCTTGGGCAAAGGCAACGAGGGCGCGGGCTATTTTTTGTGCCAGCGCCCCCAAGATGGGCGGCCGCTAATGCGACGGCTGTTGCAGCGCGAGCCGTCCTACTCGTATTCGCTGCCCCCGCGCGACAACTACGGCGCGCGCGCCATCGGCGAACTCCGCAACCGCGGCCTGGTGCGCGCGGCCAACGCGGTGGCGCAGGCCGCCTTCCATGTGGAAAGTTTCTTCCACGCCCTGCGCCGGGAACTGGCCTTTTACGTGGCCGCCGAAAACCTGCGGCAGGCGCTGGAGGCGCTGGGCGAGCCGGTTTCCTTCCCCACCCCGCGGCCGATGGAAGCGCACACCTTCCGCGCGCGCGGCCTTTACGACGCAGGGCTGGCGCTCACCATGCGCGCCAAGGTGGTCGGCAACGAGATAGACGCCGCGAGCAAAGCCCTTATCATCATCACCGGCGCGAACCGCGGCGGAAAGACCACCTTCCTGCGCAGCGTGGGCATTGCCCAACTGATGATGCAAGCCGGGCTTTTTGCGCCGGCCGAAAGCATGGAAGCCAACGTGGTGCCGGGCGTTTTTACCCATTTCAAGCGTGAAGAAGACAAGGCCATGGAAAGCGGCAAGTTTGAGGAAGAACTGCGCCGCATGAGCCAAACGGTGGATTGGCTTTCCCCCCATGCGCTTTTGCTGTGCAACGAATCGTTTTCGGCGACCAACGAGCGGGAAGGGTCGGAGATTGCGCGGCAGGTGGTGGAGGCGCTGCTGGCCGCGGGGGTGAAGGTGTTTTTCGTGACGCACTTTTACGAATTTGCGCGCCACTTCCACGCGGCGGGAAGGGCGGACACGCTTTTCCTGCGCGCCGAGCGCCTACCCGACGGCACGCGCACCTTCAAAATCAAACCCGGCGCGCCCCAGCCGAGCAACCACGGGAAAGATTTATACCGGCAGGTATTTGGGCAGTAGGGGGATCGTTGGGGCGTTGAGTCGTTAGGTCGTTAGGTCGTTGAGTCGTTGGGTTGTTGCGTCGTAGGTAGAGCGGGAAAACACAGAAAAAGATTCTCTTTGCGCCTCTGCTTTCTTTGCGTCTTTGCGTTTCTCTTGGCGCCCTTTATGTCCTTGGCGCTCTTGGCGTCATCTTCCACCGATTGACACAGATTTACACCGATTGAGCAAGAAAACCACAGAGGACACAGAAATTTACAGAGAACACAGAAATTTCCTCTCTGCGTCTCTGGGCGAGGCGATGCCTCGCCCCTACTCTGCGCCTCTGCTTCCTCTGCGCCTTTGCGTTATCATCCACCGATTGACACAGATTTACACCGATTGAGCAAGAAAACCACAGAGGACACAGAAATTTACAGAGAACACAGAAATTTCCTCTCTGCGTCTCTGGGCGAGGCGATGCCTCGCCCCTACTCTGCG
>JALVVL010000022.1:13729-112209 GCA_027023425.1 Anaerolineales bacterium
CCTCTGCTTCCTCTGCGCCTTTGCGTTATCATCCACAGATTTACACAGATTTTCACCGATTGATTTTGTGAAACCACGGATTTCGCAGAAAAATCGTAACTGCCCACCCACCCTGTAAGCGAGGGTAAATCCCTCAGTGCAATGCGAGCAAAAGTCCACGCAGGTGGACTTCGCAACCTGTAGCCCGCGACTTCAGTCGCCGGGCGCAAGCGGCGGCAGTTGAAACTGCACCTACTGCCTGCGAAGTCGCCCTACGGCGACTTTTTGGGAAAAGCAAGCCCCAAGCATATTGCACTCACTCTCGCGTAGGTAATTACAAAAAATCTGTGCTAATCTGTGGTTTTTCTCTTTGCGCTCTCTGCGCCTCTGCTTCCTCTGCGCCTTTGCGTTATCATCCACCGATTGACACAGATTTTCACCGATTGATTTTGTGAAACCACGGATTTCGCAGATTCCGAAGAAAAAATCTGTGCGAATCTGTGTAATCTGTGGTTTTTACCTACCGATTGACACGAAGTAAGCCGGATCACTCCGAAGGCGTGCTGGCATCTTCCTCATTCTCCGATTCATCGTGCTCATCCTTACCTTGCAAACCTTCGCGGAACGCGCGGATCCCCTCGCCGAGTTCACGCCCAACCTTTGCTATCCTCCCTACCCCAAACAAGACCAGTATTATCGCAAAAATTATCAGCAGTTCGCCGATCCCAAAAGTTTCCATGATGCGCCTCCTTCACAATAAAGCGACTTGAGAGAGACAAGTCGCGCCCAAAATCGGCTCTTGCGGGCATTATACCGCGCCATTAGAGGGTATAATGCCCGCATGGTACACAAACTGCGTGATACTGCAAGCGCAATAACAATTGCCCTGCTGTTGGCGCTGGCAATCGGGGGATGTACACCCAACGCTACCAGTGTTCCAACCGCGATCCCTTCCACCAAGCCCACAGCAACGCCGACGCCAATTGTGCTTACCCCCTACGCCTCCCCAACAGCCACGCCCACAGCCACAGCGCCCAAAAGCACCCCATCGCCCACACCGAGCCCAACGCCCTACATTTACACCGTGAAAAAAGGCGATACTTTGCTGGGAATAGCCCTCAAACTCGGAGTCACACTCAAATCCCTCAAAGAAGCCAATCCGGGGATAAACCCAACCGCTCTCTCGGTAGGCACAAAACTGATAGTGCCGTATAACGAAGAAAACCCTGCGGCGCTGCCAAGCCCAACACCGGTGCCGCTTGAATTGAGTAGGCCGGTATGCGCGCCCTCGCCCGACGGAAGCGTAGTGTGCTTATGCGAAGTGAAAAACCCAAGCGCGAAAAGCGTTGGCGCGGTGGAAGTCACCTTCAGATGGGGCAACCTCACATTCACCGGTTCTGCCTTGCTGGATATGATCCCACCCCACGGCACAGGAGCAGTGGTGGGGCGCGCTAAGATGACATCATTTCCGCAAGCCACCCCATCGGCCAGATTGACGCGCGCTCTCATATTGCCCGATTCAGTAATAGAGACAACCTATCCACCACTAAAAACCACGGTTACAAGCGTGAAAATCGCGCCCAACAAGTTAGGCGCGGTTATCAAAGGGCAAATCCAATTGCCAAAAAAGCCTGAAATTGCCGAAGTGTGGGTGGTAGCAACCGCTTATGATTCAAAAGGTGAAATTGTCGGCGCCCGCCGTATAGAAATTCACCCAAAAATTGGGCAAACTTCCCCCTTAGCATTCAAGATCGGCGTTTACAGCGTTGGAGTGCCGATAACGCGCACGTCAATCATGGCCGAAGCACACGCCGCACCCAGCGGCCATTAAGGCTTCCACACCTGCGTGGAGTTATTGCCACAGGTAACCCACTTTCCGGCGTAATAAACACAAACCTCAACTTCAAAACGCGTACTGCCTTTGTCGAGCTTCGGGACTTTCACGATATCCGAAAAGAAGTTCCCACGCAAGCGTACAAGCCGGTAGTAAAAGGGATAATCATCGCTGTTTTTGCGTACTTGAACAGCGTTTTTGCGTACTTGTACCGCCAGCACCACAGACGGTGTTGAAGACAAGGTCCCAAACAGAGGCGATACACCGATTTTCAAAAGGCTCTCGCCCTCGGCTTCAATATTGGGCTGAACAAACCAATCGGGCGAGTAGTCCATCGTAAGGTCGGCGGAAAACAGATTGGGATGAATTTCAAAGAAGTGCTTTCCAAGAGGAAGCGGATAAACAAGCCCGCCATTTTTTGAATAACACAGCGTGATGTTTGCAAACTTTTGACACAGCAGATCGCCTTGCTCTGTCAAATCCCCTACTGGCTTGCCACTACATGCGAAACCGCCATGCTCGGCAATCCATTTAGCAAACCGCTGCGGCACTTCCACGCCCTCTATTGTGGTCATGTTTTGCATACGAACGCTTCTTCTTGTATGCCTTACTTTGTTCCCGTTCAACGCTAAAAGAAACACCCCTTTCTCGGGAAAGCGCGCGTCCCACGCAAGCACAGCGTTGCGGTATACCATTGCCAAGTAACGATTCCGATACCACACAGGACCGGCTATCCATTCCCCTACTCCGTCGCTCTTGCCACACTTGTTCCATACTTCTGGGAAATTGTTGAGAACCGGTCCGGCTTCGGAAACGAGGAGGTCAGGGCGAGGGGCATTACCACCTCCAGGCCCGGAGGGAGATATAGAAACACCCATCCCCCCACATGCCGCGATTAGCAGTGGAAATAGCGCCAACAAAAGCCATAATTTGCGCTTGCTCAACAGGCCGTAAAACACGGCGTCCTCCTCATCACCTCGTACACACCTCTTCAATTAGCCATATTGTACCAGAATTTTGGCCCGAAACTTGCATACAACATCAAGTTTACCATAATCCTCAACTTTTCAGAGAGTGTTGCACGCAATTCGCTCTGCACGAGGGCAAATCTAGCCGAAATTGCAGTAAAACTTCAAACAACCCCGGCCTTGGAGGCAAAAATGCCAGAAGAATGGAAAATAGCCCTAAAAACCGGCAACCTTGCGCAAGCAGAAATTTTGCGGGGGCTGTTAGAAGCGCAGGGAATACCGGCGCGCACCATGCAGGAGCCGGCGGCGCGCGCCATCGGCTTACAGGTAGGCCCGTTCGGCGAAATCAGCATCATCGTGCCAGAAAGTCGCCTTGCCGAAGCCGAAGAGGTTATCAACGCGTTCTTCCGCGGGGATTTTGAGAATAACAATAACCCAGTAACAGATTAGAGCCTTTACTTCCCCCTACGGAAAGACACGGTCAAGCCATTCCTGCGGGTCAACCGGCATGCCGTCAACCCTCACTTCCCAATGCAGGTGAGGGCCGGTCACACGCCCCGTGCGCCCAACTTTGCCGATAAGGTCGCCCTTGTGCACGGTTTGCCCCTCCTTCACAAGTGCGGCCGACTGGTGGCAGTAGAGCGTGTAAACGCCCCAACCGTGGTCAATAATGGTGACGTTGCCGTGGATTTCGGTTTTGCCCACAAAAACAACCTTGCCGCCGGCGGGGGCGTAAATGGGCGTGCCGACGCGCCCGCAAAAATCCAAGCCCGTGTGATACCAGAAAAACGCGCCTGAGTTATAGTTGCGCCGCGCCCCAAAATACGAAGGGTGGCAATCTGAGAACGGGGGCTTTTCGGGCGGCGCGAACTTCCCTTCCCAATAACGCTGAGGCATTGCCGCGGCGGTCTTCTGCTCCAAAAAACGCTCCTCTTTGCGGTTGAGTTCGGGGTTGAGCAAAGAAGGCGGCACGTTGAGTTTTTCGTAGTAGTAATCGCCAGCCACAACGCGCACCGCCTGCGCAAACCCAAACGAGCGCCCATCGGCGAGCGTTACCGTCAGGCTGAGCGGGTAAATTCCCGGCTCGGCGAGCGCGTGAATCCCCTTCAGCGCAACCCAGCCGTTGGGCTTTGCCTTCCAGCGGAAGAAGGGCATTTTTTCGCCGTCAAACTCGCCCACAACCTTTTCGGCGCCCTTGGCAGAAAGGACAACCTCGCCCGTGCGCCCTTGCACCCATTCCCTTGGCTTCAGCGTAGCCGCAAAGCCGCTTGGGAAGGCCGAAAGTGCGCCCTTCGCCCCATTGCCTGCAGGCGCAATCAGCACATCCCCCGGAATGGCATCCCAGCGGGCGTGGAGGCCGTTGGCAAAGACAAGCGCCCATACGCTTTGATGCGAGCGCAGGGCGGCGTCAAGCAAACTTTCATCGCCCAAAAGCAGGCGCTCACCCGCGGCGGGTTTTGCGCTTTCGGGCACTACAATGGGCTTACCTGCATAAAATTGAAACGGAGAAACGAGGTGATTGAGGCGCGCCAACTTGTGCGCGGGGATGTGGAGCGCTCGCCCCACAGAAAACAGCGAATCCCCAAAGGCGGTTTTTTGCACAATCAGCCTACCGGTTACGCCCTCCAGCCCCGGAATGACAAGCGTTTGCCCCGCACGCAGGGAGTTTGGGTTGGTGATGTGGTTAGCCGCCATGAGCGCTCGCACGTCCACACCAAAGGCAAAGGCAATATCAGAAAGGGTATCGCCCGGGCGCACCACGTAGGTGGGCAAATTATCGCCATCACCTTGGGCGCGCGCCGTCAGCGGCAGCGCCAACGCCGCACCCAAAAGAGCCACCGCCAGTAGAATTTTGGCAAGTTTGAGCGGAGCGCGTTTCACCATGTTACCTCATCGCCAATTTGAAATTCGGCAAGGCGCGCAGGGTGCAATTCCAAAACATAGCGCGCCGGCGAGCGCGGCACGCCAAACCCAACCCAAGGCTTCAAAAGCCGCGCATCAACCACGCGCCGCGCACCGTCAAGCCACACCACCGCAATCGGAAAGCGCATAAAAAGCATGTGAATTGCAGTATCAAGCCGACCCTCGCGAGGCCAAACAAAGAGCAAGCCGTCATCCTCGGCAATGGAGTGCCGCCCCATCAGCCCCAAAAACCGGCACGAAAACGTGTCGCACAGCCGCACGGAAAGCGGTTGCCGCAGCAAACGCGTTCTGTTCACAATTTGCAGGCGTTTCATGGGCATGGCGGCATTATAACACCCGCAACCGTTCAAGGGAGACGGAAGAAAAACCACAGATTACACAGATTAGCGCAGAGGAGAAGATTAGCGATTTAGGATTTGCGGATGTTCCCTAAAATCGGTGTAAATCTGTGCTAATCGGTGGATAGGGACGCCAAGGTCGCCAAGGACACAAAGGACGCCAAGAATAAAATCCACAGATTACACAGATTAGCACAGATTTTTTCTGTGTTCTCTGTAAATTTCTGTGTTTTCTGTGTTTTTCCTTCAATCGGTGCAAATCTGTGTCAATCGGTGGATAAAACAAACCACAGATTGCACAGATTAGCACAGATTTTTTTCTGTGTTCTCTGTAATTTTCTGTGTCCTCTGTGGTTTTTCTTCAATCGGTGCAAATCTGTGTCAATAGGTGGATGGTAACGCAAAGACACAGAACCATCACCAGCAAAGCGGTATAATCTCCCTGCAGGCTTACCCTGCCAAATCTTCGCTACGAGGTGTCAACGATGAGTGCGTTCACATACCGCTGTTCGCAGTGCGGCGCGGAGTTCGCCGCCGATGAAGCAACCTACACCTGCCCAAAGTGCGGCGGCAATTTGGATGTGATTTTGGATTACGAAGCGCTGAAGCCCAAAGCCGAGGCGCTGTTTGCCGCGCCGCCCGACGAAGCCTCGCTGTGGCGCTATTTACCACTCTTGCCGGTCGGCGACCCGCACGGCGAGGGCACCCCCCTGCGCCGCGCCGGCTGGACTCCGGTTTACACCCTGCCCGCGATCCGCGAAAGCCTTTCCATGCCCAATTTTTGGCTGAAGGACGAAAGCCCCAACCCCACCGCGTCGTTCAAGGACCGCGCGAGCGCGATCGTGGTGGCGCGGGCACGCGAAATCGGCGCAGAGGTGGTGATAACCGCCTCCACCGGCAACGCGGGTGCAGCGCTGGCGGGCATGGCCGCCGCGGTCGGCCAAAAAGCCGTCATCTTAGCGCCCAAGAGCGCCCCGCAAGCCAAAATCGCCCAACTGCTGGTGTTTGGCGCGCGCGTCGTGCTTGTGGACGGCACTTACGACGACGCTTTTGACATGACCGTTGCCGCGGCGGAAAAATACGGCTGGTACTGCCGCAACACCGGCTACAACCCCTTCACCGCCGAAGGTAAGAAAACTGCCGCTTTTGAAATTTACGAGCAGGTCATCCGCCCCAACGGGCTTGCCAAACTCAATGTTTTCATCCCCGTGGGCGATGGCAACATCATTAGCGGCGTTTACAAGGGTTTTTGGGATTTGCAACAGGTGGGCTTGATTGAAAACCTGCCGCGGCTGTTTGGCGTGCAGGCGATCGGCTCGGCGGCTATTGCCAACGCGTGGAAGCGCGGCACCGACGAAATTGAGCCCGTTTCCGCGCACACTTTAGCCGACAGCATAAGCGTTGACCTGCCGCGCGACGGCTTCCGCGCCCTGCGCGCTGTGCGCAACACTGGCGGCGCTTACATCACCGTGCCCGATGAGGAAATTTTGAAAGCCATCGCCGATTTAGGGCGCACAGGCGTGTTTGCCGAACCTGCCGCCGCCACCGCCTTTGCCGGTCTGAAAGCCGCGCTGAAGGACGGCTTGATTTCGCCCGACGAGCCAACTTTGGTGCTCAGCACGGGCAGCGGGCTGAAAGACGTCGCCGCGGCAATGAAAGCCGTCCACGCCGCCCCCGTAGTGCCGCCCGATGTGGAAGAACTGGCAAAGGTGCTTGGGGAATAGGGGCAGGATTTAGGAATTTAGGAATTTAGGAATTTAGGGATTGAGGTATTCGGGTATTTGGGTGCTGAGTTCCTTAGAGCCTATCCGAAATTTTTCAGATTTGTCACTGAGAGGCGGCATAGCCGCCGAAGCAGTCTCCTGACCGGTAAAAGGGAGATTGCTTCGCCTCTGCAGGGCTCGCAATGACACCATCACGATATTTTTCGGAGAGAGTCTTGCAACCACAAAAACCCGTCTGACCGACAAGACGCCTTTTCGTCACACGGGGAACACAGCGGGCACGGAGGAAAATATAAAATCCCTGTGTCCACCGTGTTCCCTGTGTGAAACAAGCAAAAACTGGAATGGTGAGACCTACCGGCAATCACCACAAACCCCATAAAGCGGTAAACGCGACATGACCCAAGCGTTTCTCAGGGCGCTAAATCAGGTGCTCGCGGCGGGGATAGGCATAACCGCCCTCTCGCTGTGGCTGTATGCGCTTGCCTTCAACCTGCGCAACCGCGTCGCCTTCACCTTCTCGGCGGTGATGTTGGCGCTCGCCCTTGCCTTTGGGGGAGAATCGCTGGGGAGCGCCGCGCGCGAGCCACAACTCGCCGCCGCGTGGTTCAAAGTGCAATGGATCGGGGTGATTCTGCTCCCCGCCGTTTACCTGCACCTTTCCGACGCCCTGTTGGCAACCACCGGCAGGCCATCGCGCGGGCGGCGCATTTGGCTTGTGCGGGCGGTGTATGCCATCTCGTTAGCCTTCCTGTTCGCCCTGCTCCGCGGCAAACTGCTCGGCAAACTGCACTTCGGCGCGCTGAACTACTACTCGCCCACACCGCTCTCGTGGGGCTTTGTGGCGTTCTACATAATCGGCATGGGCTGGGCATGGGTGAACTTCCTGCGGGCATACCGCCGCACCGTGGTGAGCACCAGCCGCCAAAGGATGCTTTACCTGCTCCTCGGCGCATTAGCCCCCACATTTGGCGCATTCCCCTACTCCGTCTTCCTCGGCGAACTCGGAGCGCGCGCCCCCACCCTGTTCCTGCTGGCTTCAATCACCGCCAACATTTTCACCACAATTTTGCTGGTTGTGATGGCATATGCGGTAGCGTTTTTCGGAGTTCCTTGGCCTGACCGCGTGGTCAAACTCCGCTTGGCGCGCTGGCTGCTGCGCGGCCCGGTAACCGTTTCGGCAGTGTTGGCGCTCACAACCGCCGTGCGGCGCTTTGGCGAACACTTTGGGCATCCCTACACCGTCTTCGCCCCGCTCACAATGGTCGTAACCTTCCTGCTGCTTGAACACCTAATCGGCGCAACCGCTCCGCTCTGGGAACCGCTTGTTGCGGGCGACGACCAAACCCTTCGCCTGCTTTCCGATTTGGAAGAACGCCTTTTTACCCGGCAAGACCTCGCCCAACTGCTTGAAGCCGTGCTCGCGGCGCTGTGCGACCATCTACGCGTGCCCTCCGCTTTCATTTTAGGCGTTGAGGAAGGCAAACTCAGCATGTGGGTATCGGTGGGTCCCAAAACCGAACTGCCGAGCGGCGAACCGCAAATCCACCTTTCGCAAGAAAGCGCGCACGGCAAAATCTGGAAATGGGATGGCTTCTGCCTGCTCCCGCTTCACCGTGGGGAAGGGCAGCCAATGTTGGGCGTGATGGGCTTCCCCTGCGCCGAGCCGCCGCCCGCCGACGACCCAACCATCCAAACGTTGGCAGAGCGCGCCGCCCTTGCGCTGGAATACTTTTACACCGGCGAGCGCGTCGCCAAAGCGCTCCAAGCCTTCCCACTCCCCGGCGACCTAATCCCGCGCCTGCGCGCCGTAGCCCGCTACGACCAAAAAAGCGTGCTCGCCCCCGAAGACCAACTTCCGCCCGCGGGCGAAATGGTGCGCTGGGTAAAAGACGCCCTTTCGCACTACTGGGGCGGGCCCAAACTTTCATCCACACCGCTTGCCAACCTGCAAGTTGTGCAAGAGACTATGCGCGAAAACGAAGAAGACCTGCCCCAAGCCGTGCGCACGGTTTTGCGCGCCGCGGTTGAGCGCCTGCGGCCGCGCGGCGAGCGCGGCTACACAACCGAATGGTTGTTGTACAATATCCTTGAAATGAAATTTCTGCAGGGGCACAAAGTCGTTGAAGTGGCAAAACGGCTTGCGCTCTCAGAAGCAAGTTTTTACCGCAAACAGCGGGTAGCGCTGGAAGAGGTGGTGCGGGTTTTGCTGGAAATGGAAGCCGAAGCCCGCAAATCCAAAGCCATCGCTCCCAAAACCGAATTGCTCGGCGCCAAACCTTATGGCAAAAACAACCACACCTGAAATCCAAACCGAAGAAAAGCGCGGCGAATGGCTGGGCGCGCTGTGGGAAATGTGGGTGCGCGCCCAAAACCTGTTTTGGAACGCGACTGGCGTCGTGGTGCTCCTCTGGGCGTTGCTCGTGCTCTTGGGCTGGCTGGGGCTTACCGGCGGGACATGGGTGCGGTTGTGGGTCAAACTGTTGCGCGGCTGGTTTGGAATTGGCGGCTTGCTCATTTTGCCGTTTGCGGCGTGGTTTGGGCTATATCTGCTCCGCCTGCCCACCGAGCACCCAATGCGCCCCGCGTGGGGCAAAGTGGCATGGTGGGAAGTGGCGGCGTTCTCCGCGATGGGGCTTGCCGACCTGCTGGGAGGGCATTTGCTCGCCCGCGCCGAATCCGGCTTGGACGGCGGGCGGGTCGGCTGGGGGCTGACCGAACTGCTGAGGCTGGTTGCAGGCAAAAGCGGCGCCGAGGCAATACTCGGGCTTGGGGTAGTGCTCGGCGTGCTCGGCGGCAGTGGAGTGCATCTGCGCGCCGCCAAAGCCATCAAGCGCTGGCTCTTCCCCACCGTGGGGGAAGGGGTGGTAATCGGCAAAGAAACCGTTGCAAGCCAAAATGCCGTTCCGAAAAAGCGGCGCGCCCGCAAGCCAAAGCCCGTTACGCCGCGCCGTGCGGTTCCCATTGACCATGCCAAAGAAGAAAAGCCCAAACTGCCCGCCAACCGCCCGCCCGACCTCCCGCCGCTCACCCTGCTTGAAGAAGAGCGCGCCGACAAGCCCGACGAAAAGCACATCCATCTCCAAGCCGGACTGATTGAGAAAACATTGGCGGAATTTGGCATACCGGCAAAAGTGGTGGGGGTGCGCGTCGGCCCCACGGTGGTGCAATTCGCCGTAGAGCCCGGCTACATTGAAAAGCCCACTCCCAACGGCGAGCCGGAGCGGCAAAAAGTGCGCGTGGCGCAAATTGCCGCCCTGAGGCGCGACCTCGCGCTGGCGCTTTCGGCGGAACGGCTGCGCGTCCAAGCGCCCGTTCCCGGCAAGTCGTATGTCGGCATTGAAGTGCCGAACCCGCGCGCCGCCACCGTCCGCCTGCGCCCGTTGCTTGCCTCCGAAGCCTTCCGTAGGCTCAATTCGCCGCTCGCGCTGGCCTTGGGGCGAGACGTTTCCGGTGCGCCGTTGGTCGCCGACCTCGCTAAAATGCCCCACCTGCTCATCGCGGGCGCTACCGGCTCGGGTAAATCGGTCTGCATTTCGGCAATTACCACTTGCCTTGTGCTCAACAATTCCCCCGAACAACTGCGCCTCGTGATGATTGACCCCAAGAGGGTGGAACTTTTGCGCTTCGCAGGCTTGCCGCACATCCTCGGCGCAGTAGAAAGCGACCCCGAGCGGGTTTTGGCTTCACTCCAGTGGGTTGTCGCCGAAATGGAGCGCCGCTACCGCCTGTTGGAAAGCACGCACTCGCGCCACCTTGATTCGTACAATGCCAAAATGCGGCGCAAGGGCAAGCCCACCTTGCCTTACATCGTGGTGCTGATTGACGAACTTGCCGACCTGATGATGTTTGCCCCCGAGCAAGTGGAGCAAAGCCTTGTGCGGCTGGCGCAGATGGCGCGCGCCACCGGCATCCATCTGGTTGTGGCGACCCAGCGCCCCAGCACCGATGTGGTAACGGGCTTGATAAAGGCAAACTTTCCAGCGCGGCTTTCATTTGCCGTCGCCAGCGGCACCGACAGCCGCGTGATTTTAGACACCCCCGGCGCAGAGCACCTGCTCGGCAAAGGCGATATGCTCTTCCTGCCGCCCGACGCACCCGCGCCGATTCGCGCCCAAGGCGCAATGGTGAGCGACAAGGAACTCAAGCGCGTGTTGGAATGGTGGCAAAAGCACGCCGAAAAAGCCGAAACGGAGACGCCTTGGGAAAGCCTGCTTGAGGATGCGGCAGACCTGCCAAGCGGCTACGACCCGCTGCTGGAAAAAGCCGCCGCGATTGTCATCAAAGCCCAACGGGCAAGCGCGTCCATGCTCCAACGACGCCTGCGAGTGGGGTATCCGCGCGCCGCGCGGCTGATTGAGCAACTGGAGGAAGTGGGGGTAGTTGGGCCCGCGGGTGCCGGCAAAGAACGGCCGGTTTTGCTCGGCCCGGACGAAGAATTTTCGCTAAGCGAATAAGGGAAAACCAAAAACAGCGCTCATCCCAGCATTTCGGCAATTGTTTCCAAAGCAATGCGCTCCAGTTCAGCCGCGGGTAGAGAAAGCAAATCTACCAGCCCCAAACGGCGTTTGCGAGCAATTTCTTCCATCACCTTCAAGCCGACGTAGTAGCCGCCGCGGTAACGCGTGACGTCATCCTCATCCCACATCGTAAACCAAGGGTTGTCCTCGGGGCTTGTGCGCCATTCCGCCAAAATTTTGCTCAGCATTTCGTGCTCGCGGGTGCGACACTGAGCATACCACCGCCGCGCAAACTCCGGCGACACATAATCGGCCCAGAGCGCCTCCAACTCCCCCACCCCTCCGATCAGCATAGTGCCAAAGGTTGCCAAGCCTTCGGTGATAACCTGCCGCCCGATACGCCTCATTTCCTCTGCGCTCCGAAAATAAAAATTGGGGCTGCGGGCGTAGTGCAAGGCATGTAAAATTTCGTGCAATGCAAACACGTCCACTTGCATTGGAGTGTTATAACTTTCCACCGCCAGCCAAGCGACAAACTGGCGGCGCTCCTGATCCAAAAACGCGTGCCCGTTAGAAGTCCCCTTGCCGAGAAAAAGCAACACCGTCACCTCATCGGCAAAACCTTTTTCGGAAAGCGACTCCTCAACCACAGGCAAGCGCGACTTCACCAACTCCACCCTTCTGGCGACCGAGTCAGCCGTGCTCAGAGCATAGTCGTCGCTCTCATCGGCCCAATAGAGGTGGTAATGGCGAAAAAAGGCCGGGTATGAACTTTCGTATTCCTCCCAGTCCGATGAGTTTAGGCTCTGAATGTAGAGCGAGGTCAAGTCTGTAAGGTTTAAGCGCATGGAAACGCTCGCCAAGGGGGTAACGCAGAGGCGCAGAGAGAAAACCACAGATTACACAGATTAGCGCAGATTTTTCCGCGTAATCTGCGGTTTCAATCATCCAATCGGTGTAAATCTGTGTCAATCGGTGGATAGGGACGCCAAGGGCGCCAAGGGCACAAAGGGCGCCAAGAAAATATAACGCAGAGGCGCAGAGTAGGGGCGAGGCATCGCCTCGCCCAGAGACGCAGAGAGGAAATTTCTGTGTTCTCTGTAATTTTCTGTGTCCTCTGTGGTTTTCTTTTTCAATCGGTGGATGAAAACCACAGATTACACAGATTAGCGCAGATTTTTTTTGCATAATCTGCGGTTCTCTTACCCCAGCAGTTCGCGCAGAATCTTCTGCACTTCCTTGGGGTTGGCCTTGCCGCGGGTTTCGCGCATCACCTGCCCAACGAACCAGCCGATGAGCGAGGTCTTGCCGCTGCGGTATTTTTCCACTTCTTTGGGATTGGCAGCGACGATTTTTTCGCAAATGGCCCGCAGCGCGCCCGCGTCGCTGACCTGCGCCAAGCCTTCCTCTTCCACAATCTGCTTGGGCGGCTTGCCACTGTCTTCCACCTTCACCACTAAGGCCTTGCCGGTGGAAGTGTTGACCGTGCCCTTGTCCACCAAGCGAATGATCATCGCTAAGTATTGCGGCGTGACCTTGAGTTGATCAGCGCTCAAGCCGCGCTCGTTGAGCAGGCGCAGCACTTCGTTGATCACCCAGTTGGAAACCCGCTTGGGGTCGCCGTTGTAGGCTTGCAGCGCGGCTTCGTAGTAGTCGGAAAGCGCCCGCTCGGTGGTGAGGATGTCGGCGTCGTATTCCGGCAGGCCGTATTGCGCCATGAAGCGGGCGCGGCGTTCCAGCGGCAGTTCGGGGAAGTCGGCCAAAATGCGCGCCTTCCACTCATCGTCCATCACCAACGGCAGCAGGTCGGGCTCGCGGAAGTAGCGGTAGTCGGCTTCGGTTTCCTTGGAACGCATCTTGCGGAGCACGCCCGCGTCTTCGTCCCATTCTAAGGTCCACGGCTCAATTTTGCCGCCCGCTTCCACCTCGCGGATCTGGCGCTGAATTTCGGTGGCGATGGCTTCGCGCACGGCTTCAATGGAGTTGACGTTCTTGATTTCGGTCTTGGGGTTGAGGTAATCCGCACCCTTGGGGCGGATGGAAACATTGGCGTCGCAGCGGATGTGCGCCTTTTCCATGTTACCTTCGGAAATGCCCAGCCAGCGCACCAGTTGCCGCAGGCGGATGAGGTACTGGGCGGCTTCGTCGGCCGAGCGCAGGTCGGGGCCGGTGACCATTTCAATCAGAGGCACGCCGCAGCGGTTGAAGTCAATCAGGCGGTAGCCGTTGGCGTGTTTGGTTTTGCCCGCGTCTTCCTCAATGTGCAGTTTGATGATGTGGACGCGGCGGGTGTAGCCCTCGGGCATGGGCAAATCCAGATAGCCGCCGATGGCGATGGGGCGGTCAAACTGGGTGATCTGGTAGCCCTTGGGCAGGTCGGGGTAAAAGTAGTTTTTGCGGTCAAAGTAGGAAACCCGCTGCACCTCGGCGTGCATCGCGGTTGCCAGCAGCACGGCCTTTTCCGCCACGGCCTTGTTGAGCACGGGCAACACGCCGGGCTGGCCGGTGCACACGGGGCAGATGTTCGTGTTGGGCGGCTCGCCCCACGAATCGGCTTTGCAGTTGCAGAAAATCTTGGTTTCGGTGTTGAGTTGGATGTGGGTTTCCAGGCCGATGATGGCTTCGTATTCCATAACGCGCTCCTTGACAAATACAAACCACAGATTTCGCAGATTACGCAGATTTGGACTTCTTGGACAATACAAATCGCCTGAATTCCAAACTCTGCGCTCCAAAATTGAGCAGCAATCCTTTGCGAAAGCCACTGGCTTTGAGGTAATGGAGAAGTTGGGCTTCCTCAAGTCGCCCCAGTTTGGCGACCACTTTTACTTCAACGATAACGCTCCCAAAACAGACAAAATCGGCGCGATAAACTGTCTGCAAGGGCCGGTTTTTGTAGTAAATCTGCAGACCAGCCTCGTGCTGAAAAGGAATACCCCGACGGGAAAACTCCAACGCTAAAGCCTCGTGATAGGCACTTTCCAAAAAACCGGGGCCCAGTTCACGGTGCACCTCCATTGCCGCGCCGATAATGGCGTAAGTCTGCGGGTCATTCTCGTGCAAAGCGCACATCTCTCAAAGCCTCGGAGGTCATGCAAAACCTTGCCTTTTTACTTCTGCGCAATCTGCGTAATCTGCGGTTTAAAATCTACAGCGTCTTCCACCGCGCGGGCGAGGCGCAGAATCGTCGCCTCGTCAAAGTCGCGGCCAAGCAGTTGCACGCCTAAGGGCAGGCCGTCCGCGTCGGTGGTGACGGGCACGGAAATGCCGGGCACGCCCGCGTGGTTGGCGGCCACGGTCAACTGGTCGGCGTATTGCATCAGCACGCTATCGCCGTACACCGCGCCCATCGGGAACGCCGCGGTCGGTGTGGTGGGCGTCAGCAGCGCGTCCAGACGGTACTTGCCCTCGGGGTCAAAAATTGCTTCAAAATCGCGGCGGATGAGGGTGCGCACCTGCAGCGCGCGCTGGTAATACCGCTCGCTGTACTGCGCCGCGCTGACGTACATCCCCATCAAAATCCGCAGTTTGGGCTGCAGGCCAAAACCCTGCCCGCGGCTCTTGCGGTACATTTCGCGCATATCCGCGACTCGGTCAGGCGTGCGGTAGCCGTATTTCACCCCATCGTAGCGGTGCAGGTTGGAAGCCGCCTCCACCCGGGCAATCACGAAATACGCGGGAATGCCATAGCGGTTGTGCGGCATGGGAACGTCTTCCACGATTTCCACGCCCATGTTGGCTAAGCGCTCGGCGGTATCCAGCACGGCCTGTTTGATTTCCGCGGGCAGCGGCTCTTCCACCAGTTCGCCGCCCTCGGCGCGCACAATGCGGAAATAGTCGGGGGAAAGCCCCACTCGCAGGCCGCGGACGTCCTTTTCCAACGCCGCGAGGTAATCGGGCACGGGCACGGCGGCGGAGGTGGCGTCGTGTGGGTCGCGTCCGGCAATCACCTGCAACATCAGCGCCGCGTCGCGCACGCTGCGGGCGATGGGGCCGGGGGTGTCCAGCGACGAGCCGAAGGCGATCAGCCCATAGCGGGAAACCCGCCCGTAGGTCGGCTTCAGGCCCACCACGCCGCAGAACGCGGCCGGCTGGCGGATGGAGCCCGCGGTGTCGGTGCCGAGGGAAAGCCAGCCCTCGCCCGCGGCCACCGCGGCCGCGCTGCCGCCCGAAGAGCCGCCCGGCACCCGGCTGGTATCCCACGGGTTGCGGGGCGTGGGCTTGAAGGCCGAAGATTCGCTGGACGAGCCAAAGGTGAATTCATCCAGATTGACCTTGCCCAACATCACGCCGCCCGCGGCTTCCATCCGTTCCACGGGGGTGGCGGTGTAGGGGCCGATGTAATTCGCCAGAATGCGCGACGCCGCGGTGGAAGGCGTGCCTTCCACCACGAAAATGTCCTTCACCGTGAAGGGCACGCCGGCTAAGGGGCCGGGGTCTTCGCCCGCGGCGATTTTGGCGTCCACCGCGTCGGCCTGGGCGCGGGCGCGCTCGGCGGTGCGGGTGATGAAAGCGTGGATTTTGTCGGGCTCGGCCTCGGGGTCGCCGCCGATGCGGCCGGGGATGCCGTCCACCGCGGCGATGCGCTCTAAGGTGGCCTCCAGCACGGTGCGCGCCGAAAGTTTCCCCGCCCGCACCGCGGCGGCGATTTCGTGGGCTTCCATGCGCAAAATTTCTTCCATGCCGTTCTCCTTATAGGAAACCGCAGATTTCGCAGATTAGCGCAGATTTTTTCTGCGAAATCTGCGTAATCTGCGGTTAAATTTCCTCGTGCGGGATATCGGGGACGACGATGTAACCGTCCTCGGTTTCGGGCGCCTGCGCCATCAACTTCTCGGGGTGCGGGAAAGGCTGCCAGCGGTCTTCCCGCGGCGGCGCGCTGATTTCCGGCGTGTAGGGCACGCCGTGGGAGGTGATGGGCGTGTCGGGCGGCAGGGGCACGGCTTCCAGTTCGTGAATGGCGTTCAACTGCTTGTTCAACTCCGCTCGCAGATACTCCGCCTCTTCGGCGCTGAGTTCAAACGCCGCCAATTCAACCAAGTGTTCAAACAGTTCGGGGGTGATTTCTTCTTCGGGCATGTTCACTCTCCGTCAAGGTTTTAGCGCTAAGTATAAAAACCACAGATTACACAGATTAGCACAGAGGTTAACGCCAAGGTCGCCAAGAAAGTGACGCGGAGACGCAGAGGAAGCAGAGACGCAGAGAGCGCAAAGAGGTTAACGCCAAGGTCGCCAAGGGACGCCAAGGGCGCCAAGAGTAACGCAGAGGCGCAAAGTAGGGGCGAGGCGACGCCTCGCCCAGAGGCGCAGAGAAAAATTTCTGTGTTTTCTGTGGTGTTTCTGTGCTTTCTGTGGTTTTCTTTCTCAATCGGTGGAAGATACCAGCGACGCAACGACCTAACGCCGCAACGATTCACGAACTTGTACCGATTATACCCGCTCATCCAACCAACGGCTGGCGTAGGCTATGGCTTCGTCTTTAGTGGCGATCAGCCCTTCCGCCTGCGCCGTGCGCACTGCCTCCAGCAGTTCGCCGAGCAGGGGGCTTGGCCTGAGGCCGAGTTCCTGCATGGCGGTGTTGCCGTCAAGCAGAACGGGCGGGTCAACGACTTCATCGCGCCGCTCCCACCAGCCCTCAAGCAGGGCGCGCGCGGTCTCAAGGTGTGCCTGCCAGAGGCTGTGGGGCAGCGAAGCGCCGTACAACGCCAGCATGTTTGCCAGCGAAACGAGCACAATGTCCACACCAGCGTCACGGGTGCGACGGTAAAAGCGGTAAATTTCGCCGCCGGTAGGCGGGCGACCGCCGAGCGTGAAATTCATCGGCAAAAGGTGGTAGCGCGTGATGGTCTTCCAGCGGGAAATCTCATCGGCGCTGAGCCTCAGGGAGCGCCCACGCTCGGCGGCAATCTGCGCGCCGCGCCGCGCGTGCTCATCACTGCCCTGTTTCTCCCCTTCCGCCGCTTTGCCGAGGTCGTGGTAAAGCGCCGCGAGCACCAACAACGCCCTCAGCGGGCGGTCGGGGCGACTGCCCGCGCGCAGGTGCTCGGCGAGGCGGTCGCGATAACGCCCAATTCGCACCATCGCAAAGCCGAGCGCGAAATCCGCCGCCTTCTCTTGGTCATATTCGGGATGGAGTGCCTCAAGGAGCGAAACCAGCCGCTCGGCGGTGTGCAGGCTGTGCAGCCACAAATCCTCGTTGGGAGTGGGCAAATGGGGCATGCCGCGCACCGCATCCAATTCCGGCAAAACATGGGCGAGCGCCCCCAACTCGGCCAAGGCCTTGAGCGGCGCTGTTGGGCGGGGCAGGCTCATGATGCGGAAAAGTTCGGCGGTAGTGCGCTCGGCGCTAACCTTCGGCAGAAGGGGAGCCGCGCGGCGCATGAGTTTTGCCGTGTGCGGCTCAATCCGAAAGCCCAAAAGCGCGCTCAGCCGGACTGCACGCAACACGCGCAGGGGGTCATCCTCAAACGCCCGCTCAGAGCAGGCACGGAGCACCTTTTCTCGCAAATCACGCAAGCCGCCGGTGGGGTCAATTAGCCGCAGTTCGCCGTAAAGGGGCACCGCCATCGCGTTTACGGTGAAATCGCGCGCCCGCAGGTCATCCTCCAACGAAGCACCGCGGTAGGGCGCGAGGTCAATGAAAACGCGCCCGCGGGGCGATTCCCAAACCAGCCTGCCAAAGCCGCGCTCGGCGTCAAGCGGATAAAAAGCCGCGCCGAGGCGGTTGGCAAGCGTGCGGGCGAGGGCGAGCGCGCCGCGCGGCACCAGCAAGTCCACATCGTAAAGCGGGCGCCCCAACAGCCAATCGCGCACCGCGCCGCCGACAAGGTAAACCTCGCGCGCATCCGCAGGGAGTGCCGCGCGCACCTCCTCAACTGCCTCAGGCCACGGGCGCAGTGGGTATTCGTTCATTCATCCTCCGTTGGCGGCAAAAGCGGCTCTTCAGGGCTTTCGTCTTCTTCCGGCGGGCGGTACTTTTCCAAATCAGGCACGGCGATAAACTGTAAATTGCGATAGTACTCGTCCATGTCCAGCCCATAGCCGAAGACAAATTCGTTGGGAATGACGAAGCCGCGGTAATGAATTGGCACATCCACCTCACGGCGCCCCGCCTTGTCGAGCAAAGTGCAGACCTTGAGCGATTTGGGGCGTCGCATTTCCAGCAGTTTCAACACCTCGGAAATGGTGTAGCCGCTGTCAATGATGTCTTCCACGAGCAAAACATTCTTGCCGGTGATGCTGGTCTGCAAATCCATAGTAAGGCGAACGCGCCCCGTGCTCTGCCGCGCCCCAACGCCGTATGAAGAAATTGCCATGAAGTCTATAGCGTGCGGCACGGTGATGTGCTTCATCAAGTCGGTCAAAAAGACCACACCGCCGCGCAGGATGCAAATCAGGAGCAAATCCTGCCCTTCGTAATCGCGGCTGATTTCCTCGCCGAGTTCGGCAATGCGCGCCTGCAACTCCTCTTCGGTGATGAGCACTTTTTTGAGAAATTCACGATAATCCTGCACTTTAGCCATTTCAGCCTCACAAGTTTGCTTTTGGGGGAAGGGCGATATTTTGCCCCGAGTTTCAATCCCGCGGGACAATGTGATGCTTGCGGCAACGGGCTTCGTACATTTCCGAGGCGCCGACGACCACCACAGGGTCGTTATAGTGCGCGGGCTTGCCGTTTATCAACCGCTGAGAACGCGTTGCCGGCGCGCCGCACACCACGCAGATTGCCTGAAGTTTGTCCACGCGGTCGGCTTCGGCCATCAAATGGGGAATCGGCCCAAACGGCTCACCGCGAAAGTCCATATCCAAGCCTGCAATGATGACACGAATATCCCGCTCATCCGCCAGACGGCGCACCACATCGTTGATTTCATCCCCAAAAAATTGCCCCTCGTCTATGCCGACCACGGTGGTATCGTCATCAAGGTAATCCCAAATCTGCTCAATTGAGGCAAGCGGGATGGCGGAAAAAGCGCCGCCCGCGTGCGACACCACTTCACGGTCATCGTAGCGGGTGTCTATCGCGGGCTTGAAGACCTGCACTTTCTGCTTAGCAATGACAGCGCGGCGAAGGCGGCGGATTAGTTCCTCCGTCTTGCCGCTAAACATTGGTCCGACAATCACCTCTACCATGCCTTGAGTATGAACCATGAGCGCCTCCTAATACATTCTCAAACAAGATTTCAGGTATTCTGGAAAGTGTTATCCATCCTGCTTAGGGCAAGATCTCACCTATCCCCCGATGAGCCTCGCTGGCGCTCGGCTCATCTGCCCCCTTCCCTCCCTTACTAAGGGAGGGAAGGGGGCGGCTCCGGCAGGCTGAGCGAAGGCGAAGCCTCGCCGGAGCGGGGGTAAAGGAGAGATCAAAAATTTGGGCGCTAAGTTGCAAAAGGCTTAAACCAGCTATCAGAGTTGATTATGCACTAAAGATGCTTTCATCGTAACTGCCTACCCGCTCTGTAAGCAGGGGCAAATACTTCGGTGCGGCGTGAGCAAAAGCCCACACAGGTGGACTTCACAACTTGTAGCCCGTGACTTCAGTCGCCGGGCAAGCGGCGGCAGTTGAAACTGCACCTACGGCCTGCGAAGTCGCCCTACGGCGACTTTTTGAAAAGAGCGATCCCCAAAATGGCATATTGCACCCGCACAGGTAATTTGACAATGTCACATTTTCGTATAGACCATAACGGAACAGTTCTAATCAACACCGTTCTTGGTTTAGATAAAAGCGCATGCTCAACCAGCGAAATCCCCTTTGTCTTCACGTTACGCATTGGTGGTTGACAGGTAACAATTTCACCCTACGAAACCGTTGAACTTTCGGCTTCTTCGCCCTCACCACTCCCCCAGAGCCTTGCTTCGCGGCGGCTCAGCCCCCTCTCCTCTCCCAGTGGGAGAGGAGAGGGGGCGCGCAGCGGGGGTAAGGTGAGGGCGCTTAGTATGCTGGTGCTCAATTGCGTAACATGAGTTGTTAGAACAAATGTCTAATGTGACATTGTCAAGGTAATTACCTTTCATCCAGAATTGGCAATAAAATCCGCCACGGCTCCAAGCGGGATGATGCTGGGCGAGCCACGGCGGGGTTTGACCTCTGCACCGCCGTTGGCGAGGCTTCGCTTGCCAACGGTAACGCGCCACGGCAGGCCGACCAAGTCGGCAGCGGCAAATTTGACACCCGCGCTCGCCTGCCGGTCGTCGTAGAGCACGTCAAAGCCTGCCTGCGGCAATGTGCGGTAAAGTTCCTCGGCGGCATCCTCGCCGCCGCGCAGGGCAATCAGGTGCACGTCGTAAGGGGCAAGCCGCCGCGGCCATGCCAAGCCTGTGCCTTCCCTGCTCTTTGCCGCCAAAGCGACCAGCGCGGCATACAAGTCCACGCGGGCAAGCGCAACGCCAAGCACCTGCTCTTTGCCCTCACGGGAAAGGTAAGTCGCCTCGGCGCGCAAAGGCCACGATTCCACCACCGGCAGCGCAAACTCGGCACTGAGCGGAGCGCCGCACCGCGGGCACGGGTCGCCCGCCTCTGCTTTCACAATGTCGGCTATAAAATCGGCTTGGAAATCGCGCCCGTAGTTGACGTTGATGTAATGATAGCCTGATTTGTTCGCTCCTGCAACAAGGTTTGGGCTGTTAGGGATGAGGTCGTCCACAACCACGATGCAATCGCGCACGCCGATGGGTGAAGCATAGCCGGGCACAGCGCCGATGGCGCGGATTTGCTCCTCGGCTGCCGGTTGAAGCGCCTCCACGCCGAGCAAGCGGGCGATTTTGGCTTCCGAAACCTGCATATCGCCGCGCACCACCGCAAACACCACGCGGGGTTTTGGCTCAACCGTGCTGAAAAAGACGGCTTTGGCGGTTTTGCTTTCGGGCACGCCGAGGAAGTCGGCGAGGGCACGAATGGTGTTCGCTTCGGGCGTCGGGACGGCAGTCAGCGGCTTTGGCTCTTCGGGCTGTGGGCGGGGCTTTTGGCGGCGCGCCCAAGGCTTTTGGGCGCGGTAGCCGCACATGGAGCAGGTGAGCGTTTCCTCCCCAACAGGCGAAGGCGCAAAGCCAATGCGAACGCGGCCCGGGTGTAGTGGCGCGCCCTCGCCGGGGAGCAAAAGCAGGCCGAGATGGTTGAGCGTTTGCTGCCAGAGGTCGTGCGCCGCGGCGGATTGCATCACTGCGCTTTCGGGCGAAGGCGTCAGCGCCAGCATCGTCATCGTTTCAGCAGAGCGGTGCAAAAGCGCCGCGGGCAGGTGGCGGTAGGATGAAACGTGCGCGCTCAGCATCGCCTCCAAGCCTCGTGGGAGTTTGGCGAGGGCATCGGCGGGGGAATCAAGCCAAGGCAGGTGGGCGCTTTGTGGGTTGACCTCGGCGAGGGCGGAATCAAGGTAGGCGCGGAGTTTGGCGAGCAGACACTCGCCCAAGGGAAGCCACGCGTGGCTACCGTCGTCGTGGTGGAAAATGAAAGCGCCGCGCTCCAACCAGTGCCGCCCGTCATCGGGGGCGAAGCGCGGCGCTTCTTTCTGCATCTGTCCGAACAAACGGCTCAATCGCATTTGTTGCTCTCCTTCGCTGGTAAAACCGCAGATTTAGCAGAAAATGTCCACCGATTGACACAGATTTACACCAATTTGATGATTGAAACCGCAGATTACGCAGATTCCGCAGAAAAAATCTGTGCTAATCTGTGTAATCTGTGGTTTTCTCTCTGCGTCTCTGCGTTAACCTCTTGGCGTCCTTTGCGTTTCTTGGCGCCCTTGGCGTCTCCGAGTTAACCTCAAAGCCCCACGGTTCAACGGCGCGGGGCTTGCAAAAAAGAGGACGGCGAGGGGATTAAATCTCCTCGTCGTCCCAAAAATCATCGTCCTCCAAAAAGTCTTCGTCAAACAGATCCTCATCAAGCAAATCCTCGTCCAAGTCTTCTTCCCAATCGCCGTCCATCACCTCGGCGGTAGGCTTGTAGGTGAGGCAGCCGCGGTCGGGGTCAATTTCCGCCTCCGCGGCGGTGCAATAGCCGTGCTCATCCAGAAAGATGCAGTCTTCATAGTGACAACGAATGCGCGGCATTTAAGCCACCTCCGTAGTGATAGTTTAGGTTGCGCCTCATTCCGGCGGCTCTTTGAGCAGGCGAATGATAGCCAAAATAAGCAAAAAAAGCAAGACTGTTGCCGAAAGTAAGCAGTAAGGGCAATAAGCATGGATTACGTTGGCTTCAAGGTAAGTGAGGTATGCCGAATAGAGCACACCCGCAAAGGTCAAACCGAACACGCCCAGTTGGGCATATTCCCTGCCCCAGTCGGTATGCCGCTCAGCCCAAAAGAGGAAAAGGATGGCAAGGTAAGCCAGCGCACCGAGCAGGGCAATCGGCACGCCGTGGATGGTGGCATATTTGCTGGTATTGACTGTGTAGCAATCGCCAACGCCCATACAGGCAGATTCGTGGTGGGTGAATTTGAGGATGGTCAGGTATGTGGCATCCGCCAATCCTATCAACGCGAGCACTACCGAAGCCCAATAGGTTTTCGTTGCTTTCATTTTTGCATTACCTCCATGAGAATTGGCGCCAGAAGTTGACGCAGGCCGGGATGGTTAGGGTCGTTGCTCTCAAGGCTGGCTACGCCTTCGTAAAGTTTGCGCCCGATGTCCCAAGCGGGGAAACGGGTGATTGCCATTTCTTGGGCGTTTTTGGTGCGGGCTTGGACGTCGGCGTAGTGGGTGTTGAGGTCGTAACAGCGGGTGAAGGCGTCTACATCCATACCTGCGATTTTGGCTAAGGCAATGAAGCCATCGCGGTTGAAGTTTACCTTGCCTTGGTTGCGGAAGAGTAGGTTGCGGTAATCCCAGTAATAGCCTTGGTCGGCGGCGCAGGCGGCGGCTTCGGCGGCAGAGGCCGCTTTGGGCGAGGTGATGCCCACATCATACACCATCAGCCGCACAAAGCCGGGGACAACGTAGCCGTGCACAAACGCGGGCTCTTGGTTGAGCACAAAATCGCGCATTTCGGGCGAGCCAAAATCTTCGTAGAGCACCACCGTGGTTTTGGCATTTGGTTTGCCGAGGTAGGGTATGCCGCCGCTCCCGTGGGGGACGTTGATGTAGGGGTTGTAGAGATGTCCGCCCGGGGTTGGGGTGGGCGGTTTGGCCGCAGGCCGCAGGGCGAACCATGACGCGGCCGCTATCGCGGCGGCAAGCACCACGGCAATTGCTAAAAGCACGCAGGGGCATTTTTTCGTTTCGGGGGTTTTGGGAGACGGCTTCGCTTTGGGCATTCTTCCCTCCAACTCATCCTCCGCGCTTGCGGAAGGCTTGGACTACGTTGGTCAGGTTTTCTATGCGCGTCAGCACGCGACTAAGTTGCTCAATGTCGCGCACGTCCAACACAAGGTCTATCACCACTTGGGCGTAAGAGGTAGGCTTTTGGGAAATGTTGATCTTTTCAAGGTTCACACCTTCGTCGGAAAGTATGGTGGTGATATCGCGCATCAGGCTTTCGCGGTCGTAGGCTAATATCCGCACGGGCACCGGATAGGCGCTGGCGGGCTTACCCCATGAGACTTGTATCAGCCGGCCCTTATCTTTCAGGCTGAGGATGTTGGGACAATCTTGGCGGTGGATGCTCACGCCGCGCCCGCGGGTCACATAGCCCACGATTGGGTCGCCCGGGGCAGGGTTGCAACACTTGGCGAGCGAGTAGAGCAGGCCACCGGTGCCGGTTACGGAAATTTCGCCGTCGTTTTCGGGGCGCTTTTGCGGGTGGGGGACGAGGCGAAAATCCTCAGGGGCGCTCTCAACTTCGGCCAGCCCTCGCACAACGCGGCTTATCGGGAGGTCGCCGCAGCCAATGGCAACGTACAGGTCTTCGGTTGTTTTGTAGCCGAGGGTGCGGGCGAGTTCCTGCAGGTCAACGTTGTCGGCGCCGAGGCGTTTTAGTTCTTTTTCAAGCGCCGCCCGCCCGTGGGCGAGGTTTTGTTCGCGCGCCTGCCGCTTGAACCACTGGCGGATTTTCGCTTTGGCGCGCTGGGTGCGCACCATTTCAAGGCTTGGGTTGAGCCAATCGCGGCTTGGACCACCGCGGCGCGTGGTGAGAATTTCCACTTGGTCGCCGGTTTTGAGTTTGTAACTCAGCGGCACGAGTTTGCCATTCACTTTGGCGCCGCGGCACCGGTGCCCAATTTCGGTGTGGATGTGGTAGGCAAAGTCTATTGGGGTGGAGCCAGCGGGCAAGTCAATGATGTCGCCGCGCGGGGTGAAAACATACACCCTATCTTCAAACACATCGGTTTTCATCCCCTCCAAAAATTCCGAAGCGTCTGAGACATCCTGCTGCCATTCCATCAATTGGCGCAGCCATTTGACCTTGCGCTCAAAATCTTCGTCGCGCGGCACACCTTCCTTGTAACGCCAGTGCGCGGCAATGCCGTATTCCGCCCGCTGGTGCATTTCTTCGGTGCGGATTTGCACCTCCAAAGTTTTGCCGTCCTCAAAAAGCACAGCGGTGTGCAAGGATTGGTAGGAGTTTTCTTTGGGGTTTGCTATGTAATCGTCAAACTCGCCGGGGATGGGCTTCCATGTGGTGTGGATGATCCCCAAAACAGCGTAGCAGGTGGGCACATCGTCTACTATGATGCGAACGCCGCGAATGTCGCTTAGGCTTTCAAACGGCACACCCTTGCGGCGCATTTTGTTGTAAATTGAGTAAATGTGCTTGGGGCGGCCGGTGACGCGAGCCTTGATGTTTGCCTGCTTGAGCACTTCTTTGATGCGTTCTACCACGCGCTTGAGTTCGGCTTCGCGCTCGGTGCGGCGCTCGGCAAGTTTGGAGGCAATTTCCTTGTAGGCTTGGGGGTTTACATAGCGGAAAGAGAGGTCTTCCAATTCCCACTTGATTTGCCAAATGCCGAGGCGGTTGGCGAGCGGAGCAAAAATGTCCAGCGTTTGTTTGGCGATGCGGCGTTGTTTTTGCGGCGGCAGGTAGCGCAAAGTGCGCATGTTGTGCAAGCGGTCGGCGAGTTTGATGATCACCACCCGCACGTCCCTGCTCATCGCCAAAAAAGTTTTGCGGAGCGATTCGTGGATCAGCCTGCGCTTGCGTTCATCTTCAGCCCAAGGTGTTTCCTCTTCGCCGCTGTCTTTTTCTTCTTGCTCAGGGCGTGAGACCCGTGGCAGGGAAACGAGTTTGGTAACACCGTCCACCAGATTGGCTATTTCATCGCCAAATTCTCGGCGGATGTCGTCCAAAGTGAGGTCGGTATCTTCAACGGTATCATGCAACAAACCGGCGGCCACAACAGCCGCCGGCATACGCAATTCGGCCAAAATTTCTGCCACGGCGAGGCAGTGTTGGATGTAAGGCGCGCCGGAAGCACGCTTTTGGCCTTTGTGCGCTTCGGCGGCAACGCGATAGGCGCGTTCTACCAATTCCCTATCCGCCACGGAATATTTTGGAGGCAATTTTTCCATCAGGTCTTTGAGTTCCATCTCTTTGCTCCGCGGCGCCTTTAGCCGTTTCGGCAGTTTGTGGGTGTTGGGATGTTTCCGCGTGGCTATTATAGCGCGAAAAGGGGGCAAATCGCCTAACTGCCGAGTTGAGCGCGTTTTCTCATTAGTCGTATGCCTGTTAGGTCGTTGGATCGTTGGGTCGTTAGGTCGTTGAGTCGTTGAGTCGTTGAGTCGTTGGGTCGTTGGGTCGTTGGGTTGTTGCGTCGTAGGTAGGGCGGAAAACACAGAAGACACAGAAAAAACTTCTCTTTGCGTCCTTTGCGTTTCTCTGCGTCTCTGCGTTAACCTTGGCGTCCTTTGTGCCCTTGGCACTCTTGGCGCTACTATCTACCGATTGACACAGGTTTACACCGATTGGATGATTGAAACCGCAGATTTCGCAGATTCCGCAGAAAAAAATCTGTGTCAATCTGTGGTTTTCTCTCTGCGTCTTTGTGTTTCTCTGCATCTTTGCGTCACTTTCTTGGCGTCCTTCATGTCCTTCGTATCCTTGGCGTCAACTTCTCTGCGCCCTCTGCATCTGCGCTTGTGCTATACTGAATATGCGCCGATGCGCGTCATCCTTATATTGCGAGGGTACGAAAATGACACATGACCTTCCTCCCAAACTGCAATGGATTGAAGATGAACTGCAGAAACTGCGCGAAAGCGGCCTTTACACCCACATCCGCACTCTGGAATCGCCTCAGGGCGCTTGGCTGGTGGTTGATGGCAAGAAGGTGCTCAACTTTTGTTCCAACAACTACCTTGGCCTTGCAAACCACCCGCGCCTCGTACAAGCCGCTAAAGAGGCCATTGAAAAATATGGGGTGGGGCCGGGAGCCGTCCGTACTATTGCTGGCACTATGAAACTGCATGTGGAACTTGAAAAGCGCCTCGCCGCTTTCAAAGGGGTTGAAGATGCAATCACTTTCCAGTCCGGCTTCAATGCCAATTTGGGCACAATCCCCGCGTTGGTTGGGCGCGGCGACGTCATCTTTTCGGACGAACTCAACCATGCCAGCATAATTGACGGCAGCCGACTGTCGCGCGCTCAAATAATCCGCTATGAGCATTGCAACGCCGAGGATTTGGAAGCCAAACTCAAAGAGCACCGCCACCAATACAACCATGCCTTGGTAGTCACAGACGGCGTTTTCAGCATGGATGGCGACATTGCTCCTCTGGACAAAATCTACGAGGTGACGAAAAATTACGACGCTATCCTGATGGTGGACGATGCCCACGGCGAGGGCGTGCTTGGGCGCGGCGGTCGCGGCATTGTTGACCACTTCAACTTGCACGGCAAGGTGGATATTGAAGTGGGCACGCTTTCAAAAGCATTTGGCGTGGTTGGAGGCGTTGTGGCCGGAAACGCCAAAATTGTGGAATGGCTGCGTCAGCGCGGCCGACCTTTCCTCTTCTCTTCCGCTATGACCGTGCCCGACACAGCCGCTTGCCTTGCCGCTGTGGATTTGCTGGAAGAATCTACCGATTTGGTGGATAAACTCTGGGAAAACACCCGCTATTTCAAAGGCGAAATGAAAAATTTGGGCTTTGACACCGGCCAAAGCGTCACCCCGATAACCCCAATAATGCTTGGCGAAGCAAAACTTGCCCAAGAATTCAGCCGCCGCCTTTTTGACGAGGGTGTTTTCGCTATGGCGATAGGCTACCCCACCGTGCCAAAAGGCAAAGCGCGCATACGGGTAATGATTTCCGCCGCCCACGAGCGAGAAGATTTGGACAAAGGGCTTGAGGCCTTCGCAAAAGTGGGCCGCTCGCTTGGCGTCATCAAATAAAACCCAAAAAATCCGCCGTTATTGGCGGATTTTTTGGATTAAACAGTTCTGCCCCAAGCCAAGGGGATACTTGGGGCAGAACCGACCAACTCAGAAGGAGGACAACCACCATTGCCGTCTTTGTGGCTAAATTTTAGTGCATCTTTGTGACACTGTTAGTGACGTCCATCACGGCTTTGGGCTGACAGCGGGCATGAATGCCCACATTAGAGAATTGTTAGATACGCCGCGCTGGCAACTTCCCACGCTTGACAAAAGAAGCGCCAAAGGTTAAGATTGGAAGCGTAACAACTTTATACCAATTCCAGCAAAGGAGGAGCACCATGGACGAAAAACGCATGCCTTTGATCGGCGATAAATTCCCTGAACTAAAAGTTGTGACAACCCACGGCGAACTCACCTTGCCCGATGCTTTCAAAGGTAAGTGGTTTATCCTCTTCAGCCACCCCGCGGACTTTACGCCGGTATGCACGACCGAGTTTTACGCTTTTCAAAAGCGCTACCCTGAATTTCGCAAGTTGAACACCGAACTCATCGGCCTCAGCGTTGATCAGGTGTTCTCCCACATCAAGTGGGAAGAGTGGATTGAAGAAAAACTGGGCATCAAGATTGAATTCCCCATCATCGCCGACACCGGCAAAGTTTCTGAAACCTTAGGGTTGATTCACCCCGGCAAGGGCACAAACACGGTGCGCGCGGTCTTCATCGTTGACCCCAAGGGCATTGTGCGCGCCATCCTCTACTACCCGCAGGAACTCGGCCGCAACATGGATGAAATTTTGCGCATGATCAAGGCCTTCCAACTCTCTGACGAGAAAGGCGTTGCCATACCGGCCAACTGGCCTAACAACGAGTTGATCGGCGACAAAGTCATCATCCCGCCGGCTGCCGATATCAAAACTGCAGAAGAACGCCCCAAGAAGTACGACTGCTACGACTGGTGGTTCTGCTACAAAGAGAAGTAAACCTTTCTCCTTCTTTCTCCTGCTGCCCACGGAGTTCATCTCCGTGGGCATTTTTGTAACCAATTCCGCTGGTGTGTGTTATATCACCACGAATCTAACTTTTTGAGAAGGAGAATTGTATGGAATCTCACCGTGTTGTGATCACCGGTTTAGGCACCATCAATCCGCTTGGCAATGATGTACCTACCAGTTGGGAAAATGCCCTAAGCGGCCGCTCCGGCATTGGTTACATCACCCTGTTTGACACCAGCGAGCACAAAGTGAAAATAGCCGGAGAGGTGAAGGGTTTTGACCCCAAGGAGCATTTCAGTAAGCGCGACGCCCGTCGTCTTGACAGATACGCCCAACTGGCAATTGTGGCTGCTCGGCAGGCCGTGGCCGACGCCGGCTGGAATTTAGAGCACATGGACCGTGACAGGGTAGGGGTAGTTATCGGCAGCGGCATTGGAGGAATCAGTACCTTTGAACGTGAAGTGCGCGTTTACGACAAACGCGGTCCCAGCCGCGTGAGCCCTTTTTTAGTTCCCATGATGCTTGCCGACACCGCCCCCGGCCTCATTGCCATTGAATTTGGCCTGCGCGGGCCCAACTTTGCAGTTGTAGCCGCGTGCGCCAGCGGCACAAACGCCATTGGCGAGGCCTTTCAGGTTATCCGCCGCGGCGATGCCGACGCGATGCTGGTCGGCGGGGCTGACGCGGTGGTAACCCCGCTGGCGATGGCTGGCTTGGAAGTGATGACCGCGCTCTCAAAGCGCAACGACGCGCCTCAAAAAGCCTCGCGTCCCTTTGATGCCAACCGTGATGGTTTCGTAATGGGCGAAGGCGCTACCTTTTTGGCTTTAGAAACTTTGGAGCACGCTAAGGCACGCGGAGCGAACATCATCGCCGAAGTGGTGGGTTACGGCGTTACCAACGACGCCTTCCACATTACCGCACCCGACCCCGATGGAAGTGGCGCCGCGCTGTGTATGCGCAATGCTTTAGCCAGCGCCGGCCTAAAACCCGAACAGATAGATTACATCAACGCTCACGGAACGAGCACGCGCTTGAACGATAAAAGCGAGACCGCAGCCATAAAAGCGGTATTTGGCGAACACGCCTACGAAATCCCGGTTTCTTCCACAAAATCCATGACCGGCCATTTGCTGGGAGGTGCAGGGGCGTTAGAGGCTATGTTCACCGCCCTTGCAATTCGTGATGGCATCCTTCCGCCCACAATAAACTACGAGACTCCTGATCCTGAGTGTGATTTGGACTACGTTCCCAACGAAGCCCGCCGTGCCGACGTGCAATATGCTTTGTCAAACTCATTTGGCTTTGGCGGCCATAACGGCACCATAATTCTGGCTAAGTTCAACGAATAGCCGCAAAAACTGAAAGTTTGCCCGCCCTTCGCGCTTTTGCTTGTGAGTTGGCGGTGTTGGAAAGGAGAAAACCCATGAGCCGTTATGCGCACATAACCGGCTGGGGCATGGCCGTTCCTGAGCACGTGATGACAAACGACGACCTTGCCAAAATGGTGGATACCAGCGATGAATGGATAAGGACGCGCACCGGCATTCGCGAACGACGCATTGCCGCCCCGGATGAAAGCACGGCCACATTAGCCGCTGACGCCGCGGTTGAAGCCCTGAAAGTGGCTGGCGTTCGCCCGCCGGATGTTGATTTGATAATCGTGGCTTCTTCCTCGCCTGAGCACATTTTCCCCGCAACGGCTTGTTTGGTGCAGGATATGATAGGCGCTACAAAGGCCGGGGCATTTGACCTTTCCGCAGCCTGCACAGGCTTCATCTACGCCCTCAACATGGCGGCGCAGGCCATCCGCACCGGCAATATCAACACTGCCTTGGTGATTGGGGCAGAAACGCTTTCGCGAATTGTGAACTGGCAAGACCGTAACACCTGCGTCCTCTTTGGAGATGGTGCTGGCGCATTTGTGCTTCAGGCCTCAGACGAGCCGGGCGGCGTGATAGACGCCATCATGCACGCCGACGGCTCAGGAGCGGATGTGCTCATGTTGCCCGCCGGCGGCAGTAAATTGCCCACTTCGGCAGATACCGTGGCGCACGGGCTCCATTACGTGCACATGGAAGGCCGCCCTGTTTTCCGCTTTGCGACGAGGGTGATGGCCGAAGGGGTCACCGAAGTTTTGGATAAAGCCGGTTTCCCGCTGGAAAAAGTGAATTTGATCATCCCCCATCAGGCCAATGTGCGCATTCTTGAGGTGGCCGCCAAAAAACTAAAACTGCCGATGGACAAATTCGTGGTGAATTTGGACAAATACGGCAACACCTCCACGGCTTCAATACCAATAGCGGCAACCGAAGCGGCAAACAGCGGGCGGCTTAGGCCGGGGGATTATGTGGTCTTTGTCGGCTTTGGCGGCGGTCTAACTTGGGGCGCTCTCTTAGCGCAATGGACAGGTCCGTTGCCCGAGCGGCCTGAAATCAGCCCGGAGCGCTATCGGCTGTGGGCAAAAGTGCGTTCCGCCGGTTTGCGCCTGAAGCGCAAGGTTATGAGCAAAGTGAGCAGTTCCGAAAACATGGGAGGCTGAACGGGACATCAGTACCCCACCATCTCTGCAAGACGAAAAACAACAGGCCGGGGATTGTGTGCCTCGGCCTGTTGTTTTTTGAATTTCTGTCCGGGTTGTAAGGAGTTTTACGACGATGCCGGTTTGCCGCTTGTGCCCTTGAGGCCAGACTTGGATTTGCCGCTTTCACCAACTTGAAAAACCTTGAGCAAGCGGCGCACAATATCGTAAGCCACATTTTGCTGGAAGCCGGAAAGCCAAGCCAGTACGAAAATGGGGGCCGCGGCGATGCTACCGCTCTGCTGAACGGAAGTCATGGAAATTATGCCAGCCTCCATCACAAGGTAGATGAAAGCGCCCAGCACCACGCCCATGATGGGGTTGGTGTAGTACCACATTCGGTACTGGGGGTCAAAATCTTGATCGCGCGCCACATGCCTCCACAGGGCGTAAAGCGCTCCCGTCACCCCGCCAAGGCCGCCCCACAACGTGCTTTTCACCCCGTTTACCAGCCAAAGCACGCTCTCCAGCGCTGCGTTAGCCGTTTCCTTGTATCCAAGCAGATGGGCATACTTGTGGATAAGGTAAGGCAGGCCGAACAACCCGGCGGTCAGCAGTACAAGCGCCGCGATTTCATACCAAAAAAGTCGCCATCCAACCGTGCGCGAGGCTTCTTGAACCCGTTGGAGCAATTTGATACGGTATTCTACTTCGTCCACATAGCGCTTTGCTTCTTCGTAGTGCTCGCGCCCTGCCATCAGATAAGCGCGGGCGGCCTTCAATTCGTCAAACATTTCCCGCGCTATGTCAAGGTTGTTGACTTTTTCCTTTATCAAACCTTCAATCTCGCCGATGCGCTTCCAAAGCCTTTCCATTTCCTGCATTGAAACCAGTTTTGTCACCACGACGGGGTTGGGGGTGGGTTCAGTGTCGGGCAGAGGCGGTGGGGTGCTGGTTCGTTCCGGCCCGGGGGGAAGGGAAGCATCGGTAGAGAAAAGCGGAGCGCCGCGCGTTGAATCCGCGCTTGGCAGCGGCGGGGGGGCTTGAGGTTCGTGGCTATCTTCACTCAAGTCTTTCCCCTCAAACGGCGTGACCGCTTGCATACCGCCGTCTTCTCCATCCTCATCTTCCGGCAGCGCTTCTATAGGGTCTATGGCATTCATACCATGATCGGGTACACGTTCACCCTTGGCATTGACAAAAGTATCTTCGGCTGTCGGTGTGAATTCTTCAGGCGAGGGATTAGATGCCATTTTATCCTCCTGCTTACATTCAGGGGTTATTTCGGATGGCGACGCAGCACCGCCGCAACCGCACTTGCTTTATTTTGAGTATAGGTCAAAGGATGAGGAAAGTCAATCGGCAACATATAAGGCCTTACGCGGCCTTTGGGGCTTGCCAAGGTCATCTATCTTCCTTGGGGCAGAGGGTACTAGTCAAAAAAGTTTCCCTCTTCCTCCCCAAAGCGCCAACCACGAAGTGGTACAGTGCGTAGAGTTCCAACGAAAATGGCAGATACCCCAAATAACCGAGCAATGGCATTTCAAAAATGTGGCAACACCCAACGAACGGCACGTTGTAAACCCATTTTGGGTAGGAATGGTAGTTCCAGAATTCCCAGAAAAAGGCTGTTACCAGCACTCCGCTCCACAGGGCGGCAATTGGGCGCCAATCGCCGGTTTGGGTGCATTCCAGCAAATGCCGGTTCTTCAGCCAAATGTTCAGAGGCTCAATGATGAAGTAGAGCGAAAGCCAGAGGAAAGGGTAGAAATAACGCGGAAATCCAAGCAGCAAGCCGAGCATCAGCCATCCGGAAAGGAAAGCGCCCAGCGCGAGATTCTTGCTCGGCTTCAAAAGCCATTTACCTTTGAAGCGTTTTACCCATTCAAAAGTTGCCATCAAACTGGCCGTGCCGAACACCGCGGGCATCACGGTGCTAAAACTCAGTGTGGCGAGGAGCGCGTACTGCGTGTTTGTAAAAAATTCCCTCCCCACATAGTGCCAATTTTGCGTGCGGAGGTTTAGCGCCTCAAAAAGCCACCACGCAGGCGCCGAGATGAGGAAAAGTTCGGCGTATTTGCGATGCGACTTTGTGAAAAGTGAAGTGCCCGCGCGGCAAAAAGTCAACGCGTCAACGACGAGCGCGTAGCCGAGCCACAGTGGGAAGAAGAGGAGGTGAGTTCGCAACCCCGGCAACAGCCAGTTAAGCGGCCATGCAACCGCTACCAGCGCCATGCCAACTACGCCGTGGGCAGGTACTCGCTGACAATTTGGGAAAACATGTTTCATAGTGCAGATGCTCTTTGCATTTAAGACGAAGTTTTTGAGTTTTGGTTATCATACCGTAACTCTCGGCTATTATCCACCGTTCGGAGGACGAAGGAACATGGCTGTAACTGCTTGTTGATAGAACTTACGCAGTCGCCCGTAGAAGTGCTCGTTTTTCATGTCATGGCAAGCCGCTATAGGCCGCGAAGCCATCTTCCATAGAGGCTTCAATGGCAACTACCTACCTTGCGCCGAAAACAAGGTTGACAAGTAATAGTTCAATAACTCTGCTATGCCATGAAACAACATTACACCTTGCTCGCCCTCACCACTCCCCCAGAGCCTTGCTTCGCGGCGGCTCAGCAGCGGGGGTAAGGTGAGGGCGAAAAGCCACTGCATCACTTGTGGATTACTTCAAGGGCGGGTATCCACCCCTGCAGGTGGTGGAGGGAGGCAAACAGCAGTGGTTGAAACGATACTTCGCTGGCCCTTGGGGGCTGTTATAATTGCGCTGTGCCTACAGCCACGGCTTGGTAGAAGCGGGCCCCTTGGGCTTGCAAAGTGGTGAGCAAGCACTTTGAGATGCGAGGTTTTATGGAAAGGCTTTCTCCACAAGGCGAGCGGTTGCTTTACGGCATGATAGTGTTGGCGGCTTTGGCTGTGCGCCTTGCCGCGCTTGGGAATGCACCGCTCAGCGCACAGGAAGCGAAATTAGCCCTAACCGCGTTAGAAGCAGCCAAGCGCGCTCATCCTGCTTTTGGCTCTCAGCCTGCTTTGGCGGCTTTTACCTCGTTAGTTTTTTTTCTGTTAGGCCGCACCGACGCTATGGCGCGCTTGATACCTGCCCTCGCCGGTGGCTTGCTTCCCTTGCTTGCTTGGCCTCTTCGCCGCCGCTTGGGGCGGCCTGCCGCGTTGCTCTTCGCCTGCGCCCTCGCTTTTGACCCGGGATTGGTAGCCCTTTCGCGGGTGGCAAACAGCCCAATACCGGCTCTGTTGCTTGGAATGGGGGCATTTTTGCTTGCGGCAGATAACCGCTGGGAATACGCTTTGCCTTTGGGAGTGTTGGCCGTTCTCTTTGGCCCTTCGTTTTGGTTCGGCATGCTGGTGCTTTTGATTGCCGCCTTGCTTGGATGGGCATTTGGTGGGGTGCGCTTACGGATGCCAAGGCTTTCCAAGCGGGTGGTTGAAGGGGGTTTTTGGGCGTTGGCGCTCATCGGTACGCTGTTTTACTGGTCGCCGGGGGTGTTGGGGGCGGCGCTCAACAGCCTTGTAGGTTTTGTTTCGGTTGGCAGGGGAGCGGATTCGGTTTCGGCGTTTGAAGCCGTTTTCATTTTGCTGGCCTATTCGCCGTTGGCGGTAGGAGCGGCCTTGGTCGGTTTGTTTTTGGCTTGGCGCGCCCAATCTACCGAATTGCCCGCCCACAGCCGTTGGCTGAGGGGAATGCTTATCTTTTTGGCCGCGGCCTTGGTAGCGCTGTTTGTGTATCCGCTGCGCCCCGTGGCGTTCTTGGCATGGGTTCTTCCGACCTTGTGGCTTGTTGCCGCGTGGGCGTTGTCTCGTTTGCCCAAACCGAGCACCGCGGCTTCGGTACATGCCGTGCTCATATTCTTGCTTTTTAGTTTTGTGTTGCTAAACACCTTCGGGTTTGCCAATTCCATTGCTGGCTCTAAGGTAGCAACTGCGAGGTTGGTGCTTATCGCCCTCACCTTTCTGCTTATGCTGGCCGCTACGGCATTGCTCGCGTGGGGCTGGACGCTTGACGAGGCGCTATCTGGCTTTGCGTGGGGCGCAACGATCTTTGTTTTGGTGCTGAACCTGAGTGCTTTGTACCGCGCGGCTTATGCCCCTCGCCCCCGGGAATTTTGGTACGGCGAGCCCGCTTCGCCCAATGTGCACCTGCTTCAGCGCACTGTGGCCGATTTTGGCAATTGGGTTCACGGCCACGCTGATACACTCACCCTCTTAGACCTCACCAATTCCCCGGCTTTGGCGTGGGATTTTCACAGCCTTCACTCCTACAAAGCCGCCATTTTCCCCCCGCCCCGCGCCAAACCCGAAGCGGCCATAACCGCTCGCAATGCCCAGCCGCCTAAAGGCGCGGCCTACACAGGGCAAGATTTTCGCGTCACGGCGCGCACAGTTTTTCCATTTGCAAACCTGCGCGAGGCATTGAAATGGCTTGCTTTCAGGCAGAGCACGCTTGAAAGCCGCTCGGATGTTTTGTGGATTAGGAACGATTTGTTTGCTGGGGCGAAAAAATGATGCCCCACAATAAGGAGCAGTTTATGGGAAGCCCCCTCCGCATAGCGATTGACGGCCCTGCGGCTTCGGGAAAGTCTACTTTGGGGAAGCGCCTTGCCGCAGCGCTCGGCTACCTTTATTTTGATACAGGCGTCATGTATCGCGCTGTGGCTTTGGCGGCCTTGCGGCGTCACATTCCGGCAGAGGACGCCGACCGCCTGACCGACCTTGCCGCAAATTTGCAAATTGACGTCCGCCCACCGAGCAAAGACGACGGGCGGGATTACGATGTCCTTTTGAACGGCGAGGATGTAACTTGGGAAATCCGTCGCCCTGAAGTTGATGCGATAGTTTCGGTTGTGGCCTCGCACCCGGGCGTGCGGGAGGTGCTGACGCGCAAACAGCGGGAAATTGGCGAGCGGGGGAGGGTTGTGATGGTGGGGCGCGATATTGGCACGGTGGTGATGCCTGACGCCGATTTGAAAATTTACCTTGATGCTTCGCCCGAAGAAAGAGCGCGCCGCCGTTACTTGCAGAGGCTGGGGCGCGGCGAGCAGGCTTCGTTTGAACACATCTTGGAGGCCGTCCGCGAGCGCGACCGCTTAGACCACGGCCGCGCGGTTGCCCCGCTGCGTCCGGCGCAAGACGCAATTGTGTTGGATTCCAGCGAGTTGAACGCCGAGCAAGTCTTCCAACGGGCACTCGCGCTTGTTAGGGGATATGTCAGACGCACCGACTAAGCCCTACTCGGTCCCGTTGCATGTGCGCTTGAACCGCGTTTTGTTGTTGGGGGCGTTTAGGGCGCTGGCACGCGTGCTTTTGCGTGTTAGGCGCGTTGGTTGGGAAAACATCCCAAAGAGCGGTGCATATGTGATTGCGTACAACCATGTTTCCATTTTAGAGCCGCCCTTGCTGGCCGCCTTTTGGCCTAAGCCGCCGGAAGCGGTGGCGGCGCTGGATGTGTTTTTCCGGCCTTGGCAAGCGCGCTTGGTGAAACTTTACGGCGCTTTGCCAGTGCGCCGCCATGAGGTTGACAGGCGGGTTTTGAGCGCGATGGAAGCCGTATTGCGCGCCGGCAAGCCCCTTTTGATTGCCCCCGAGGGCGGGCGCTCGCACGTGCCCGGTCTGCGGCGCGGCTGGGCTGGCCTTGTGCAGGTGCTGGATAGGCTCGGCAGCATCCCGATAGTGCCGGTTGGCCTCACGGGCACTTCCGACGCCCATTTGCGCGATGCTTTGCGCTTTAAACGGCCTGAAGTGGTGATTCGGGTAGGCAAACCGTTCACATTGCCCCCCTTGCCGCCTAAAGGAGCAGAGCGGCGGGCGGCGCGCCGGCGGTACATTGATTTTGTGATGTGCCGCATTGCCGACCTGCTGCCACCGGAATATCGCGGCGTGTATGCCGAATGCCCTGAGTTTGCTAATTTGCAGGCACCTTTGCGGTAAAACGAAGCCTAAACGCCGCTGCTTTTTGCCTGTAAGAAAATGAGCATTTTGTGACAGGCTCTTTCCCAAAACAACCTCAGGAGAGTTGACCATGAAAAGGCCGCTCCTCGCCCTTTTTCTTTCGCTTGCCTACCTAACGACAGTTTTTCTCGTTGTGTGGGTGGGCTTGTGGGCATGGGAGCGGGTTTACCGGCTGTTTTCGTGTTTGCCGGGTAGCCCAACGGTGCATTTGGCTGGGTGGATTGCGCTGCTTGCGGCTCTGGCATTTGCGGCAATTGCGGGCGCGGCCTGTCGTCTTTCGCGCGGGCAGTTTTATGGGCGTTGGCCGGTGTTCACGCTTGCCGGTCTCATTGCCATTGGCTTAGCAGTTTTACTCGGACGCGGTGCAAGCGCACTTTGGGCTTCGGTTGTGCTGGCCTCGGCGCTCGGAATTTTGAGCCATCTTTGGCTGGAAAACCGTTGCGCGGCCCAATCTCCTCGGCTTGGGTAATAAAGGCTTCTCGTAGTGCTTGACATCCTCTCCGCGATTGAACGGTTGAAACCGCAGATTTCGCAGAAAAAATCTGTGCTAATCTGTGTAATCTGTGGTTTTTATCCTTGGCGTCCTTTGTGCCCTTGGCGTCCTTGGCGTTACTATCCACCGATTGACACAGATTTACACCGATTGGTTGTCTGAAACCACAGATTCCGCAGATTTCGCAGAAAAACTTCCACAGATCTCACAGGTTTACACCGATTGAAAGAAAACCACAGAGGACACAGAAATTTACAGAGAACACAGAAAAAAATCTGTGCTAATCTGTGTAATCTGTGGTTTGTTTTACCCTTGGCGTCCTTTGTGCCCTTGGCGTCCCTATCCACCGATTGACACAGATTTACACCGATTGGTTGTCTGAAACCACAGATTCCGCAGATTTCGCAGAAAAACTTCCACAGATCTCACAGGTTTACACCGATTGAAAGAAAACCACAGAGGACACAGAAGTTTACAGAGAACACAGAAAAAAATCTGTGCTAATCTGTGTAATCTGTGGTTTTTTCTTTCTTTGTTTCCTTTGCGTCTTTGCGTTACACTTGACATCCTTTGCATCCCTGATTCACCATGCCCGCTTGGTTTGACGATTCCCGCGCGGGCGAGTATAATCGGGGCGCTCGCCCCAAGGGGCAATCCTTTCGTCTGGAGGCCGTTTTGGAAACCTATCTGGACATTGCACTGATAATCACCTCAATCGCTCTGATAACGATTGTGGTTTTGCAAAGCAAAGGCGCCGGTCTGGGCGGCCTTACTGGCTCGGACATGGGGGCGGTGTTCAGTGCCCGCCGCGGTCTGGAAAAAACCTTTTTCTACCTCACCATCGTCATCAGCATCATCTTCTTCTTGCTCACAATAGCGGCGGTCATAGTCACCAAACAGGCCGGGTAACCAATGGCAAATGGAGGCTTTCTCCGCCGCTTCCGCTGGCAAATACTGCTCGCGGTTGTGGCGGTCGTTGCTATTGGCGTGTTACTTTGGGGGCAAAAGCCAGCCACGGCACCTAACACGGTAAACTCAGGGCCAGTGCCAAAGCGCGGAGGGGTCTATACCGAAGCGCTAATCGGTCATTTAAGCCGCCTCAACCCCCTGCTTGACGGCGGAAATCAGGTTGACCGCGACGTAGACCGAGTGCTGAACTGCGGCTTAGTGCGGTTTGACGCGCGCGGCCTTCCGCAGCCATCTCTGGCCGAATCTTGGGGAATTTCAGCCGACGGCGCAGTCTACAACTTCGCCATCCGCAAAAATGCCAAATGGCACGACGGCAAGCCAGTCACAGCGGACGACGTGCTGTTCACCATTGAACTCATGCGCAGCGACGCGCTCCCCCTCCCACCGGCAATACGTTCACTCTGGAAAAGCGTCAAAGTCAAAAAATTCAACGACTACACCTTCCAAATTCGGCTACCTGAGCCCTATGCGCCTTTTTTGGACTACCTGACTTTTGGTATTTTGCCCAAACACGTGTGGAAGGACGTCCCACCATCGGAAATAATAAACTCACCCAAAAACCTACAGCCGATCGGATGCGGGCCATACCAGTTTGACTCGCTGGTTGTGAAAGACGGCAAAATAACGGGGGTGGCGCTCAAGGCTTTCAAGGGCTACTACGAAGGCCATCCTTTCATTGAGCGCGTTGTTTTCCGCTACTACGACACCCCCGAGCAAGCCCTGCAAGCCTACAAAGACGGCGAAGTGCTCGGCATTCAACGCATCACCAACGACATCCTGAAACCGGCACTCGCCGAACCGGCGCTCAACTTTTACACCGCTCGGTTGCCGCGCATGACGCTGATTTACCTCAACCTTGGCAACCAAGAAGTGCCGTTTTTCAAAGACAAAAACGTCCGCAAAGCCCTTTACTTAGGCCTAAACCGGCAGTGGATGATAGACCACGTTTTGAACGGGCAAGCGATGATTGCAACCGGCCCGATATTCCCGGGAACATGGGCTTACTACAACAAACTAAAACCCATCCCATACGACCCCGACCGCGCCATAAGCATACTCAAAAAAGACAAATTTGTGATACCGGCGGGCGGCGGGGACGTGCGCGAAAAAGGCGGAAAACCGCTTGCCTTTGAACTGGTTTACCCGGACGATGAGATACACGCCGCGCTCGCCAAAGAAATCCAACGGGACTGGAGCGCTTTGGGCGTAAAGGCCACCCTCAAGGCCGTTCCTTACGAAAAACTGATAACCGACTATCTGGAACCGCGCACCTACCAAGCCGCACTGGTTGACATAGACCTCACCCGTTCGCCAGATCCCGACCCTTACCCCTTCTGGCATCAAACTCAAGTCACCAACGGGCAAAACTACGCAATGTGGGATAATCGGCGCGCCAGCGAATACCTTGAACAGGCGCGCATCACCCCCGACATCATAAAACGCCAAAAACTGTACTACAACTTTCAGGTAATCTTTGAAGAAGAACTGCCCGCCCTGCCCTTGTTCTATCCGGTTTACACCTACGCAGTTGACAAACGCGTAGGCGGCGTGCAACTCGGCCCGGTGTTTGACATCAGCGACCGATTCAACCGGATAAACAAATGGTACATGGCCGTCCAAGCAGGTGGGGCAAAAGCCCAAGCGGGCAACACGCCGGCTTCAACTGGCACTCCGTCGCCATAAGGCAGCAAAGCACAACATCCAAACAAAAACAGCCGCTCACCCAAAGCGGCTGTTTTTGTTGCACACAAGGCATTGCGGCTAAGCCGCGGCTTTTTCCAGCCCGGCCAGCACCCGCTCGCCGGTCAGCGGGAAGTCGTGATACCACACGCCCACCGCGTGGCGCATGGCGTGCATCACCGCGGGGGCAACCGGCAGGAAGGGCATTTCGCCCATGCCGCGCGCACCGTAGGGGCCGCGCGGGTCAGCGTATTCCAAAATCAGCGGGCGCACCCGCACCGGCACGTCCTTCACCGTGGGGATGAGGTAAGTGGAAAGCCGGTCAGTGACCACGTAGCCATCCTGCTGGATGAAATTCTCAATCAGCGTCCAGCCCAGGGCCTGCACCACGCCGCCCTCAATTTGGCCTTCCACCTGCTGGGGGTTGACCGCGCGGCCAACGTCGTTGCCCAAAATCACATCCACCACCCGCACCTCGCCGGTTTCGGTGTCCACTTCTAACGCAACAGCCGCCGCAACGTAGCCGTAAGCGAAGTTGGGCTCCGCGAAGCCGGTAACTTCGTCGAAGGGCGTGGTGGGCGGGGCTTTGTAGGTAAACTCCACGGAAACCGGGCGCTCGCCCGCCTGCCAGCGCCACAGCGCGCGCTCAGCCGCGCCCTTCACCGCGTGCCCGGCCATAAACGTCAGGCGGGAAGCCGACGCACTGCCCGAACTTTCGGTGAACGCGGTGTCGGAGACGCGCATTTCCACCTTTTCAGGGGCAATGCCCAAAGTTTCGGCCGCGATTTGCAGCATGGCGGTGTGATGCCCTTGGCCGACCTCCGCGCCAGCAATGTAGACCACCGCGCGCTCAATTTCTTCACCACCCTCCAGTTTCACCTTCGCCCAACTGTTCTCAGGATAGCCGAAAGAAAAGCCCACGTTCTTGAAGCCCGCGGCAAAGCCGATGCCGCGCTTGATGTGCGGCTTGGGCAGGCCGTTCCAATGCGGCCAAATCGTATCATCCGCGTCTTCGGGGCGATACCAGCCCTCAGGCCCCTTGCGCCAGCCTGCGGCTTTGGCGGTTTCCTCAATGACCTGCGCAATGCTCACCCCCGGCGGCACCGGCGTACCCACCGACATCAGGCTGCCTTCCCGCAGCACATTGCGCAGGCGGAATTCCACCGGATCCATGCCCAAGGCCTCGGCGAGTTTGTTCATCTGCATTTCGGCCACGAAGTTGCCCTGAGGCCCGCCGAAGCCGCGGAACGCGCCCGCCGGGATGTTGTTGGTGTAAACCGCGTAGCCGTCCACCCACACATTGGGGATTTCGTAGGGGCCGGTGCAGGTAATCACCGCGTTGCCCAGCACCTTGTTGCTGGTGTACCAGTACGCGCCGCCATCGGCAATCAGTTCCACCTGTGCGGCAATGACCTTGCCCTCTTTGGTCGCTCCCCATTTGGCGCGCATGAAGTACTGGTGGCGCTTGTGATGGCCGATGATGGATTCTTCGCGGCTCCAGATGATTTTGACGGGGCGAACGATGCCGCGCTGGTGCAGCCGCCAAACGGCTAAGGCGAGCACGATTTGCACCGACATATCCTCCCGCCCGCCGAACGCGCCGCCGATAGCCGGATAAATCACCCGGATTTGGTCTTCGGGCAGTTGCAGCGCGTGGGCAATCTGCTCGCGGTCTTCATGCGTCCACTGCCCGGCCACGTAAATCGCGATGCGGCCTTCCTCATCAATGAAAGCCACGCCCGCTTCGGGCTGGAGGTAAGCGTGCTCCTGCATGGGCGTGTGGTATTCGGCTTCCACGATGACATCGGCTTGAGCGAAGGCGGCTTCCACATCGCCCTTGCGGATGCGGTCGTGGGTGAAAATGTTGGTGCCGAGTTCGGGGTGCAGCAGCGGCGCGTCGGGCTGCATGGCCTCGCGCGGGTCGGTCACCACCGGCAGGTCTTCGTATTCCACTTGGATGAGGTCGCGGGCGCGGGCCGCGATTTCCTCGGTTTCGGCCACCACCACCGCGACCTGGTCGCCCACGAAGCGCACCCGGTCGGCGTAGGGCTTGTTGGAGCCGGGGCCGCAGAGCACCGGCTGGTCGGGCTCCATCAGACCGTATTCGTTGTTGGGCACGTCTTTGGCGGTAAACACGCCTAACACGCCGGGGAGCGCCTCCGCGGCAGAAGTGTCAATGCTCAAAATGCGCGCGTGCGGCCTTCCGGCGAACAAAATTTTCATGTAAGCCATGTTCGGCAGGTCAATATCGGCAGGGAAAAGGGCTTTGCCGGTGACTTTATCTTTTGCGTCAATTCGCTTAAGGGAACGTCCAAGAACTTCCATTTTGAACCTCACCGATGGGGTTAGTATTCGGTATCTTCACGCGGAGGGCGAGCGGCGTTGAACAGCCAAGCAATAACCGCCGCCAAAGTCCATAGAATTGCCAGCAGCACCAAAAAGAGCAAGAAATAAACGCCGGCTAAAGGAACCGGGCCGGGCATAAGCCATCCCGGCGGGATGGCAACCCACCCGTGGGAGATGTCCAGCCGCACCAGCCAAACACTTCCCACCAATGCAATGAGAACGCCAAGCGCGCCCAACACCCTCACGCCGGTATCGGGGCTGAGCCTGCGTTTGCGCCTGAGCGGACGCTTGACGTCAAGCGGCGTGTAAGGCGTCACGCGCAATGCGGCATAGAGCAAGGCGTAAACCAGCGCGTACAAAGCATAAAATAACGCCGCATAGCCGATCGTGAGCCACAATGCCCCTTGCGGAATGCCGATTTTGGGCAACGGGCGGTAGGCGGACGCCGACAATCCAAGCCATTCCACAGCCTTGGGGTAAGCAAGGGTGAGGCGCGCCGCGGCATACGCCAAAATTGGCAACAAAACCGCCAACATTATCCCCAAAGCGCCCCAAATGGGATGCCCCATCGTGCGCTTGGCAAACGAAGGCATTTCCGGGCGTCCGGAGGAGGAATACATGCCCATATCGGCTCCTAAAAGTGCTTAGGCCTAAACTGTCTTCTCTAACGCCGCGGCGGCCTTTTCAACCGCGCGCACTATCTTGTAGTAACCGGTGCAGCGGCAGAGGTTGCCCGTGAGCGCATTCTGAATCGTCTCACGGTCGGGATGCGGAAATTCTTCCAGCAATTTCACGGTAGTCATCACAAAGCCGGGGGTGCAGAAACCACATTGCACCGCTCCGGCTTCCACAAACGCCTGCTGGACGGGGTGCAAGGCATCGTCTTGAGCCAAGCCTTCAACGGTGACAATATCGCGGCCATAGGCCGCTGGTGCGGGAATCATACAACTGAGCGCGGCCACCCCGTCTATAAACACCTCGCACGCACCGCACTCGCCTTCACCGCAGGCCTCCTTCGGGCCGGTAAAGCCGACTTCTTCGCGTAGCATCCGCAGCAGGCTTTTGCGAAAAGCACCCTTTACGCTCACCTCACGGCCGTTCACGCGGAAACGGATAGGCGTCTCTTCGGTGAGCACCACCGTTTCGGGCAATGGGTTGGGCTTGGGGCGGGCTTTGCCCCACAATAGCGGCGGGCGCTCAGGGAAATCTTCAGCCTCGCGCCCTTCGGCAATGCGCAGCAGTGCGCGCTTGACCAACACGGCCACCATGCGGCGACGGTAATCGGCGGAAGCACGCAGGTCGTCAATCGGGCGAGCGGCTTCTGAGGCCAACCTTCCGGCTTCGGCGGCAACGGCTTCATCCAAAGTTTTACCCTTCAAATAAGCCTCGGCCTCGGGCGCGCGGATGATGGTGGGTGCTACCGCGCCCAAGGTGATTTTGGCATCCTGCACCACACCATCCTCAAGGGTGAGCACCGCAGCGGCGCTGACCACCGAAATCACCTGCGCCTTCCGCAAGCCCATTTTGAGAAAAACGCCGCGCTGGTTGGGCTTCATCGCGGGGAAAGCAATCTCGGTCAGCATTTCATCTGGGCGCATCACGGTGCGACGCACGCCAGTGTAAAATTCGCTCAGCGGTACGGTGCGCTTGCCGCTCATCGAGCGCAAGGTGACCTGCGCGCCCAACGCCATCAGCGGCACGATGGTGTCGTTAGCCGGGGAGGCGGTGACCAGGTTGCCCGCGATGGTGGCGCGGTTGCGGATTTGCGGCGAGCCCACGCCCCAACTGGCCTGCGCCAGCGGAAAGCCATATTTCCGCAAAACGGGCGAAATTTCGGCTTCGCTATGAAGCACGTTTGGCCCAATTCGCACCCACCCATCCTCAAGCCTGATTTCATCAAGGCCCGGGATGCGCGTGGTGTCAACCAATACTTCCACATTCGGGCGCACATTGCGCTGAAGTTCCAGCATCAGGTCGGTTGCCCCGGCCACAATGCGCGCCCGCTCGCCGTGCTCGGCGAGGGCTTTGAGAGCGTCTTCAAGTGATGCTGCAATGATGTAAGTATGCCACATATCTAACCTCCAAAAGCCTTTACACAGGCCCTATATCGCTCAAAAGTTCTTCAAACGAAGCCCACACTCTTTTGCGACCCACACTTCGCCAGTGAATTTTCTTGCCGTTCCATTGCTGCACTGCACGACGGGGCGGCTTATCGTTCATCACTAACGCCACTACCTTATGTTTCTTCAACCTGTCTTTCCCAGGCCACACCTCATGATGACGAGAACCTACGGGTTCATCACGGCAAAAATAGCAAATCGTATCGGTAATCTGCTCAACGGCATTTTCGTCCGCGCCCTTTTTCAAATCCAGAAAGATCACATAGCACTCATCGCCATTGCAGCCGATGAGCACACCATCGCAGCGATGCGCACCCGAACCACCGCTCGCAGGACAGAGACAACGATCCTGAGGGCGAAAATAACCACCATCTAACAAATAACAAGCCACGTCCTCGCCGCCGATTACAAACCGAGCCCCGCTCTCTTGAAAGCGGCACGGCGCCTTTCTGGCCCCAGAAAAGGCTCGCGGATCGTAAGGCTTTACTCCGGTGCAGGGCATCAGGCTGTCTCCTCCGATGCCTCTAAGACCGCTTGAATGCTGTTGAAATACTTGTAAACCGTCCATTCTGCTTCCCGCAAGCGGTCTTCATTTACTTCCCCTTCCTCTGTCATCAACTTGCGGACACCGTCAAAGGCAACTTCATAGACAGCGACTTGCTCGCGGTGCAAGCGCGACTCCTCTGGCGGAAGGCGCAGTTTCTTTCCAAATGCCGTATCTTTCCCTTTAACCGCCGAAGCCCGCAAAAGGGCGTTCAACGAGAACAAAAGCAGAGGAGAATGGGTAGTAAAGACGACACGGATGCCTTGATTCACCAAATAAGCCAAAATGTGCAATACTTCCAACTGGGCGGTCGGATGCAGATGGACTTCCGGCTCTTCCACATAAATTACCGCCTCTTCTGCAGCAAGGCCGTGCCTACGCCACTCCAGCAGGCACATGGAAGCCAAAACCAATGGCCAAGCCTCCATTTGCCCGGAAGAAGCCATTTCCAAATCGTGGATGGTGCCATCAGGCAAACGCCATTTCCACACCTTGGGGCCACGAGGTGGAAGGTAAGCCTCCCCTCCCAACGCCTTAAACGCCCGTTTCCACACCCACTGAGCCTCGGCCGTAGCCGGCTTGCCGTCATCCCAGCCAATAAAAGTTTCCATTGCCAGATTTAGAGTTCTGGTAAAAGAACGCATTGTCAAAGGTAAAGAGGGAGACTGAAGAATATCGGGAGCAGTGTTCAGAAAACGGGAATAGAAAGTGCGCTCAGCAGGAATGAACAAAGCCGGAAGAGGGCGTAGCCATCGCTCGCGCCACCCTATTTCTTCAGTGAGGCCATGCACCCATGTCAAAAACGATTTCTCTAAATGAGGCATATTCTGGGTTTGGTACACGCGGAACCCCATCGTTTCATAGTCTCGCCAAGGTTTGTCCCGCTGGTAGAGAATTTGAACGCCCTGCTTCACCAACGAATTGAAACCGCGGCGTTTATCTTGCACTTCCCCCCGACGCAGCCTATCTAAAAGGGACTTCAACAGGCGGGAGGGGTCGGCCTCCTCCTCCCGGCTCACAAACTGAGCGGCCAGATATGGAAATGCACGTCCCAAAAACAGGAGTTGCATCAGCAACGACTTGCCACTCCCCTGAGGGCCGACAAAGACCGTCAGAGGCGCCAAATTCACCCGGACGCGCCCTTCTTCCCCAAGGTCAAAAGGTCCTAATTCCCCTGCCGGGTGCTTGGTGTTCGGCAGAGGGAGAATCTGCAGTCTCTCCATCGTCGCTTCCCCGTTTTCACGCTTAGACGCCATAAACGCATCTCCCTTATTCCAGCAAGCCCAGCACCACCGGCAGCAACTGCTTTTTGCGCGAAACCACACCTTCGGCCAAACGCGTGCCGTCGGGCAGGCGTGGGTAGGGCATATCGTCAAGCACTTCAGGCGGGTTGGCAAGCACCAAGCGGCTGGAGCCGCGCACCACATCCGTCACCATCAAAATCGCAAAATCAAGCCCGCGCTTTTCGCGCAGGCGCTCTAAGGCCTCTTGAATTTCCTTTAGGTGCTCATCCAACTGCACCAAACTCGTAACCTCGGCTTGCGCAATGGCAAAATGATAGCCGCCCGCTTCGTAAACTTTCAAATCGGTGGAGACGACCTCATCGGGGTCGCGGCTGGCCAGCCCCGCACCCGCCGAAAGCAAGGCTTCGCCAAAGGACTGGATGGTTTCGCCTTCAAGCGGAGCGCCCATGATGAACGCCCAGCGCGCCAAGCGCTCCGCGGCTTGCCGGTCGCGCTCGGTGGTGGTGGGTGAAGTCAAAATCAGCGTGTCGGAAAGCAAACCAGCGAGCAACAAACCGGCAATTTCAGGCGGCGCGCTCAACCCCGCCTCCGCTATCCGCTCCGAAACCAAAGTGCTGGTGCTACCCACCACATCCACAGTAAAGCGGATGGGCGTCTTGGTGTGCGGGTTGCCGAGGCGGTGGTGGTCTAAAACCTCAAGCAATTCGGCCTCTTCCAGTGCGCCGATGGCCTGCGCCGGTTCGTTGTGGTCAACCAAAACCACCTTCAGGCGCGGCGGGTTGAGCAGGTCGCGCTGGCGGCATACACCCTGATAGCGGCCTTTGTCGTCCACCACGATGAAGAAATTGTGTTCTTCGCGCAAAATGCGGTTGAGCGCGTCGCGGATGTGTGTTTCGGCGCGAAAACGCGGCACGGTTGTATCGCAAGCCTCGGCCGCAGGCCGCACGAGAAAATCGCAAATGCGCTGGTTTTCACCGTTTGGTGTTGGGCCAACCAGTCTGCCCAAAAAATCAAACAAACTAAGGCCGGTAATCAGGCCATAGGGCGTGCCGTCTTCGTTTACCACGGGCGCGACGCCGCCGGTGCGGTTGGCAATAGCCCATGCGTCGCGCAGGGGCTGGTTGGGCGTCACCGTATCCAAGCGACGAGAAACCGCGGCGAAGCGCGGCGAAGCGTCGGTCAGCAATTTGGGCGGTTTAATTCCCAGCCGTTCCAACGCCCAAGTGGTTTGAGGGTTTAGAGAGCCAGCGCGCGCCGCCACTGCATTCACCCCATCGCGCTCGCGCAGCAGCCAAGCATACCCCACAGCCGCGGCGACAGAATCGGTGTCGGGGTTTACATGGCCGACAACATATACCGCTCCTTTTTCCATCTCAAAACTCCTGTGGGGAAAGAGAAACGTCATTCCAATAAAATTCTACCACGCCGGTCAAATGAACATTTACCCAACGCCGTCCGCATTCCCATCGGAATACAACGAAGCATACTGCGGCTGGTCATCCTCCAAAGCCCGACGGGTGATGGGGCTGCGCAGGTAGGGATTAGGCCATTCCGGCGGCGGCAGGTGTTCGGCAGAAGGCAAGCGGTAAGCAGAGGCGACAATATCGCGCACGCGGCGGGTGAGGCGAAAAGCGGCCTCGCGGCGCGGCACACCTTTGGGCACTTCAGCCTTTACCGGTGGATGGACGATTATTTCAAGGCGCGCGCGGCGAGGGCGTCGGCGGTGGAAGGGCCAAGCGGCATAAAAGCCGTTCAGCGTTACGGGCACAATGGGCGCGCCGGTAGTAAGTGCCAAACGCGCCGCTCCAGAGCGCCACTTCAGAAATTTGCCGTCGGGCGTGCGTCCCCCCTCGGGGAAAACGGCCAAAATCCCGCCTGCGCGCAAGTGGGCAAGCGCAGTGCGGTAGGCCTTGTGGCTTATCGGCGTCGGCGTTTCATTCCAAATATCAACCGGAATGGCATCAAGCAGCCGGTAAAGCCAACCCAACACGGGAAGGCGGTAGTGCTCTTCCCAAACCATAAAACGGGGCTTGAGCGGGGCAACAGCATAGAGAAATAGCGCATCAAGGTAACTGGAATGGTTGGCAACGATGATAGAAGGCCCACGGCGGGGTAAATTTTCTATGCCGCTTACGCTGTAATTCCAAAACAAACGGAGAACCTTGGCGAGCATTTGGCGCTAACCGACCTTCTTCAAAGCCTGAAGGATAAGGTCTACCCGCGCCCGCATTGTTTCCTTGTTGCGCTCTTCCGCGAAAAAGTTGAGCAACTCCTCCGGCTCAAGAGAATAGTCATCGGCAGGCTGACCGCGCAATTTCTCGGCGGCCAAATCGGCCAAAGCGAGCAGTTTTCGGCAACGGCGACTGCTGTTGAAGCGGACGTCGGCCAACTTCCCATCGGCGATTCGGGCAAAAAATGATACCCGATGCACGCCCGAGCGGGCTTCTTGTCCCAAACGCTCGTAGCCTTCTGGCTTTTCATCCACCCAGTTTTTTAGGCCTTGCTTGTGATATTCTGAGACTTTCATGGCAAACACCTCACTCGCTGTTTGACCGACAAATCTCGCCATCACACCCCCTAAGTTATACTTTTACACAGGGAACACAGAGAATTTTCTCCGTGTCCTCCGTGCTCTCCGGGTGAGAAAATGAGCGTTTCGTCAGTCAAACAGCCTAATTTGGATAATTCGCGAACACACCGCGCCGCACTATTAACGGCGCGGCGGGCTTAAGTTTAGCACACAATCGGCCTTGCAGTGGAAATGGTGCATTTATGCCCACGGTTATAATTGAGATTGCCGCTCCTGCACTCCAATGGACGCCACAAACGCCACCGCGCACTCGGCAGTGTGGCTCAGGCTGAGCGACCAAACCTCCAAGCCAAGCGAACGGGCAAGTTGCGCGGCCTTACCGTGCAACACAAGTTGCGGCTCGCCGTTAGGCAAAGTCAGGATCTCAATTTCGCGCCAGCCCACTTTGCCAATTCCGGTTCCCAACGCCTTAGAAACTGCCTCTTTTGCGGCAAACCGCGCCGCCAACGACTGCACCTTTCCCCCGCATTGCTCCCGTTCCTGTGGCGTGAAAATGCGCGCCAACAAGCGCTCGCCGTGCCTTTCAAGCGCGCGCTCAAACCTTCTTACTTCCACCAAATCCACACCAGTTCGCAGGAGCATCGTCGCCATGATACCACAAACCACAGCCCCACCGGACGGATTGAAAGCGGCGCTCGGTGGATTGCCTGTGCCGCGCTTGCTCTATTACGCCAGCGCCGGCTCTACCAACGATGTGGCGATAGAGTGGGCTGAGGAAGGCGCGGCAGATTGGTCACTGGTGGTGGCCGACGAGCAAACAAAGGGGCGCGGGCGCTTCGGCAGGCGGTGGTTCACGCCGCCGCGGAGCGCGCTGGCTTTTAGCGTTGTGGTGCGCCCAACCGAGGCGGAGCGCTCCGTCATGGGGCGCTTTGCCGCTTGGGGAGCGCTTGGCGTGGCCTCGGCGCTTGAGGCTTTGGGGCTAAAGCCTCGCATCAAATGGCCTAACGATGTTTTGCTCGGCGGCGAGAAGGTGAGCGGCGTGCTCGCCGAGGCGGTTTGGTCGGGGGATGTGCCAACGGCGTTGGTGGTGGGAATAGGCGTGAATGTTTTGGCTTCAGCGGTGCCGCCGCGCGAACTCACCGATTTCCCCGCAGGGAGCGTGGAAGCGCATTTGGGCGTGAAGCCAGCGCGCTGGCATCTTTTGCGCCGCATCCTCATGGCAATGGCGGAATGGCGCGCCCGCCTGCCCACGGATGAATTTTTGCGCGCGTGGGAAGCCCGCTTGGCCTACCGCGGCGCGCAAGTCCAATTGGGGGAAGCGCGCGGTGTCCTGCTCGGCTTGAGCCGCGACGGGGGCATTGTGCTCCGCACGCCGAGCGGCGAGCGCTTAATCCTTCATGCCGTCGCCGACGCCCACCTACGCCCAATACACCAATTCTCCCAAAATCCCTGATACCAAATACCCAATCCCAAATTTCCTGACGCCTCGCGGTACAATTCCCCCCATGAACTTGCGGACGCGCGCAATCTGGGCTGGCATACTTGCATCTTCGTTTTGGGGTGGGCTCTTCCCTGCCATCAAAGTAGTGATGGCTGTCCTGCCGCCGTTTGTGCTCCTGACGGTGCGGTTCACGCTGGCGATTGCCCTGCTTCTGCCGTTTGTTTTCTGGAAAGGCGGCTTTCGCATGGACCGGCGCACCGCGCTGAAAACCGCGGCTGTCGGCGCGCTGGGCTTTGGCTTTACTTTGGGCATCCAGTTTGTGGGCACCAACCTTTCTACCGCCGCCAACGGCGCGCTGGTCACCACTGCCACACCCGCGTTTGTGGTGATGTTCGGCGCGCTTTTGCTCCACGAGCGGATGACGCGCAGACAGGCGGTAGCGCTTGTGCTGGCTACCTTGGGCGTGCTTGTGGTGATGGATTTGCCCCACGCCCACTTTGACGCCGTCTTTTGGGGAAATGTGGCGTTGCTCGCCGCGGCGCTCGGCTGGGCGCTGTATTCGGTCTTGGTGCGTTGGCTGACGCGCACGCACGACACGCTGGAAGTCAGCGTGGTATCAATGGCAGGCGGCCTGCCGGTGGTCGCCCCGTTGGCGCTTTTGCAGTTGGACAGCGTGCGCTGGGCTGACCTTTCTTGGGGGACAATTTGGGGCGTGCTCTACGTGGCAATTTTTGCCACCGCGCTCGCAATGTTTTTGTGGAATTACGCCTTTACGCATTTGGAGACCGGCGCAGCGGCTCTCACCTTCTTCGCCCAACCGTTGGTCGGCACGCTGATAAGCGTCCTCTTCCTCGGAGAACAGTTGACGGTGTGGTTTGTGCTCGGCGGGGCTATGCTCCTTGCCGGCATGTACCTTGCCAGCACAAGTCCCGCCGAACCAAGCATAACAAAAGCGGAGGCTCAAAGATGAAATTCTTGGGCTTTCTGACCCTGAGCGCGGTCGCCCTAATCGCGCCGTTGCTCGCAATTGGATGGAACACCACGGCGGCGCTGGAATCGCCCATTGCGCTCAAAAACGCCGTTCATCAGTATTGGCTGAGCAACCGCGATGCGCTCGCTGACGCAGGCAAAGATTTTGCCGCATCAGAAGCCCGCACTTTGCCGAGCAACAACTCGGCCGTATGGCTTTGGCGCGTGCTGGCCGAATTTGACCACAAGCGTTGGAAAACCCTAATGGACTACGTGCTTCCCCCTCGGCTTTTGGAAAGCACCACCGACAGCCTGATTGACCAATGGGAAGCGTGGTGGCTCGCCCCCGATTCTCAGCCGCGCCTTATAGCCGATTTGCGCCCGATAAAGCGCAACCTAAGCGCAAATTCCACGCGCATAGCCGATTGGATTTTAGCCCAAGTGCCACCTTGCGACCTAATGCAAAATGCGGCGTGGGGCAAAGCCATGCTCTTGAAAAACTGGCGGCAAGCGCCCCTGTGTTTACCCGCCATAGGCGCGAACAGCATCAAGCAAAGCCTGAGGAACGCCCTTCGCTCTCCCAATATCCCCGAGCAGGTAGACCTGCTTGCTAAAACCGGCACTTCTCCCCAACAACTAATCCGCCTGAAGCAAGAATACAATCACTTCAAGCGCCAACTGCCACTTGCGGGATTGATAACCGTCGCGCTTTGGCTTTTGGGCTCGTTGATGATGGGGCGCTCATGGAGCGGACGCATCTTCGCCGCGGGGAGCAGTTTGCTGTTCACCGCGGGCGGCATGGTGCTGTTAGGCTACGCCGCATCGCCAATAGCCAAATTCACAATTGCATACTTTGCGCCCCCCAACCTGCCCTCCTGGGCCGCCACAGCGCTGGGCAACACAATAGAGTTCTACATAGGGCTTGCCTTCAGGCCGTTGATTACGCAAGGTTTGATTTTAGGCGTGGCAGGGGCGGTTTTGCTGTTACTCGCGGCGTTGAAAAAATAGCCCTGTGCTATGAAGCGCCTGCTCACAACCACCGAGGCCACAAACGGGGCTATGGCCTTTCGCCCACAGTGTGCAAAAGAGCAAAATTTGGCGGGCGCATTGCGCCGACCGGGAAGCCGGAAATCAGTACGACTTTTTGCCCTTCGCTTATCAGCGTGGCCGAGCGCATTGCTGCTTCCACATGAGCGAGCATGGTTTCAACCGTGTTGGCAAACGGCACCTGCTGGGGGAAAACGCCCCAATACATACTCAGGCGGCGGTAGGTGTGCTCGTCGGGCGTGAATGCCAAGATGGGCACGCGCGGCCGCGCCTTTGACATCAGCGTTGCAGTTCTGCCGGTTTGGGTGAAAACGGCAATCGCCGAAACATCGCGGTCGTGGGCGAGTTCGCGCGCCGCCAAGGTCAGCGCGCGGGCGTCATCGCGGTCGCCCTCATCAGCAGGCAGGACAAAATGCGCCCATTCGCTGCCGTGGCGCTCGGCCTCAGTGATGATCGCGCTCATCATCCGCACCGCTTCCACCGGATAGCGCCCGACGGCAGTCTCGGCAGAAAGCATGAGCGCGTCGCTGCCATCAAAGACGGCATTTGCCACATCCGAAGCCTCGGCGCGCGTGGGGCGGGGGTTGTTCACCATAGAATCCAGCATTTGAGTTGCGGTGATAACAAGTTTGGCGCGGCGGTTGGCGGCAGCAATGATGCGCTTTTGCGCGATTGGCACATCCTGCGGCGGCAGTTCAACGCCGAGGTCGCCGCGCGCCACCATCACCCCATCCGCCGCTTCCAAAATTTCGTCCAGGTTGTCCAGCGCCTCGGGGCGCTCAAGTTTGGCGATGATAGGCGTGTCAATCTTTTCGGGGGCAATTTGGGCAATGGCTTGGCGCACGCGTGCCACATCATCCGCCGAGCGCACAAACGAAACTGCCACAGCGTCAACATCGTGCTTCAACCCAAAAGCGAGGTCGGCTTCGTCCTTTTCGGTGAATGCGGGCACGTTCAGCGGCGTGCCGGGGAAATTCAAACCTTTGTGCGAAAGCAACTTGCCGCCGAGCACCACTTTTGCTTCCACAAAATTGCCGCGCACCGCCGTAACGCGCAATTCGTAGTGCCCGTCGTCCATCAAAATCCGCGTCCCCACCTTCACCACCTCGGGCAACTGGGGAAAGTCAATCGGGATGGGCTTTGGAGCATCCTGCGGCGGCGGCAGGTGCTCAGGGTAAAGCGTGACGGTTTCGCCTTCCTTGAGCATAAGCGGCTCTTGGGGCAACTTGCCGACGCGGATTCGTGGCCCCTGCAAATCCTGCAAAATGGCTGTTGCCTTGCCGAGCCGCTTGCTCAGACGGCGCACGCGCTCAATTGCCTGTGCATGCTGTTCGTGCGTGCCGTGCGAAAAATTGAGGCGCACCACGTCCACGCCTTCTTGCAAAAGAGCGATGAGCACGCTTTCGTTCATGCTCGCCGGGCCAAGTGTGGCGATGATTTTGGAGCGTCTGGTTCGCATTGTTTCCTCTCGGAAGGGGAGAAACACAGAAAGCACAGGAACTTTGTAACTCACGTTACGCATGGATGGTTAACAGGCAACAATTTCGTCCTATGAAACTGGTACACATTTGGCTTTTTCGCCCTCACCTATCCCCCAGAGCCTTGCTTCGCGGCGGCTCAGCCCCCTTTCCTCTCCCAGTGGGAGAGGAAAGGGGGCGCGCAGCGGGGGTAAGGTGAGGGCGCTCATATGTGTTGATGCTAAAGTGCGTAACATGAGTTTGTAATTTTACCTACGCAAAGGTGGGTGCTGCCTTTTTGGGGCTCACCCTTCTCCAAAAGTCGCCGTAGGGCGACTTCGCAAGCAGTAGGTGCAGTTTCAACTGCCGCTGGAAACCACAGAAGACACAGAAAAGCCACAGAAAACTCAGGAATTTTCTCTTGGCGCCCTTCGTGCCCTTGGCGGCCTTGGCGTTCCTATCCACCAATTGACACAGATTTACACCAATTGAAGAAAAAACACAGAAGACACAGAAACCTCACAGAAAACACAGAATTTTGTGTTCTCTGTGCCCATCTGTGGAATCTGTGGTTTTCCTTTTGTCAGATGTAATTCAGTTCCTTCGCCTGATGGCGGAGTTCGTCGCGGAAATCGGGATGTGCGATGTTGATGAGCGCGTGGGCGCGCTGGCGGATGGATTTGCCGTAAAGGTTGGCTACGCCGTATTCCGTTACCACATAGCGGACATGGTTGCGCGTGGTAACAACGCCTGCGCCGCGCTTGAGCATGGCGACAATGCGGCTGACGCGCGTGCCGTCGCGTAGGGTGGTCGTGCTCGGCAGGGCAATGATGGGCACCCCGCCTTTAGAACGGGAAGCGCCGTAGATGAAATCCAACTGCCCACCTACGCCGCTGTAAAGTTTCGGCCCAATGCTGTCGGCGCACACTTGCCCCGTCAGGTCAACCTCAATCGCGGAATTTATCGCCACCATCCGCTCGTTTTGGGCAATCACAAACGGGTCGTTGACGTATTCGGTCGGGTGGAGTTCAATCATCGGGTTGTTATCCACCCAGTCATAAAGTTTTTGCGAGCCCAAGATGAAGCCGGCGATGATTTTGCCGCGGTGCAAAGTCTTGCGCGCGCCGGTCAGCACCCCGCGCTCCACCAAATCCATCACGCCATCCGAGAAAAGTTCGGTGTGCACGCCGAGGTCTTTCTTGTCGTGCAAATAGCGGAGCACCGCGTCGGGGATTGCGCCGATGCCCATTTGCATTGTCGCCCCGTCGGGGATGAGGTCGGCGATGTTTGAGGCTATCTTTTCCACCACCTGCGGGTCGCCCTTTGCACCCATGACCATCTCGGCGATTGGATAATTCACGGGCACAATGTAGTCCAATCGGCTGACATGGATGAAAGAATCGCCCAAGGTGCGCGGCATTTGCTCATTGATTTCGGCGATGATGATTTTGGAAGACTCGGCCGGGGTTTTGGTAAGCCCAACCTCCACGCCAAAACTGCAAAAGCCGTGCTCATCAGGCGGCGAAAGGTGAACGAGCGCCACATCCAAAGGCAAAATGCCGTTTTTGAAGAGCAGCGGAAATTCAGAAAGGAAAACCGGCGTGAAGTCGGCTCGCCCTTCTTGCACAGCCTTGCGGATGTTGGCGCTGATGAACATGGTGTTGACGCGCAGGTGCCCTTCCATCTCAGGAGAAACATACTCGGCTGGCCCAACGGTGAGCGCTTGATCAATTTCCACATTTTCCAGTTCCGGGGCGCGCTTCACCAGCGCCTTGAGGAGCACCTGCGGCGTAGAGCAGTTACCCGTCAGGAAGACGCGCTGATTTGATTTGATCACACTTATCGCTTCTTCTGCGCTGACAATGCGCGAGCGGTAAATTTTTTGCCAATCCATTGCTATTTCTCCTGATAGGGCAAGCGAGCAAGGTTGCGGAGTTCGCCCTTGTAAGTGTTGACGGCGTGGGCTAAAGCCGGTTTTTCTACCATTGCGCGGGCAATGCCGTGGTCGGCAATGCTGAGGATGTAGGGCATCGCGGCGGTGACGAGGGCATGGGTGGCAGTGCGCGCCACCACGCCGGGCATGTTGGGCACGGCGTAGTGGATGACGCCTTCCTCAATGTAGGTGGGGTGGTCGTGGGTTGTGGGGCGCGAAGTTTCAACGCATCCGCCTTGGTCTATGCTGACGTCAATGATGATGGCGCGTGGCTTCATCGCCCGCACCATTTCGCGCGTTACAACGATGGGAGCGCGCTCGCCCGGGCGAAGCACCGCCCCTACCACCACATCGGCATACGCCACCGAGCGGGCAATGTTGTACTTGGTCGCCGGCAATGTGGCAACCGTGGGGTAATCGCGGAAGATTTTTTCAAGCGCACTCTGGCTGATGTCCAGCACGGTGACGTGCGCCCCAAGCCCAACGAAGCCGCGGACGGCGCACGAGCCAACTACCCCCGCGCCGATTATCACCACTTCCGCCGGAGGGACGCCGGGCAAACCGCCCAAGATAATCCCTTTGCCGCCGTGGTTGTTTTGCAAAAGCCGCGCCGCGACCTGCACGCTCATTAGCCCGCCTATGCGGCTCATCGGCTTCAGCACCGGCCGTTCCCCGTCATCTTCTTCAATTTGCTCCAGCGCAACCGAGGTGATGTCGTTTTCAAGCATGTAGGCTACTTTGTCCTGCTTAGCCGAGGCCAAATGGAGCAAGCCCACCAACACCGACCCCGGGCGCATCCAGTGCAATTCTTCAAGCATAGGACGGGCGACTTTCACCAGCAGGTCTGCCCGCCCAAAGGCTTCGTGCGGGGAATAGACGATGCGCGCACCGGCGTTTTCGTAATCCTCATCGCTGAATCCGGCGCCCAGACCGGCTTCGTGCTCCACGTAAACCGTGTGGCCGTGGCTGGTAAGCACATGCACGCCGTGAGGCGACATGCCCACCCGATATTCAAACGGGCGCCGCTCTTTGGGAATGCAGATATTCATGGCAACTCTCCTTTCATGCTGAGCAAACAAGCCTCCCTGCGCGCCGTGTTGAGGCGTGGGAGGCTTGCTGTATTGGAAATTAGCGCGGGGCGTTCCGCCTAAATGCCGCCCATGAGCCGCGCGAGGATGGCTTTTTGGGCATGCAGGCGGTTGTGCGCCTGCTGGAACACAACAGAATGCGGCCCATCTATCACCTCATCGGTAATTTCCTCACCGCGGTGGGCGGGGAGGCAGTGCATCACAATCACCTCTGGCTTCGCTTCCGCCACCAGCGCCGCGTTGACCTGATAGGGCGGGAAAACGCGCTTGCGCTTTTCGGCTTCGGCTTCTTCGCCCATGCTGACCCAGGTGTCAGTGTAAATCACGTCGGCGCCTTTCACTGCCTCGTGCGGGTCGTGGGTGAATTGGAGGCTCGCGCCGCTCTCGGCGGCAAATTCGCGCGCCTGCTCAATTGCCTGCTCGGGAATTTCATAACCTTCCGGGCCTGCCCAAGCAAAGTTCGCACCGAGTTTGGTGCTGATGTGCATCAGCGAAACCGCCACATTGTTGCCATCGCCGATGAAGGCAACTTTCAAGCCTTTCACTTTGCCAAAATGTTCGTAGATTGTGAGCGCGTCGGCCAAAGCCTGAGCGGGGTGGTTGTAATCGCTCAGACCGTTGATGACCGGCACATCAGCCCAGCGGGCGAGTTCAAGGATGTGTTCGTGGGCAAACACCCGCGCCATGATGCCCTGCACGTAGCCGCTGAGCACGCGCGCAATATCGGAAATTGCCTCGCGTTTGCCCAAGCCGATTTCCTGCGGGCCAAGGTAAAAAGCGTGCCCGCCGAGGTGCTCCATTGCCATTTCAAAAGAAACCCGCGTGCGCAAACTGGGCTTCTGGAACACCATCGCCAGCGCCTTGCCTTTGAGAATGGGCTTATTGCCACCCGCGAACCATTCTTTTTTTAGTTCAACGGCAAGGTCAAGAAGCCCTTGAATTTCTTCGGGGGAATAATCGGCAATTGCAATGAAGTCGCGTTTCATGTTGAATCCTCCGTTCAAAAGAATCTTACACAGGTTTTCCTGTGGATTGCTCAAAGCATGGTTCCAAAAACAAGTTAGGAGTTACGCGGTTCTCCTGCTTCATGTCACCGCGAGGTGGTCGTAGACTGCCGAAGCGGTCTCCCCCACTGTCTGGGGGATGGCTTCGCCGCCTATGGCGGCTCGCCATGACATGAAAACGCACGCTTCTACCAGCAACCGCGTAAGTCCTATAAGTATAACATCGCAAGGTTAGCAAAACAACAAAAGCGCGCCCGTTGCCTACAAGCAAATTGCGAAGCGCTGTTTCTCGCCCTCACTGCTTGTAACCTTCACCTGCCGAATGGTGGATAATGCCGCTCACTTACGATAAAATAATGCCAGACGCATATGCTCTACGGCGTCGCCAGTTGGTGGGAAGAGCATTGTCCTGCCACCATTGCGGCGCACAAATCCCAAAACTGAGGTAAAAGAATGAGCGAATTCAAAGACCTTTTACAATCCAAAGTTTTTACCGAAAATGCCGAACAGGAAATTCTCAAACCTTTCTCTTTTCAGGAAGGGTACAAAAACGAACTGATTTTCTTCTTCAAGCCGGAAACTTTTTTGCTCCCTGCGCAGGTTTCGGAGCGCGTGATAGAAATGATTGAGAGCAAATTGGAGGAATACGGGGCAAACGTCTCCGGCATTGTGGCGGTGCGCGGCCCTGTTTTGGAGCGCCACGGCATTATGGACCGCCATTACGGCTTCATAAACACACTTTCCAAAAACGCTTCCAAGATGGTTAGTTTAGAAGAACTGGAACCGGTAGCCGAGGCCATAGGGCTTGATCTTCAGGCCGAAAAGCCGCAAATCCTCGGCGGGCATGAATTTTTGGAGCAATTTCCGGAGTTCAACGCCGAAAGTTTGAACGATTTGTGGTTCCAAGAACGCTCGGCGCGGGTGCGAAGCGGCTTTTACGTCCGGCGTGTGAATGTGAACGGCAAAGATGTTGTGCTCGTGAACGGCTTTCACCCCCTGCAGTTGGAACATTACACCAACCCCGAGCACAAAACAGTTGTGGCTCTTTTGCACTCCAACACACCGTGGAAGGTTTTGCGGGAGGAAATGATAGGCGATACTTACCCCGATAAGGCTTCGCCAAACTCGGTGCGCGGCACCCTCTACGCCGATGACGAGGTCAACAAGTGGGTGGAAGTTTCTATCGCTAACAACTTTGTGCATCTCTCTGCGGGGCCTTTTGAGGCTTTGAAGGAGATGGAAAACTTCCTCAAGCCGCTGATCGGGGAATTTTCGCTGGCCAAAACCAATGTTGGGCGCGCCATCATTGCATCCGGCCTTGATGAAAGCGCGATTTCGTATGCCCTCACTAACCCCACTGTGAAAACTGCCGAGGGCGAAACCGACCTCTTCTCGGCAACCGAATTGGCCGACACTGACGAAGCAGTGGCTCTGTTTGTGGAAAATGTGAAGGCAAGCAAAGCCTGAGATGAGGCATTTTGAACAAAAAAGCGCGGCTTTGGGAGCCGCGCTTTTTTGTTTTCACGCTTGCTTGTGCTCGGTGTTTGCTCTGATGCGCCTCAGCATCAGTGCCAGCCCAAAAGCGATGCTCAATTCCACAAATGGGAGCAAACCCACCACATAGCGCTGAAAGTTTAGCGGGATAGCCAGCGTGATGGTACTCCCCATTCCCAACGTGGCGATGATTGTTGCCAAGACCGGCGGCCGCCTAAACTCGGTCATCATGGCCAAAAACCCCAACAGCGTTAGGATAAAGAGCAAACCGCCTACGGTGATGTTGCGACCCCAGCGGTTGAGCGGGTTTGCCTCGTATGCTCTTATCGCTGGAGCAAGTTCGTGCTTGTAATTGCCGGTTTCCATGAATTGCAACGGGGCAAAGTACAGATGGCCGAGCACTACGGCGCTTTTGGCTTTTAGCCCTTTGGGCACCATGAAAGGGGCAACAGCCGAATATTCTTTTTGCTGGGAAGCCGTGGTGGCAAAGCGTTCACGCAAAGCCGCCAAAGTTGCTTGACTTGGTTTCTTCCAGAAAACGGGGTTTAGGGCAAAAGTGACCAGCATCGCCGTGAGCAGGGCAATTCCCCAACGATGGAGCGCTTTTTTGTGGATGTGCGAGCCGTCCTGCGCAAGAGCAAGCGCCGCCGCGGGCAATAGTCCAATTCCCCAAGGCTTGGCGTTTACCGCTATGGCAAAAGCGAGGCCGACAAGCCAAGGTTTGGGGTTGCGGGCGGTGATTGCCCAAAGCGTAAGGGCGACGCCGAAGAGCAAAGTGCCTTCCATCATGGCGCGGCGGGCGTGTAGCAACGCCAACGGGTTGAGGAGCACAAGTGCGAAGGCAAGCAAGCCAGCCGCCAGGCCGCCGAGGCGCGCGCCTACGGCGAAAATGAGCACAGCCGAGGCAAACGCCAACGCGGCGATTGCCGAGCGCGCCGCCAGCAGTTGCCGCTCGCTCGGAAGCGCGCCAAGGCGCTTGTTTTCTTGCCATGTTTTGCTCCAATCCCAATCTGTTTTGGTGGGTTGTTCCCCCGCGAGCGCCAACCCCACCCCTATGGCATAGCGGGTCAGCGGCGCATCCACCAAGCGGTAGTGGGCTCGCCTTTTCTCTCCCCGCGGGTATGCCATACCAAAAGGCGAGCGCAACAAGGTTTTGAGGTCACCGCTCATGTAAATTTCGGTGCTTTCATCCGGGTGAAACGGCACAGCGGCGATATTGGCGAACCAAAAAAGCGCCCCCGCCGAAATTAGGACGGCAGCGAGCGCTATTGCTTTTGTGCGGCCTTTCAAAGCAGTGAGCAGATCCTTCAAGTTCACCCTTCTCGCGGTGGGGTATCTCCATCAGGAGGTGGGGTATCTCCATCTGGTTGGCCGGAAAGCACCTTTTCCACCCTTTCCAAAAGCGTTTCGGGCGAAAACGGTTTGACTATGTAATCATCTACCCCAACGATATAAAGACCCAGCACTCGGTCTATCTGCTGGGCTTTGGCGGTTACTACTATTACCGGCGTTTTGCTGTTTCTGCTTTCAGCCCTTATACGCCTGAAGACTTCCCACCCGTCTATCTTGGGCATCATTAAGTCAAGCAGTATTAGGTCAAAATCTTGCTTGTTGGCGAGTTCTAACCCCTCTTCTCCCCCTTCCGCGCCGATAACTTCGTAGCCCGCGCGCGACAAGATGAGCCTCAATAAGTCAATCATATCGGGCTCGTCTTCAATGCAAAGAATACGCTTCATGCTTTTTTCCCTCCACTTCCACTGCCTAAGCGCCTACTGCACGCCGCGAGCATTACCAGGGTGGCTGATGGGACTTGAACCCACAACATCCTGATCCACAGTCAGGTGCTCTGCCACTTGAGCTACAGCCACCATAGTGCGGGGCACATTTTACCACGCACAATGGCAAGTGTGAAGGGTGCGATTAGGCCGCCAAGTTGTGGAACAGGGCTTTATGCAGATTTCAACCCGTTCTGGACGCAGGCAGTTTTGGCATGCAGAACGGGTTTTGTTTTCCGCCGAGCGCGCTTACAGTTTTGGTACAATTTGCCAGCAGAATAACCCCAAGAAAAAGGAGAGCGCCATGCCATTTGTGGATTTGCCCTCGCTCACCATGGAAAATTTTGAGGAAGAGGTGCTAAATAGCACTTTGCCGGTGTTGGTTGATTTTACTGCCGAGTGGTGCGGTCCGTGTAAGATGTTAGACCCCCAAGTTGCTCAATTGGCAAAAGAGTGGGAAGGAAAGGTAAAAGTGTTTCAACTTGATGTTGACAAAGCGGCAGATTTGGCGGCGCGACTGCGCGTGCTGGGCGTTCCCACTTTGGCGCTGTTCATTGATGGCAAAATGGTCGCTCGGATGACAGGTTACAAGCCCAAAAAGGGCATTATCAAGAAGTTCAGCAAGTACCTTTCGTTGTGAAAGATTAACGCAGAGACACAGAGGAAACAGAGGCGCAGAGGAACGCAGAGACGCCAAGGGCGCAAAGAGAAAACCACAGATTACACAGATTAGCACAGATGAGAAGATTAGCGATTTAGGATTTGCGGAAGGACGCCAAGGTCGCCAAGGGCACGAAGGACGCCAAGAAAAAATTTCTGTGTCTTCTGTGGTTTTCTCCTTCAATCGGTGTAAATCTGTGTCAATCGGTGGATAACCACGCCAAGGGCGCCAAGGGCACAAAGGACGCCAAGAAAAAAGTTTTTCTGTGTTTTCTGTAAATTTCTGTGTCCTCTGTGGTTTTCTCCTTCAATCGGTGTAAATCTGTGGTTTTTACTTCAACTTTACGCCCCAACAGCCTAACGACCCAACTACCAACGTTCCTCTCTCACTACAAATCTGCGAGCAATCCCACCTACTCATTGAACAAAGCGCCAACGCTGCGGCCTTCGTGGGCGCGGCGTATCACTTTTGCCAGCAACGGCGCTACGCTCAGCACCTTCAGCCTTCCGCCAAAAGCGGCCTGCTTTTCGGGGGGGATTGGGACTGTGTCGGTGGTGACCACTTCCTTTATTGGAAGGGCCGCGAGCCTTTGGGCCGCCGTTCCGGAGAAAATGGGATGCACAAACGACATATAAACATCCCGCGCTCCGTTAGCCTTCAAAATTTGCACCGCTTGCGCCATTGAGCCACCGGTGTCCACCTCGTCGTCCACCAAAATAACATCTCGCCCGGCTACGTCGCCTATCACCGTAACGGCGTGGGCTTTGGCGTCGTTGCCCGTGCGCCTTTTTTCAATAAACGCTATGGGCAAGCCAAGTTTTTCTGCAAAATTGCGGCCTTTTTTGGCAAAGCCCAAGTCGGCAGTAACTACAACCGGGTTGTGCATCTTTGGCAATTTGCCCATCAGGTAATCGCTGAGCATGTGAAAAGCGGTCAGCACATCGCCCGGAATTGAGAAAAAGCCTTGGATTTGCCCGGCGTGGAGGTCAAAGGTGATATAGCGGTCGGCGCCAGCCACCTCAATCATATCGGTTACGAGGCGGGCAGTGATGGGGACGCGCGGCTGGTCTTTTTTATCTGAGCGGGCGTAGCACAAATAAGGCACTACTGCTGTTATCCGCCCGGCAGAATCCAGCCTCATCGTTTGGAGCATTATCAGCAATTCCATCAAATTGCGGTGCACGGGGCGCGAGGTAGTTTGGATCACATACACATCCTGCCCGCGCACGCTGTGGTGCAGTTTGACAAACAGGTTTTCGTTAGGAAATTCTATTAGGTCAATGCCGCCAAGGGGAATTTGCAACTCGGCAGCCACCCGAGCCGCGAACGCAGGGAACGAAGAGCCGGAAAAAATTTTGATGCTGCCGTACATTTGGAGCGCCTCCTGAAGTTGCTACACGGCAGGGGTGCGAGCACCAACTACTTCATGAGCCCTGAGCAGAGGAAAGTAAAGATTCCACAGCCTCAGCCGGAGCGAGGCGGCGGGCGAAAACTTGCTCCAGAACTTCGCGATACTTTCTTTCCGGCATGTTTTTCTGCCACCGCCGCAACAGGGTCTCGCCGAGCAAGTCCTCAACCTCGGTGCTCAGGCGCAGGCGGTCGCGCGCCTCCCATTCGCCCGTTTTCTGCAAAAATTCGCGGTGTTTGGCTATCGCGGCGGCCAGTTCGTCAATACCCTTGTTCTCAGTGGCGACCGTTTTGATGACCGGCGGCACCCATTCCTCCGAATCGTTCTCACCGCCCGCCGGAATTTCCACTTTCATCATCTGGCCGTGATGGGAAACCATTTCACGGGATGGATGAGCCAATTTCAGCATTTCAATCAAAGCCCGCTCGGTGGAAATTGCGCCGGGGCGGTCGGCTTTGTTCACAACCAGAATATCCGCGATTTCCAAAATGCCGGCTTTGATTGCCTGCACGTCGTCGCCGAGGCCGGGCGCTTCTACCACCAAGGTGGTGTGGGCAAGGCGGGCGATGTCCACCTCGGCCTGCCCCGCACCAACCGTCTCTATGAAGATAACTTCAAAGCCAGCGGCATCCAAAGCCTGCACAACCCCAGCAGTGGCGCGCGCGAGCCCACCCAATGCGCCGCGCGACGCCATTGAGCGAATAAACACTCCCCTATCGCCGGTAAGATCGCGCATCCGTATGCGGTCTCCCAAAATTGCGCCGCCCGTGAACGGACTGGAAGGGTCTACTGCCACAATGGCTACGGTTTTAGGCTCGCCCTCGGGCGGGTGGCGGTAGAAGTAGGCCAATCGGTTTACCAGCGAAGATTTGCCGGTACCCGGAGCGCCGGTAACGCCGATGAGGTGTGCTTTGCCGGTATATGGGAAAAGGGCGGCTAATGCCTCCCGCCCTTCGGTGGTGTCGTTTTCAATTTGAGTGAGCACGCGCGAAAGCGCGTACCTGTTTCCTTCCAACACCTGTTGCACTATGCTCACTTTGGCGCTCCTTTAGCCGGATTGGTCGTCTTCGCCCAGCACTGCTTTGCGTATGTCGGCGACTATGTCGCTGGTGAGGGTGCCCGGCCCGTAAACTTCAAGCACTCCCATTTCCTTGAGGGCTGGCACGTCCTCGTCGGGGATAATGCCGCCCACGAACACTTTTACGTGGTCTTGCCCGTTCTGGCGCAGAAGTTCAATCACGCGCGGCACGAGCGCCATGTGAGCCCCGGAGAGGATAGAAAGCCCCACCACGTCCACATCCTCTTGCAAGGCGGCTTCGGCTATCATTTCAGGCGTTTGGCGCAGGCCGGTGTAAATCACTTCCATTCCGGCATCGCGTAGGGCGCGCGCCACCACCTTCGCCCCTCGGTCGTGCCCGTCAAGCCCCGGCTTGGCTATCAGAACGCGAATCCGTCGTTCGGACATTTTCTTCTCCTGTGGTTAGGCTATTGCATGAAGAAACCTGTATTTTCATTATACCCTAAGCCGCGTTGAACATGAGGCCGGAAAAAAGGCGAGTGGAGCAGGCTTCGGCTGCACCCGTGCCTTCTCCGCATTGGATTTAGGGGCAAACACCCGCCCCTGAGCGCGGAGCGAGCAGAAGTTCACGCGGGTGGACTTCGCAAAGCGTCGCCCGTGACTTCAGTCGCTGGGCAAATGGCAGCGGTTGAAACTGCCCCTACTGCCTGCGAAGTCGCCCTACAGCGACTTTTTGAGGGTAACAAGCCCCAAAATGGCATTCCCTGAACCGTATTGAGCGCGGGCAAGGAAAGTGGTATCCTTTGGGCGAGAGGAATACGCCTCGGGAGAAAGGTTTTAGGAGCAACGCGTGAAGCCTCAAAAAAGCGTTTTCCCAAAGTGGGGTTGGTGTTTGTTGCCCGCGATAGCGCTGGCTTGGAAGGGGCTATGGCTTTGGCGGCAAGCCTTCCCTTTCAACGCGGACGAAGCGATTGTGGCGTTGATGGCGCGGCACATCCTGCACGGCGAGCGCCCCATCTTTTTCTACGGCCAAGCGTACATGGGTAGCCTTGATGCCTTCCTCGTGGCGGCGGCATTTAAAGTTTTTGGGCAAAAGGTGCTTGCCATACGCCTTGTGCAGGCCATGCTGTATGCCATCATCGTGGATTTGAGCGCCTATTTGGCCTTACGCCTGAGCAAAAATCCGTTGGCGGCTTGGGCAGTGGGGTTGCTTTTGGCCGTGCCCACCGTCAATATGACCTTGTACACCACCGTTTCGCTCGGCGGCTACGGCGAGGCAATGCTGATAGGCACTGTTTTGCTGATTTTGGCTCTTAGGCCATGTTCGGCAACACCTTGGGGGGCAGCAGCGTGGGGCGCTTTGTTCGGGCTTGGATTGTGGGCTTTTGGGTTTGTGGCGGTATACGCCTTGCCTGCGGCGCTCTTCATCTTCCTCAAGTGGTCGCAGGGATGTAAATTCGGCTTCCGAAAGCGGGCAAGGTTGGCGCTCTTTGGCGCATTTGGGGCAGTTGTGGGGGCTTTTCCGTGGTGGTGGTACGGCCTTGAGCACGGCTGGAGGCCGCTGCTGGACGAACTGCTCGGCAGCGCCGTCGCCGTGGAGCACGTCGGCTGGATTGCGCGGACCGCGCGCCATTTGCTTTCATTTTTGGCGCTTGGCCTGCCCGTCACTTTGGGGGTGCGCCCTCCTTGGGGGGTTGAGGTGCTTGCACCGCCGCTCGCCGCCCTTGCGGTCGGAATTTACGCCATTTGGGCTTTGGAAGCATGGCGGCATCGTTCCTTCCCTTCCAGCGGAGCGTGGCTCATGTGGGGCGTCGCGGCCACGTTGGTGGCGGGCTTTTTGTTCACTTCGTTTGGCGTTGACCCCTCAGGTAGGTATTTTTTGCCCCTCACCCAAGTGCTCTTTGTCGGCCTTGGGTGCTTTCTCGGCGGGGTGATGCGCCGCGCGCGCTGGTTAGGAATTGGTGCTCTCGGGGTTGTATTGCTTTTCCACGGGTTGAGCACCGCGCAAGCCGCTTCTAACCCTTACCGGCTTACTACCCAATTCGCTCCCGATGCCCGTGTCCGCCCCGGCTACGAAAAGGCGCTGATGGAGTTTTTGCGCTCTCACCACCTGCTCCGCGGTTACACGAACTACTGGGTGGCTTATCCCCTTGCTTTCCTTTCCGAAGAGCAGATAATTTTCATCCCACGCTTGCCATATCATCAGGACATGCGCTACACCCCGCGCGACGACCGCTACCCACCATACGACCGGCTGGTTGAATGCGCCAAGCATGTGGCCTACATCACCACAGGCCAGCCAGCGCTGGAAAAACAACTGCGCGAGGCCTTTCGCACCCACAACATCTCATGGAAAGAAAAACTCATTGGCGATTACCGCATTTTTTACGCCCTTTCCGCCCCCATCACCCCTTGGGAAATGGAGATTTCGCCCCCACCTTCGTTGAAATGCGAACGCACTGAGGCGCCCAAATAGGCTTTTTCCAACCCCGCCCTTGACAAAGAACACCTGTTCTGTTATCCTTCAAAAAGGAAAACAAGTGTTACCGCAAGGCGCCCTTACGAGAGGAGGTAACTCAATGCCTCGTAGGCCAAGCAATTCATTGGACGAATTGGATAAGAAAATTTTAGCCACCATCAGGGAGTGGATTAGCAAATACCACTTTCCGCCAACCGTGCGCGAGATAAAAAACGCTGTTGGCGCCTCTTCAACCTCCGTTGTGGATTACCGCCTCAAGAAACTGGAAAGGCTCGGGCTTCTGAAAAGGCTTGACAACGGCCGTAGGCAGGCGCGCAACATTATGCTCTTACCCACACCGCACAACTCAGATTTCGCCAAAGAGGGCGATTTCTTTGAGGCGATGGGGGCAAAACAACCCCTTGAGGCAACGGTAGAAGAAGAAACCCAACTGGAAGTGCCGGTTGCCGGCCGAATTGTCGCAGGCGCGCCATTGCCTTCTTTCGCCGATGCTTTTACGCCGGAGGACATGATAGAAGTACCCGCTTCCCTTTTGCCTAAGCGTTCCAGCAGGCTTTACGCCCTTGAGGTAAAGGGAAACTCAATGATTGACGCAATGGTGCAAGACGGCGACATAATCATTCTGGAAGCAGTTGAACACGCCAACAGAGGCGATATGGTTGCCGCATGGCTGCGAGACCGCGACGAAGCCACCCTCAAATACTACATCCCCGACGGAAAGCGAGTGATACTCCGCCCCGCAAATTCCTCAATGGAAGACATTGTGGTGGAAAACCCGGCCGAACTTGAGATAAAAGGACGGGTAATGCTGGTAATCCACCGTGTAGACGGAGCGACCTGCACTTACACCGTACACCGCAAGTGCATCTAACTTGGCGGCAACAAGCAAGGTTGTTTGCTCGCCAATAAATCTTCACTTTCACAACCTTGACAATACCGCCGGAGGTGTGTAGAATTTGGGGGCGCTGGTAAAGGGCGCCGAGGTAGCTCAGTTGGTAGAGCAGCGGACTGAAAATCCGCGTGTCGCCGGTTCGATTCCGGCCTTCGGCACTACAAGCGGGCGTAGTTCAGTTGGTAGAACGCCTCCTTGCCAAGGAGAAGGTCGTGGGTTCGAGTCCCATCGCCCGCTCAAAGCACCAAAGGCAAAGGGCTGAGGGCAGGTGGCTGACACACAGCCGTTTGCCTTCAGCCTAACTTTTATCTACGCCAAGGATGCCAAGGTTAACGCAGAGGCGCAGAGAAGCGCAAAGAACGCAAAGAAAAATTTCTGTGGTGTTTCTGTGTCTTCTGTGTTTTTTTCTTCAATCGGTGTAAATCTGTGCCAATCTGTGGATTGGAGATCAAATCTCTAACCTGTAAAATCTTCGTGTCGTAGTTCGGCGACGTAGCCAAGTGGGAAGGCAGGGGCCTGCAAAGCCCTGATTCGCGGGTTCGAATCCCGCCGTCGCCTCAGCAAAAAAAGAGCGCCCGCGCGGGCGCTCTTTTCGTTTCTGGCTCCTGTTTCAGCAGCCTAAACGCCGATTATCGCTTTCAGTTTCTCCTCCGACATCTCAAGTATATCTTCGTGCAGGCTCTTGCCGTGGCTGTCCATAGTCACAATCGCGGGGAAATCTTTGACCTCAATCACCCACATTGCCTCGGGCACACCAAATTCCAGTTTATAAACAGCGAGCACGCGCTGCACACTTTGGGCAATCAAAGTCGCCGCGCCGCCAACGGCATGGAAGTAAACCGCGGGCTCTTCTTGGCACGCTTTCAGCGTTTTCGGCCCCATGCCGCCCTTGCCCATCACACCGCGCAGGTGGAAATGATGGATCACCTCAGCCTCATACGGCTCTTCACGAATGCTCGTGGTGGGGCCCGCGGCGACAAATCTATAATCGCCGGTATCCAACCCGGCCACTACCGGCCCGCAGTGGTAAAGGACGCTGTGGTCAAGCACCTTTTTTATGGCTTCGTAAACTTCCAAATCATCGCCTTGCGGCTCGCGGGTTTTACGAATGAAAGTGTCAATCATCCATTTATGAACAGCATCGCGGCCGGTCATCATCACGCCGGAAAGTAAAACGGCATCACCGGCGTGAAGGCTCCGGATGGTTTCGTCGTCAATCGGGAGTTTAATTTCACGCATAGCACCCTTCCTCTCTTTACTTGTATTCGGCTTTGCCGTTGCGGTAAATCATCATGTGGCGGCGGTAAGCCCAGCACATATAGGCAATGGAGACAAAGTAGCACGCCGGCAAGCGGTGAACAGCCTTTATGCGCGTGGCAACCACGGTGGTTTTGCCGCCCAAGCCCATTGGGCCAATGCCGAGTTTGTTTGCATCTTCGGTAATGCGATGCTCTAACTCGGCCAAAGCGGGGTCGGGGTTTTCCTCATCAAGCCGTCGCCAGAGCGACTCTTTGGCGGCGTAGTAGGAAGAGCCGCGGTCGCCACCAATCCCAACGGCGATGAAGCCCGGCGCACACCCCTTGCCCTGCGCTTGGTAAATGGCGTCCATCACCACCTTGTAGACGCCCTCAAGGTCGCGGCCGGCGTGCAGGCGCGAATCGGGCAATTTGTATTGGGTGGAAACGTTTTCCGAGCCGCCGCCTTTGAGCATCAGCCGCACGGTGACCGTATCGCCGTCAACCTCGTGGAAATGCACCGTGGGGAAATACTCATCGCCGATGTTGTTGCCGGTGTTTTTGCCGGTAATCGGATTCACGGCGTTGGGGCGCAGGTAAACGCGCTTGGTGGCTTCTGCCACAGCGGCTTCAATTTGACGCCGCATTTCGCGCATGCTCCACCCCTGCGGCATATCCACGTAGAAAATCGGCACGCCGGTATCTTGGCAGATGGGGGTGGAATTGGCACGCGCCATTTCCACATTGCGCAAAATGGTATCAAGCACACTGCGCGCCACCGAGCCCTCATCTTCACGGTCTCGCGCGGCGCGCAGTGCGGCCTCCACGTCGTCCGGCAGATCAGTTGCCGCCAGACGCACAAGTTCCAACAATTCTTGCGTCAGGTCAGGTTGCATTGCATCCTCCTTCAAATCGGCTATCGGGGATAAAATTATTGTAAGCCAAACTTCACAGCGCGCATAGTGATGAATGACACTTTGCCGCCTGTGTTATCATTCAAGAGAAAAGGGCGGCAGTTACAAGCCGTTGCTACCCAGCGCCAGCCAAAGCCTCCAACGTTTCGGCTTCACACGCACAACAAGGGAGTGGATCATGCCACGCGTGGCCTTGTTTTTAGATTTTGAAAACTTATACAACGCGCTAAAAAAACAGCGCGCCGACTACCGCAACCCCTACGGCGAATCGCCGCACATGGATTTTGAACAACTGGTTGAATACATCAACGAAAACTACGGCGAACTTGCGCCGCGCGATTTCATCGTGGTCGCCAATTTCACCCACTACAACCCCCAACTCGGCGGGCTAAACCGCCTCGCCACCGTGATTGACGCGCAAAGTTTTCACACGCGCGCCGCACAGCGCGAAAAATTTGGCCGCGGCAAGGGACGCAAATTCGTCATCCAGCAGTTCGCCGATATGCGCCTTGCATTTGAAATAGGCAAACATGTGGCAACCAACCCGGCCGATATTTACATCATCGGCAGCGGCGATAAGGCCTTCGTCGCCGTCGGAAGGGCGCTTGAAAATGAAGGATACCAGGTCGTATTTTTGGTAGCAGGGGCAGATTCGGAATCGGTGGCATACGAAATTAGAGCCGAATTTGACCTGCTTGATTTCACCGTCACCCAAAAAGCCAAGCCCCAAGAGCCGCCCATTCCCAAAGCGGAAGGAAAAAAGCAAACGGCTAAGCCGCCCAAGCAAGATGTTGCCGCGCTTGTCGGCCAATTGCGGCGCGAACTCACCACCGCCATCCCCTTAGCGCTTGCCGAGGCGCTGGTAGGCCCGCCCGAGCAAGCACAAAAAGCCATCCGCGCCGCTCAAAGCAAGGGCGAGGTGGATGTTTGGGAAAACAACTCTGGCATAATGTGCATTTCGCTGCGCTCGGAGCGGCTTTTCGGCAAAGTGCAAATCATGGAAAGCCGTCCAGAGGTGGTGTGGGCGGCCAATGTGCTAAAAGCAGTGCGCAGCATCGCGGAAAAAGGCGCACCCTACGACCGCCCATCGTGGAGGCGCGCGCTGAAAGAGCACCTCGGCATCTCAAACCGCGAATCCAAAGAACTGCTCCAGCAATTGCTGGAATTGGGGATTTTGAAAGACGGAGCGCTTGATAAGCCAACTATCAACATAAGGGCTGCAAAAGCGCTCATGGAAAAGCGGCGCTAATCAGGCTGCGCTCGGCGCAAGCGCAACCAAAAGCATGTGCCCTTGCCGGTTTCACTTTCAAACCCCATAGCGCCGTCCATTTTTTCCGCCAAAGTGTGCGCCACATGCAACGAAAGCCCCCAGCCCTGATGAGCGCGCACCTCTTCCGCCTCAGAGCGGAAGAAGGGGGTGAAAACCCGCTCAGCATCATCGGGCCCAATCCCAATGCCAGTGTCGCAAACCCAAACCACAACCTCATCCCCCTGCGGCTCGGCGCGCACCGTGATGCTGCCGCCTTCGGGGGTGTAACGATGGGCGTTGTCCACCATCGCTTCAACTATTTGGGAAACGCGCCCTCTATCCCCTAAAACTTTGGGTAAACTTTCGGGAATTTCGGCCTTCAAGGTCTGTTTTTTCTCTTCGCAGAGCGGGCGGTACTGCGCCACAATTCCCGAAAGGACACCTGCGAGGTCTATCGGTTCACGCTTGGGGCGCAGGCGGCCCGATTCCAGTTTGCCCATTTCCGAAACACGATCAATCAGCGTCGCCATGCGCTCCACATTGTTGCGAATGACGGTGAGGAATTGGGCTTGCTGGTCGGTGACCGGCCCCATCACGCCCTTGACCAGCAGGTCGGCGTAGCCCTTGATGGAAGTCAGCGGCAGGCGCAATTCGTGGGTGACGGTGGAAATGAAGGCCGGCAGGCGGCTGCGCTCAGCCTCCAGCGCCTCACGCAGCGCCTGCGGCGAAGCGCCCCACACCGCGAGGGTCTTCCCTTCCTCAAGGGGGTAAAGCCGCACTGTGCCGAACTGCGGCGAAAGGAAACGCGCAGCCTCGCTCACCGGCAACGCCACGCCCTCGGTGGGGAAGAGGGTGCCAGCGGGCGGCGCGTCTTCCCCTGAGGCGGCCAGTACCCGCCCTTGTTCATCCAACAGCGCCCAAGAAAAGCCTTCGTGGGTGAGGATGTCAGTCCATTTCTGCATCGGTTTTGGCCTCCTGCGAACGGGCAAAATCGCACAGGTCGCGCAGCGGGCAGATCTCGCAGCGCGGCTTGCGGGCGGTGCAAATTTCCCGCCCCAAGCGGATGAGGTTGAGGTGCGCGTCGTAGTAAGTTTCGGGCGGGAAGACCTTTTCCAGAAATTCGTGCGCCTGCTCGCGGTTGAGGCGCGGCGGGCGTAGGCCAAGCCTTCCGGTGACGCGGTAGATGTGGGTATCCACGGGGAAGGCGGGCTTGCCGAGGGAAAACTGGAGCACGATAGCCGCGGTCTTCGGCCCCACGCCCTTGAAGCGGGTGAGGTGACGCTTGGCCTCGTCGGGGGGCATGTCGGCAAGGTAATCCAAGGTGAGCCGCCCCTGCTCGGCGGTGATTTGGCGCAACACGTTTTGAATACGCGGCCCCTTCTGGTTCGCCAGCCCCGCCGGGCGGATGGTCGCGATGACTTCCTCGGCGGGGGCGTCGCGCACCGCCTCCCACGAAGGGTAGCGGGCTTTGAGGGCGAAAAAGGCGCGGTCGCGGTTGTTGTCGTTGGTGTTTTGCGAAAGGATGGTGGAGACCAATTCGTCCAACGGGGGCAAAGGCTGCCGCCAGCGCGGCTTGCCGAAGTGCGCCAGCAAGCGGCGGTGGACTTCAAGCGCTTTTTCGCGCAAGGCTTCAGGGGGAGGAAAAGAAGCGTTAGCGCCAGTCAACCTTCCCCTCCAACACAAAACACGGCCGGCCTTCGCCCACGGGGATTTTGCGCCAATTGGTAACGGTGGTTTTCGGGCCAAAGGAGGCCATTTGGGCTGCGAGCGCGTCGTCCAGCGCGCCGAGTTGACGCAACACTTCCAGCGTCACCGCGGGGCGGGCGCGGTTTTTGCCATCACCGTCGGCGATTTTGAGGGCAATGCCCACGCCGCCTTCTACCCCGGGCACGACGCCGGGCCGCAGCGCCACGGCCTGATACGCCTCCGCGCCGCCTTTGGCCAGCATCCGCCCGCCAGCGGCCTCCATGAACAGGGTATCAAAGCGCCCAGGGCCGCCCACCATGAACGGGTGTGCGGTCATGGCCGAGAAAATGGCCTCCAGCGCCGCGGCGCGCTTGGGCGGCAGGCCGCGCGGGTCGGCCAAGCGGGCATAGGCAAAAGCCGCGTGGTAGAGCGAAACCGCGAAATTCGGCGCGGAGCACCCATCCACGCCGATATGCACTGCCTCGGGGTCTAAGCCGCACATTTCAGCAAAGGTGCGCAAAATACGCTGTTGCACGGGATGGCCGGGGTCAATGTAGTTCTCGGTCGGCCAGCCATGCAAAACCGCCTGCGCCAACATGCCGGTATGCTTGCCCGAGCAGTTGTGGCGGTTGGGGGTAGGCTGTTCGCCGCGGGCTTTGAGCGCGTCCGCGGTGGCGGCGTCTAACGGCGGGTGGGTGCCGCAGAGCAGTTGGCTCTCACTCAGCCCCGCCTTGGCCTGAATGCCCGCCACCACCCGCACGTGCTCATCGGTGCCCGAATGCGAGGCGCAGATCACCGCGAGTTCCTGCGTGGTGAGGCCAAAATGCTCAGGGCCGCCGTCTTCCACAAAGGGCAACGCCTGAAAGGGCTTGGCCGAAGAGCGCAAGAAGGTAATGACGAAAGGGTTGCCGTGCGCGGCCAGCAAATTGCCTCGCGCATCCACCACTGCGATGGCGGCATCGTGCACGCTTTCCACCAGATCCCCGCGGGTGAGTTCGTAAGCCGGTTGATAGGGCGGCCAAGGGTCGGGGTGGTCGCCCCAGACGAGAAGTTGTGCCATGTTATTCTCCATTGTTTGCCCGCTTATGACGCTTAGCGTGAGAGGGATGGGCAATCCCGTTCAAATAAGTGTGCAAGCCGTGCACAAGCCGTCGCTGGTACAAGCGCGCCACGGCATCATCCTCAGGTTTAGGCCACATAGCAAGCAATTCAGCAACAGCCGAGACAAATTCTCCATCGGTCGGCTTGGCGTTTTTCAATCCCTCGGCCAAAGTTTTGACCGTCGTCAGAAACCTCTGCATGTGATGAATGGCCGCGACGGGCACCAGGCCATCCCGTCCACTGACTATAAAATAATCGCGGTAATCGGGGGCAAGCAGCAAGTCCAGCGAAGCCAACCACGCATCAATGTCGGCCTCGGCAAGGAATGGCGGCTGGGTGACGGTTACACTATCGCCCACAAAAACTACCCTGCGGTCGGGCACGAAAACCCAAACAGCGCCCTCTTGCGGGCCGGGGTGATTTTCAAGCACTAACGGCTCTCCACCCCAGTGAATTTCCAAACGATAAGAAAAACCCATCTGGGGCGGCATCCAGCGCATGTTAGCAATTTGAGAGCAAAGTTCCCAAGCATGGCCGCGATTGTTGTCGTTTACGCGAAAAATAGCGGCACGCCGCCGGAAAATATCCACCGTGGCGCTGTGGGCTACAACCGGCACTTCCAGCATCCGCGAGCCCAACGTACGGTCGGGATGGGCGTCAAGATAGGCCAACATGGTTTCCCCGCGGCTAAAACCACGGCACCGCGCACGCCACAGCCTGCTGTGCTGAGGGCAAGGCGGGGAATCAACTAACAGCGTGCCGCTTTCGCGGATCACAGCCCCTGTTGTGATTCCCCAATAATCATCCAACACGTAGACATCCGGTGCAATTTCTTGCATTTAGGTCTCCTCACAAACAATAACGTGTAACCTTTCAGCCAGCAAGGAAATAGGCCACAGAGGACGCAGAGGAAGCAAAGAGCGCAAAGAGATTGACGCCAAGAGCGCCAAGGATAAAAACCACAGATTACGCCGATTAGCACAGATGAGAGGATTAGCGATTTAGGATTTGCGGAAGGACGCCAAGGGCGCCAAGGACGCGAAGGACGCCAAGAGGTTAACGCAGAGGCGCAGAGGTTAACGCAAAGGGCGCAAAGAAAAATTTTCTGTGTTCTCTGTAAATTTCTGTGTCTTCTGTGGTTTTCTTCTTAAATCGGTGTAAATCGGTGGACAAAACCACAGATTACACAGATTAGCACAGATTTTTTCTGCGGAATCTGCGGTTTATCCCAAACTCAATCGGCGCAAATCTGCGTAAATCGGTGGATGGTAATGCCAAGGCTGAACAGTTACAACATCGTAATATTTCAGGGAAATGTAGTTGCCTTACTAACGCGGCTTGGCCTCTATCGGTAAAGTGAAATAGAATTTAGAGCCATCCCCGGGCTCGCTTTCAACCCCTATTTTACCCCCATGCGCCTCCACCGCCATGCGGCAAAAAGCAAGCCCCAGACCCAACCCACGCACACCGGTGGAAGCGCGGGTGTATTTGTCAAAAATGCGCTCGCGGGCATCAGGCGCGATCCCCGGGCCATCATCATGCACCCAAAACATGACCTCATCCTTACCATGCACTTCTGCCCCTACCTCAATCTCACCACCGGCAGGGGTATGTTTTAGGGCATTATCCAACAGGTTGATAAGCACCCGCTGAACCATATCGGCATCACACTTTATTTCAGGAAGGCCGTCGGACACTTTCACCACAATTCTATGACCACGCACCTGTGCCGTGGGCTCAACCACCTCTACTGCCTGCGAAATCAATTCCTCAGGCCGCACCCAGACCAGGTTCAACACCGCTTCACCACTTTCCAGCCGTCCCACGTCCAACAAGTTATCGGTCAGTCTACGAATACTGTCGGCAGAGCGCTTGAGAATGCCTAAGACACCCATCGCTGTCTCGCTCTCTGCACATTCCTCTTGCAAAACCCCCACCCCCGAAACGATATTCCCGAGCGGGGAACGAATATCGTGATAAATAATGTCAAGCAGGTCGTTGCGAAGTTGATCTAAGCGTTTGCGTTCGGTCATATCACGCATTATCCACTGCAAATGCGGGCGAGAATTCATTATGATCCTGCGCACATACACTTTTACCGGCACAGGGCGACCGTCCTTGGAAAAAGCAGTGGATTCATATGAAATCGGTGGTTCGGAAGGGATGGCCATGAGATCCTCAGGGAGCAAATCCAACGGAAGACGATGCACATCTGTGATTGATAGAACGCCGCCTCGCAGATCCTCCCAGCGGTAGTTCAACGACTCTTTGGCACAACGATTTGCCTCCACAATTTTGCCTTGCAAGTCGGTGATGAAGATCCACTCCAGTGTATCGTTGAAAAGTTCACGGTATTGGTTATAAGCATTTTGAAGTTGGGCGAATAAACTGGAATGCCAAAGCACCGTCCCTATCAAATCGGCAGCCCCTTGTAGAAATTGCCGCTCATCTGGGCTGAAAATACCAGTAGAAGGGTTAACTGCAATCAAAAGCGCCGTCTTTTCTTCTTTAATGTGAACGGGGAAACAAGCGAGTTGCCGAGCGGCTATACCCAATAAGCGCTCAAGGGGGGCACAATTTTGTTCAGAATCTTGAGCCTCCGGAGGGAAACGAAACCCCAGCAGTTCGTCAGCGGCTATACCGACCGACGCGGTTATGGCGAGCGAGTTCGCGACCGGCAAAAAGCGGGCTAAAGCGAGCGTTTCAACCTGTGCCGCGCGGCGCGTCTCCTCCAGAATGGTTTGCACCAAGTTTTTACCCTCCGGCAAACCGGCGACGGCGGCCGCGGAACGCGCCAGCGAGCGCATAAAAACTGCTTGTTGTTTGCTCGCAGAATAGGTGAGGGCATTTAGCAAACCTATTCCCCCCACATGAGCAAGGGCCAGCAAAGAGGTGAGGTGTTTTTCCTTGAAAAAGCCCGCTTCCTGATGCCCCACAGTCAGCACCCCAACCACATTGTCACCCTTCACGATGATGGGAATGCTTATCACCGAGCGACTTGTTTCATAAGAAGCACGCAGCCAACGTTCGTCTTCGCGGGTATCGGGCACAAGCGCGGGGGTGCGATTGCGGAGCACCCACCCGGCCAGCCCGCGGCGCAAAGTATCACCCACTTGCAAAAATGTGTTTTCGTATACCTTCCCTTCCAAGTTGATAATTGCAAGCACAAGGTAATCACCCTGCAAAATTGCTAAACTGCCACTTGTAGCGCTTACAGCGTCTAAGGCTATACGAAGAAAGTTTTGGGCAACCGTCTTCAAATCCAGTTCGCCGATCACCTCCTGCATCAAGCGATAGAACAACTCAGGATAGGTTTGCGAAAAATCCAAAAGTTCAGAGCCGTTCATATTTCAACCCACTCCCCGTGTTGAAAAGGACTACGGTGTCGGCAGCATTTATCCATCCGGAAGAAACGAGTTTTTTGAGTGCGGCAACAGTCGCTGCGCCTTCAGGTGCAGCGAAAATGCCTTCTTCTGCGGCAAGCAGGCGCTGGGCGGCTAAAATTTCCTCATCAGGAACGGCAATAGCGGTGCCGTTGGTTTCGCGCAATGCGCGCAAAATCAGCCTATCCGCAAACGCCGCGGGCACGCGCAAGCCCGCGGCAACCGTGTGGGCATTTTCCCACGGACGGGCGCGCTCCGCGCCTTCGTGAAACGCACGCACTATCGGCGCGCACCCTTCCGACTGCACGCTTACCAGCCGCGGGCGCTCAGAGCCAATCCACCCAAGCGCCTCAAGTTCATCAAAAGCCTTCCACATGCCAACCAAGCCCGTTCCCCCGCCGGTGGGGTAAATTATCACATCGGGCAAATGCCAGCCAAAAGCCTCGGCAATTTCCAAGCCCATAGTCTTTTTGCCTTCAACGCGATAGGGCTCTTTGAAGGTGGAGACGCTCCACCAGCCGCGCTCGCGAGCGTGCTCGGCGGCAAGTTTGCCAGCATCGCTTATCAGCCCATCCACCAGCACGAGGTCGGCCCCGGCGGCGGCAACCTCGGCTTTGTTGACTTCGGGCGCGTCCGCGGGCATGTACACATGGGCTTTGACGCCAGCGCGCGCGGCATACGCCGCCAACGCCCCACCCGCATTCCCCGCCGTGGGGATGACAAATTCCCTTATGCCGAGTTCCAGCGCCCGCGAAACCGCCATCACCAGCCCGCGCGCCTTGAAAGTGGCGGTCGGGTTTTGCGATTCGTCCTTCACCCACACATGCTCCAAGCCGAATTCACGGGCAAGGCGCGGCACCTCCACCAGCGGCGTATCGCCCTCGCCTAAGGTGATGCGGTGCTCAGCCGAGCGCACGGGCAAAATTTCATGCCAGCGCCAGATGCCGCGCGGGCGCGATGCCACCGCTTCGGGCGTGAGGGCACGCGACGCGGCGTCTAAGTCGTAGCGCGGCAACAGGGGCGATTCGCACCGCGGGCAGAAAGTCTGCGGCTTGTCGGCTTCAAAATGCGCGCCGCATTCGGGGCATTCTAAGTAAGTGAGGGTGGACATGGGAGACCTCGGAAGGGAGGATAGGCGGGGATAGGGAGGATAGGGGGTTAGGAGGTTAGGTGGTCTGCTCCTCCTTTGGAAGCAGGGCTTGGGAAAGCACTTCGTCAAGGGTGCGGATGGGCACGATTTTGAGGGCCTGCACCGCGGATTTGGGCACTTCGGAAAGGTCTTTCATGTTCCGCCAAGGCAGAAGGACGGTCTTCAAGCCGTGGCGGTGGGCGGCAAGCACCTTTTCGCGCACGCCGCCGACGGGCAACACCTTGCCGCGCAGGGTGATTTCGCCCGTCATTGCAACATCGTGCCGCACCGGTCGGCGCGTAAAGGCAGAAATCAGCGCCGTCGCCACCGTGACGCCTGCGCTGGGCCCGTCTTTCGGCACCGCGCCTTCGGGAATGTGCAGGTGAATGTCGGTTTCTTCAAACACTTTGGCCTCTATGCCAAATTCCGCCGCGTGGGCGCGCAGGTAAGAAAGCGCCGCTTTGACCGATTCTTGCATCACGTCGCCGAGTTGACCGGTGATTTGCAGGTTACCCTTGCCTTCCATCAAAAGCACTTCAACAGGCATGATTGCACCACCGGTAACCGTCCAAGCCAAGCCGTTGGCAACGCCAATTTCGTCAACCTTATCGGCGTCAAGGTCAAAGAACTGCGGCGCGCCCAAAAAACGCTCCACCGCCTGCGGAGTGATGCGCCGCGGGAAGCGCTTGCCTTCTGCCTTGAGGCGCGCAATTTTGCGGCAAATGCGCCCGATTTCGCGCTCCAAATTCCGCACGCCCGCCTCGTCGGTGTATTCGCGGATGATGCGGCGCAGGGCGGCTTCGGTGAACGAAACCTCATCCGCCTCCAAGCCGCTCTCTTCCATCTGCCGCGGGATGAGGAAACGCTGGGCAATGTGGATTTTTTCTTCCTCCACATAGCCGGGGAATTCAATCACTTCCATACGGTCAAGCAACGCCGGCGGGATGGTAGAAAGGGTGTTGGCGGTGGTGATGAAAATCACCTGCGAAAGGTCGTAAGGGATTTCAAGGTAATGGTCGGAAAAGGCATTGTTCTGCTCGGGGTCAAGCACCTCAAGCAAGGCAGAGGACGGGTCGCCGCGGAAATCGGCGCCGAGTTTGTCAATTTCATCCAGCATAAAAACGGGGTTGACTGTGCCTGCGCGCTTCATGGTTTGCAAGATGCGGCCGGGGAGCGCGCCGATGTAGGTGCGGCGATGGCCGCGGATTTCGGCTTCATCGCGCACGCCGCCGAGCGAAACGCGCACAAATTTGCGCCCCAACGCCTCGGCAATTGAGCGCCCGAGCGAGGTTTTGCCCGTGCCGGGAGGGCCAACAAAGCACAAAATCGGCTGGCGCGTGTGCTTGGGCTTGAGGCTGCGGACGGCAATGTATTCCAAAATACGCTCTTTGGCGCGCGGCAAGCCGTAGTGATGCTCATCAAGCACCTGCGCGGCGTGGGAAATATCCAAATTGTCCTCGGTGCGCTCATTCCACGGCAGGTCTAAAATCCATTCCACGTAAGTTCGCATGATGCCAACTTCAGGCGACATTGGCGGCATGTGCGACATGCGCTCAACCTCGCGCTCGGCGCGCTTGCGTGCTTCTTCGGGTAAATTGGCCTCGGCTATCCGTTTGCGCAGGTCGTTAATTTCCTGAGTCCAAAAATCGCCCTCGCCCAGTTCGTTTTGGATGGCACGGATTTGCTCGCGCAGATAGGCTTCGCGCTGGCCGCGGTCCATCTGGCTTTGCACCTGCTCATGGATTTTGTTCTCAAGTTTATAGCGCGAGATGGCATCATTCAGCAAACGGTAAACGTTCCAAAGGCGTTTACGCGGGTCGGTTTCGCCCAAAAACTCCAAAATCTGCTCGTGGCTGGGTGCAATCGCCATCAGCGCCAAATCTGCAAGCCAGCCGGGAGTATCGGCGTTGAGAGCGTAGGCATATGCCTCTTCAGGAAGCGCTTCATCCAAGCCCACCAATTCGTGTAACGCCTTGAGAACCAACGACATGAGCGCTTCGGTTTCTTCATCGGGAGGGCCCTGCGGCTCTTCCAGCACCCGAGCGGCAACTAAGGGGACATCTTCATCTTCCAACAAGCCTACAAGTTCAATGCGGCGGCGTCCCTGTGCGAGTATGGCAAAGCCGCCATCGGGGAAAGAAAACGGCTCGCTCACCGAGGCTTCAACACCGATGGGGTAAAGGTCACCCCATGTGATGTCCTCCTCTTTCTCCTTATCGCGGAGCACAAAAAGCGCCACAGTCCGCTCGGAGGCCGCGGCAAATCGGGCGGCCTCCACCATTTGATCGCCAACTAATATAACCGGCGAAATAAGGTTTGGAAATGGGATGACGTCGCTGCTTACAATTGCAGGCAACACCACCAACCCTTTCTCATCGGGCTTGGCATTGGGCGGGCGGTAAAGCGCCTCGGTGCGCGAATGCAGTTCTTCACTATTTTCAAGCGGTGAAGGCGGCTCCCAAAATTCTTCTTCGTTTTCGTCAAATTCGTTGAAATCCATAGTTCACCCAATCCTCACGGGAGTCCAAGGTTGAGAAGTGGCATAATGTGCGCGCCAAATACTCCTCCCCGCGGCGGCGATAAACAGGCTACCGGTGATGAGCACAACCGCCTCCCCACCGGAGCGGCGGAGCGCTTCGGCAATTGCCCGCTCGGCGGGCATCACAGCGGTTGTGGGGCGTCCGAAGCGGCGCGCCAACTTCGCCAGATATTCCGGATCCGCAGCGCGGGGGTGCGTGGACGCGGTGGTGATGATTTCGCGGGCGCGCGGTGCGAGTTCTGCCAACATGCCGTGGTGGTCTTTGTCCTCCGACGCTCCGAAAACCAACACCACCGGCCAATTTGGGAAGTATTCATCCACGGTAAGGCGCACCTGAAGGGCGGCGGCGCGGTTGTGGGCTCCATCCACCACCACGGGCGGATTGCGGTGCAAAACCTCAAAGCGGGCAGGCCAGCGCACGGCGGCAAACCCGCGGCGGATGGCATCAAGCGAAACTTCAAGCCCTTGGCGGCGGGCAAGGTGCAGCGCGGCGTAAGCGGTCGCCGCATTCACAACCTGATGAGGCCCGAGCAAAGGCGTTGTTAGCCGCGTCGGCTCCCATTCCTGAAAACCGCCCGAAGCGATGTAGGCATCAACCAGCGGTTGCTCGGCGGAATGCCAGACGAAAAGGGTTTGCCCGTCAAGCGAACGCGCTACCGGCGAGTATAGCACATCCCTGCCCACCTCCAAAACGGGCACACGCCGCGAGCGCGCCACTTCCAAAATTCGCAGGCGCGCTTCGCGGGGCTGCGGCGCCAGCGCCAGCGGAACCCCCTCTTTCAAAATTCCGGCTTTTTCGCCCGCAATGGCCTCCAGCGTATTGCCCAAAATCGCCGTGTGGTCATAAGAAATGGGAGTGATCACGGTGGTAAGGGGCTGAACGATGTTGGTAGCGTCAAGTCTGCCGCCCATGCCGACCTCCACAACGGCAACTTCAACGCCGCGCTGAGCAAAGTGGAGGAAGGCCGCGGCGGTGATAAGTTCGTAAGTGGTCAAGTGTGGGATGCGCTCGGTCAGCGGGCGAAGGCGCTCCACCAGCGCGGGGAGGTGCGCGTGAGGCATCGGCTCGCCGTCAACCCGAATGCGCTCGGCAAAATCCTCAAGGTGCGGCGATGTGTAAAGCCCCACACGGTAACCCTGAGCCTGCAAGGCAGAAGCGGTGAGCGCGGCAACCGAACCCTTGCCTTTCGTGCCCGCTATATGAATGACGGCGTAGGCGCGCTCGGGGTTACCTAAAGCCGCCATCGTTTTTTCCATGCGACGCAGGTCAAACCTCTCGGGCGCGTTGCGGAGGTTGCGCGTTAGGCTGCGATCAATGAAACTGTAAAGAAAATCAAGCGCCTGCTGGTATTCGGTCTCAGCATTGTGCCCTTGGGCAAACATAGCGTCTCCAAAAGAGTGCTCCAGTGCTCCAGTGCTCCAGTGTTCCAGTGTTCCGGTGTTTCGGCGCAAAAGTGGCTCAAACAGCGCCCTCACCCCAGCACCTCAATCCCTTAGTCTCTCAACTCCTCACACTTTTCCTCAATCTTACCATGCTCCAAAAGCATTTTGCGGTACAATGTAATGCTAAGAATACAACAATTCCATAAAACAGGTTTTGCCCCATGTCCACACTCCTCATCCGCAACGCCGAAATTTTAGTGACGATGGACGATGCCCACCGGGAAATTCCCAACGGCGGCATGTTCATCCGCGACGGTTTCATTGAACAAGTAGGCCCTACGGCCGAACTGCCTTCTACCGCCGACGAAATCCTTGACCTGAGCGGGCACATCGTGTTGCCCGGCCTGATCAACACCCACCACCACTTTTACCAAACCCTGACCCGCGTCATCCCCGCGGCGCAGGATGCCAACCTCTTCCACTGGCTGACTACCCTCTACCCCATTTGGGCGCGCATCACCCCGCCCGAATTCCGCATTGCCACCAAAACCGCGCTTTCCGAACTGGCGCTTTCGGGCTGCACCACCGCCTTTGACCACTGGTATCTCTTCCCCAACGGTGCGCGGCTGGATGACGAAATAGAAGCCGCGCAGGAAGTCGGCCTGCGGCTGCACGCTTCGCGCGGCTCCATGAGCCTGGGCGAGAGCAAAGGCGGCCTGCCGCCCGACAGCGTGGTGGAAGACGAGGATTTCATCCTCAAAGACTCCCAGCGGCTGATTGAGCAATACCACGATCCCAACCCCGGCTCGTTCCTGCAAATCGTGCTCGCGCCGTGCTCGCCTTTCAGCGTGACTGCCGACCTGATGCGGGAAAGCGCCAAACTGGCGCGCGAATACGGCGTGCGCCTGCACACCCATCTCGCCGAAACCGAGGACGAGGAAATTTTCTGCATTGAAAAATTCGGCAAAAAGCCCGTGGCCTACATGGAAGAACTGGGCTGGATTGGCCCCGATGTGTGGTTTGCCCACAGCATCCACGTCAACGATGAGGAAATCCGGCTTTACGCGGAACACGGCGTGGGGGTGGCGCACTGCCCGGCTTCCAACATGCGCTTGGGCTCTGGCATTGCGCCGATTTACGAAATGCTGATGGCGGGCGTGCCGGTGGGCTTGGGCGTGGACGGCTCGGCGAGCAACGACGGCTCGCACCTGCTGGAGGAAACCCGTCTGGCGATGCTGTTGGCGCGGGTGCGCTCAGGCGTGCTGGGCTTTTCCCGCAGCGGCTCGGGCGCGCCGCCGCTGCTGACCGCGCGGCAGGCGTTAGAAATGGCAACCCGCGGCGGCGCGCGGGTGCTGGGCCGGGACGACATCGGCCAACTCGCGCCGGGCAAAGCCGCTGACTTCTTCGCCGTCAATCTCAACCGCTTGGACTATGCCGGCGCGCTGCACGACCCGGTGGCCGCGTTGGTTTTCTGCGCGCCCGTGCGCGCTGATTACACCGTGGTTGGTGGCAAATTCGTGGTGAAAGAAGGCCAACTCACCACCGTGGACTTGCCAGCGCTGATTGAAGCCCACAATCAAGCCGCCCGCCGCATCGCCGGGTAAAACAAAACCACAGATTACGCAGATTGGCACAGAGGTTAACGCCAAGGTCGCCAAGGACACAGAGGACGCCAAGAAAGTAACGCAGAGGCGCAGAGAAAGCAGAGGCGCAGAGGACGCAAAGAAAAAACCACAGATTACACAGATTAGCACAGATTTTTTCTGCGGAATCTGCGAAATCTGCGGTTTCAACTATCCAATCGGTGTAAATCTGTGTCAATCGGTGGATGGTAACGCAGAGGCGCAGAGAAACGCAAAGGACGCAAAGAAAAAATTTCTGTGTTTTCCCGCTCTACCCACGACGCAACGACCTAATGACTCAACGACCTAACGACCCAATCCCTCAGTACCTCAATTCCTCTCTCTCTTTCTGTGCTCTCTGTAAATTTCTGTGCCTTCTGTGGTTTTCTTACTCAATCGGTGTAAATCAGTGTCAATCTGTGGACATTATCACGCGGAGGTCGTCATGGACGCTAAAACTTGGTACCAAACCCGCCAAAAACTCATCGCCGTCGCCATGGGGCGCAAGCCCGCGGATTTGGTCATCCGCAACGGCAAGTGGGTGAGCGTGCAGAGCGGCGAAATCATCCCCCACACCGACGTCGCAGTGGCCGATGGCCGCATTGCCTTTGTGGGCGCTGACGCCTCCCACACCATCGGCGAGCACACCACCGTAGTGGATGCCCAAAGCATGTACTTAGTGCCCGGCCTGTTAGACGGCCACATGCACGTGGAATCGGGCATGGTCACGGTGACGGAATTCGTGCGTGCCGTCGCCCCCCACGGCACCACGGGTATGTTCGTTGACCCCCACGAAATTGCCAACGTCTTCGGCCTAAAGGGCGTGCGCCTGATGGTGGACGAAGCCCGCCAGCAGCCCATCCACGTGTGGGTGCAGGTGCCCTCGTGCGTACCTTCTGCCCCCGGGCTGGAAACCCCCGGCGGCACCATCACCCCCGAAGACGTCGCCGAAGCCATGCAGTGGGAAGGCATCATCGGCCTCGGCGAGATGATGAACTTCCCCGGCGTGTTCAACGGCGACGAAAAAATGCTGCGGGAAATGGCCGAAACCGCGGCCGCGGGTAAGGTCATCGGCGGGCACTACGCCAGCCCCGACCTGGGCCTGCCCTTCCACGGCTATGTGGCCGGCGGCCCCGAAGACGACCACGAAGGCACCCGTCTGGAAGACGCGGTAGCCCGCGTCCGCCAGGGCATGAAAGCCATGCTGCGCTACGGCTCCGGCTGGCTGGATGTCGCCCCGCAGGTCAAAGCCATCACCGAAATGGGGCTGGATTCCCGCCGCTTCTTGCTCTGCACCGACGACAGCCACGCCGAAACCTTGGTCAACGAAGGCCACATGGATAGGGTGCTGCGCCACGCAGTCAGCCAGGGGCTGCCGCCGCTGACCGCCATCCAGATGATGACCATCAACACTGCCGAGCACTTCGGCCTCAGCCGCGAAATCGGCATGATCGCCCCGGGCCGCTGGGCCGACATCCTGCTGGTGCCCGACATTGCCGACTTCCACGCCCACAAAGTGTTTGCCAAAGGCCGCCTGATTGCCGAAGACGGCCGCCTGCTGATCCACCTGCCCGCCTACCCTTACCCTGAATGGGCGCGCAACTCGGTGCACCTGAAGCGCCCCCTCACCGCGGCGGATTTCCGCCTGCCCGCGCCCAAAGCCAGCGGCACGGTAAAGGCACACGTCATCGGCATCATTGAGGGGCAGGCGCCCACAAAGCATTTGGTGATGGAAGTGCCCGTCACCGACGGCGAAGTGAAGCCCAATGCCGACCTTGACCTCGCCAAAGCCGCGGTGGTGGAACGCCACCACGCCACCGGCACGGTGCAGGTGGGCCTGGTGCATGGCTTTGGCTTCCGCGGCAAGTGTGCGGTGGCTTCTACTGTGGCGCACGACAGCCACCACATGATTGTGGTCGGCACCGACGAGGAAAGCATGGCCGTCGCGGCCAACAAACTCGCCGAAGTGGGCGGCGGGCAGGTGGTGGTGAAAGACGGCGAAGTCATCGGCTTGGTGGAACTGCCCATCGCGGGGCTGATGTCCACCGAGCGCGCCGAAGTGGTGGCGCAAAAGGCCGCCACCGTGCTGGCAGGCTTCCGCACCTGCGGCTGCCGCATCAAGAACCCCAACATGCAACTCGCGCTGATGGCGCTGGTCGTCATCCCCGAACTGCGGCTTTCGGACAAAGGGCTGGTGGATGTGACCAAATTCGCCTTCGTGCCGGTGTTAGAAGCCTAAACTCGCAAACGCCAAAAGCAAAAATTGCCCGATGGAATTCCATCGGGCAATTTTCATTTACCGCGAAAGGACGATTTCGCTACTCAAGCACAAACACATCCCCGGGCTTCAAAACATGAGGCTGAGCCGCGGTTTCGGCCTCAACCCGCTTAGCCCAAGCGTGGGGGTCTTGCTCAATCAGCGGCCACGTGTTGTAGTGAATGGGAATGACGTGCTTGGGGCTGATGAGTTTGACGGCGCGCAGGGCATCATCGGGGCCCATCGTAAAGTTGTCACCGATGGGGAGCATGGCAAGGTCAATACCCTCCTCGCCTATCAATTGCATGTCGCCGAACAAACCGGTGTCCTGAGCGAGGTAAATCTTTTTCCCATCATTGGTGGTAAGCAAAATACCAGCCGGGTTGCCGCCGTAAGAACCATCGGGCAAAGCCGAGCCGTGCAAAGCAAGGGTAAGTTTCAAATAGCCAAACGGGTGCTTGAAACCGCCGCCAATGTGCTGAGGATGCACTTTCTCAACGCCTTTGGCGCTCAGCCAATTTGTGATTTCGTAATTGGAAATGATGGGAATATTCAAGCGCTTGGCAATATCAATGGCGTCGCCCACGTGGTCACCGTGGCCGTGGCTCACAACGATGAAATCTGCCGAAACCTTATCGGCTGTGGTGCTGGCCGCGGGGTTGCCGGTGAAAAAGGGGTCAACCAAAATTTTGTAGCCATCCGCGGTTTCTATGCCGATGGTTGCATGACCGTACCAAGTAATTTTGGTAGCCATATCACACCTCCTTGTGAAATTTTGCTAGGAGTTACGCAGTTCTCCCGCTCCATGTCACCGCGAGGCGGTCACAGGCCGCCGAAGCGGTCTCCCCCACCGTGTGGGGGATGGTTTCGCCGCCTATGGCGGCTCGCCATGACATGAAAACGAGCGCTTCTATGAACAACTGCGTAAGTCCTATTTGCAACGGAATGAGTGCTTGCCTTTCTTAGTATAGCGCAAATTGGCAAAAAGCAAATGGTAGAGAGAAATTTTTGTGTACGAAAGGTGGCACGCAGGGCAAACACCCTACACCTTCATGGCCGACACCGCGCCTACCACCAGCGATAAAAGCAAAACAAGCACAAGCAACAACCACGGCGAAAGATTGGACAACACTTCTCGCCAGTGCGAAATGCCAAGGGCATCAGCCTGCCAATCGCTTTCCAAATCGCCGAGCGATGCCCCAAACACCTTTTGCACCCCGGCGCGGCAGTCAACCCCTTGGGCGTAAACGTCAACCAAATTATGCATGGCAATGCGGCCGTAGCGATGGCTTAGATAATCTGTGAAAGAAGCCGATTCAGCATAGGCCAGCAAAGCCGCACCAGCCTCTTTTGGAAAGCCGCGGCACAAATCCTCCATCGGAATGAGCCGTTTTGCGGCCACAGCGCGTTTCAAAGCCACCGAGTAATCCGGCAAAGGGGAAAGTTCATTTAACGAAGCCAGCCCTTCATTCAACCACACCGGCAACGACCGGTAACCGATACCGGCCTGTTGGTAAAGCAGGTAATGCGCCAACTCATGCGGCACAAGGCGGCGGATTTCGTCTTTATTTCCACCGTTGCGCCCCACTGACACAAACAACGCCCCCAATTCAGGCGAGGCGTGAGCGGCCACCCAAGGCTCAGTTCCCAAAGCAGACCGAAGGTCGGCGTTGTTGGCATAAATGTAAATGCTCACCTGCTTCGGGGTAGGCGCAAGCCAAATTTCCTGCGCCCGCATTAGACCATCGTAGGCGGCGTTGAGGGCGGCTTGCGCCACTTCCACCCCGCCACGGTACCAAAACACCCCAAACGGCGGGGCGCTCATCCTTTCCCAAACGAAGCGGTTATCCTCCAACACGAATGAAAAAGAAGCAGTAGTGTACGAACGCCCATCCCGCGTTTTTACCCTGAACCAGTAGAAAATTTTGGAAAACGGGGGTAAGTGGTGAAGGCGCAAATCGTGCACAAACACAGCCTCACCCTTATCCGCGTTCCAAGTCATTTCGCCGCTCAGCAACTCGGCAGAATGTGCCGGGCGGTAAAGCACGGAGACGGCTTTGACCTCCTGCGCCGGTTTGAAGCGCACCGTAAAGCGAATTTGCTCGCCGAATTTGTAAGTAACGCTCGGGAATGCTTGGGGCAATTTCTCTTGGGCGCGCGCGGCGGCCGTGGAGACCGCCAGCGCCACCAACCCCACAACAACAAACCACCACAGCCGACGAAAACCGCGCATTTACTCCTCGTCATCCTCCCCAAAGAAATCATCGGGCAGCCACGGTAGCATATCGTTCTCTTCCATTTCTTCCAACTCTTCCTCGCTCAATGTGTGCATCATTTCAGCAAGTTCGTCTTCGCTAAAAGCAAGCAACAAAAACTGAGGATCGCCCAGACCCGCGTTGAAGGTGAAATTGTCAATAGCCTCGCTAATCACTTCTCTCTCCTCTTGACTGGCGGCATTGCGCGAAGCCCTCTTGAGTGCGTCTTTCACCCTTTCGCCGCCTGCGCCGATTTCCGAAAGTGCCCAAGCCGCCATCATCCGCACATCGGCATCCGCATCGCGCAGCAGGTAGAGCAGTTTGGGGACGGCATCCTCAAGGCCGAGCATACCAGCGGCGCGCGCCGCCATAGAGCGAATTTTAGGGTTCACGTGGTCAAAATACCTCAAAACGGTATCACCCCATTCATCTTCATCCATTGTGTTGCCAATAGCCCGCAAGGCACTTGCCAACCATTCGTCATCGGTGCTCTGTAAAGCCTGATGGATAAACTCATCAATGCGCTCACGCTGCTGACTGTAGCCAAGCGTTTCAAGAGCCCTGCGCCGCACACGCTCATCCTCGGCCTCGTCCTCCAAAATGCCGAACAATGCGCTTTCAATTTCCTCTAACAAACGCTCGCTCAAGGAATCTACTGCCCCTAAAAACATCTGATTGCTAAGGGCTGAAACGGCGTTAGCGCGCACTTCGGGATCCGGGTCCGTGGTAGCAATTTCCACGAAGCGCCGCGTCACATCCCTATCATCTTCACCCCACAAAGTGCTAATGGCATGGAAACGCACTTGCGGGTCGGGGTCGTCCAAAGCAAGTTTGCCGAGTTCGTACAAATTGACGGTAAAGCTCTCATCAGAGAGGGCAGAGGCGTCTTCCATGATGGCGCGCCTGCGGCGGAGAGGAATGCGCGGCCACACCTCCTGCAACTGCTTGACTTCTTTGGGAGACAACCCGTTCAAGAGAAACAAATAATTCGGTCCCAAAGGCTTTTGCTCATCAGGTAAAGACTCAAGCAAATCTGCAAAAGTATTTGCCCGCTTTTGCTCAAGCGTCTTCTTTTCCGCGCGCTTCGCTTTATGCTGCCGCTTTTGGCCTTTATTGCGTTTCTTGTTTTTCTTGCTCACAGAGCACCTCCAAAGGTAACACTCTTTGAAAAGCCAACTGCCGATTGAAGTTCGTTAGGCGTTGAGTCGTTGAGTCGTTAGGGCGTTGCGTCGTGGGTGGAGCAGAAAAACCACAGAGGACACAGAAATTTTCTCTTGGCGTCCTTCGTGTCCTTGGCGCCCTTGGCGTTAACCTCTGTGCTAATCTGTGTAATCTGTGGTTTTTTCTTTGCGTCCTCTGCTCCTCTGCTTTCTCTGCGTCTCTGCGTTAACTCAATGCAGCCACTCCCGCAGGTTGACCACCACCAGCAGGCCCAAAAGCAAAACAAAGCCTACAAAATTGATGGCGTTTACCAAGCGGATGGGGGCACGGCGGCGCACCGCCATCTCTCCCAAGGCAAGCAGCGCCCGCCCACCATCAAGCGCAGGAAGCGGTATCAGGTTGAGCACTCCCAACGAAATGGTCAAAATAATGAAGAACGAAAGCGTATTCACCGGAAAACGATCGCCGGAGGCGCGGGCGTTTTGCACGTCAGCCGTGCGGAATTGCCGAAATACTTTGTACATCCCCTTATAGCCCAGCAACTGCGGCTTCGGGGTGCTTGGGGAGCGCTTGCGCCGCAAAAGGGTGAACGGCATCTTAGCCACCTGAATTGTGTCGCCAACCGTGGCGCGCACCCCCATCCATACAGCGGTAAAAATGCCCGCCTTGCGCAGCGTTGGGCCCATTAAAATGCCAATCGCCCCGGTGGGCGGGGGTGGATTGCGCGGCGTAAGCGCAACTGTTATCACCTTTTCCCCGCGTTTCACACTCAGAGAAATTTTCTCACCCAAGTGAGAATAAATCAAATCGTGAATTTGGTCGGGGCCTTTCACAGGCTGGCCGTTCACCGCAACAATCAAATCGCCCGGCTTCAGACCAGCCATCTGCGCGGGGGAATTGGGCGCCACCTCAATGATGGCTATCTTGCCCAAATCGGGCACACCCTCATGGGCAAAAATCAGAGCATAAAGCACCACAGCCACCAGCAAATTCATCAACGGCCCCGCCAAGGCCACCAAAAATTGCTTGAACGGCGGGGCAAGCGCCAACGCGTCCACGGTTTCCCCGTTTTCGCCCTCTTTTATGACCTTAGGGCGCACAAACCCGCCCAAGGGGATGGCGTTTAGCGTGTATTTGGTGCCGCCGGCTTCAAACAAAGTGAGAAGGCGCGGCGGAAACCCAATGCCGAATTCCTCAATCGGAATTCCGAGCAAGCGCGCCACAATAAAATGCCCAAACTCGTGCAACAAAATCAACAGAGCAAGCGCAACCACAAACAAAACCAAAGTACCCATACAGTTCCCTCGGTCAGGAAGGCTGAAAGTCTCAGTCTCCCCCATTATATCGCGTCGGGCTCGGCGAAAATCCTAAAAAACGGCGCAAGTACCTGTCCGTCCCGTAGGCGAAAGAAAACTCTTAACCGCGGAGCAAGTGAAGTAAGCGGCGGCAGTTAAAACTGCACCTACTGCCTGCGAAGTCGCCCTACAGCATCACTCGGCCGGCCGCACTTTCAAGGAACGCAAGCGATTCAAAGCCGCCCCGATTTCCAGCAAGCGGACGGCGGCGAGGTCGCCCGGGGGATCGCGGAAGCGCCCCAAAGCCTCCCAGCCGCGCTCTTCAACCTCGCGCAAAACCAATTCCAGCGCGGTGCGCAGAGGGCGCTTGCCGTCAAAATAGCCGCGTTCCAGCGCATAAGCCCACGCAAGCCCAATCGCACGCACCTGCGAGGGGTGCACAATTTGCTCCAGCGCCCGCAAATCAACATCCTCGCGCCCCCAAGTCAGCCCATCCAAGCCGCGGGCTTTGAGGACGACAGGCTTTTTGCCGCGCGCGGGGTTCAGGCTTTGCGGCTCGGGGGCGCGGGGCGTCAGCGGCAAGGGCGAATCCGCCTCACTTTCCCGCCCTGTGGGGAACTGCGCGGCGACCAAGCGGGCGCGCTCGGTGAGGTCTTGCGGCTCGTATTCCACCATGCCGATAACCGTGTCCGCCACATCCAGATAATCGCCGCTGCCGCCCAGCACAAGCACGGTGCTCACGCCGCGCTCGGCATAAAGTTGGCGCACGCGGTCAATGAACGGCGTAATCGGCTCGTGCTCCTTGGGCACCAAAGCCTGCATGCGGCGGTCGCGAATCATAAAATTGGTGGCCGCGGTGTCTTCATCCACCAAAAGCACCTGTGCGCCGAGTTCCAGCGCTTCCATGATGGCCGCGGCCTGCGAAGTTGAACCAGAGGCGTTTTCGGTGCTAAAAAACGCGGTACCGCGCCCCAGCGGTAGGTTGGAGATGAAACCGCTGATGTTCACGCCCGCTACACTGCGCCCATCCTCGGCACGGATTTTGACCGTGGTGGGATGAGAAACCACGCGCTCGCGGCCGTCATCGGGCTTGTGGTTGTAAATTCCCAGCGCGAGGGCGTTCAGCAGGGTGGATTTGCCGTGAAAGCCGCCGCCGACGATGAGGGTAACGCCGCGCGGAACTCCCATCCCGCTCACCACGCCTGCGTTGGGAAGGTGCACCTCGGTGCGCAGGCTCGGCGGCGAGCGGAAGGGCAAGCCATTCGGCAGAGGGCGGTCGTCCACCCCCGAGCGGCGGGGCAAAAGCGCCCCATCGGCCACAAAGGCAACCAAACCAAGCGAATCCAAGCGTGAGCGCAGAAAATCGGCGTCCTCGGCGGTGAGGGCATAGCGGCGCGCAGAAGCCAAATCCACCGCCGCGGCGCGCAACGACGAACGCACCACAGCGGGCACGTCTTCGGTGAGGAGGGCAATGGCTTCGCGCGCCAAAATGCGCCTGCCAGCCGCAGGCAAGCCCACCGTGAAACGCGCCTCCACCCCCTGCGCGCCCACGCGCACCGCCGTGCGCGGGAGCATTTGCTGGCCGGGGGCGTCTATGCGAATTTCGCCGCTGTGCCCAGTGCCGCGCCGCCGCGAGAAACGGCGCGCCTGCGCCGCAAACTGCTCGGCAAGGTAGTGCTCCAAGCCCACGCGGCGGCTAACGTTTTCCCACAATTCGGGTGGGAAACCTGCCACGCGGGCAGGAAGGCAGACGCGGAGGCGGCTCGGCGCGGCAAACGGATCGCCCTGCACGTGTTCAACGCACAGGGCAAAATCGCCAAAATCGTACCGGCCGGCGATGGATTTGTAGGCCTTGTAGCCGCGGCCGTCCAACCGGCTTAGAAGCGCAATGAGTTTTTGCATTTCAACGGGCAATCGCTCGGGTTACCGGCAGGCCTTGTCCACTAACGGGTTGGGCACGCCTTTGGGGTTTTCGCGGTAGTCGTAAAAGCCGATGCCGCTCTTGCGGCCTAAGTAGCCGGCATCCACCATCTGGCGGAGCAGGTAGGCCGGGCGGTATTTGTCGTCGCCCAGGTCGCGTTGAAGCACTTCCATCACATACAACACCACATCCACGCCGATAAGGTCGGCAAGGTAAAGGGGCCCCATGGGGTGGTTCATGCCCAATTTCATCACGGTGTCAATGGCCTCAATGGAGCCAACGCCCTCCTCAAGTGCGAACACCGCTTCGTTGATCATCGGGCACAAAATGCGGTTGGAGATGAAACCGGGGCGGTCGTTGGCCTCCACCGGCACTTTGCCCATGGCCTTGGCGACTTCAACCACCGTCTGCGTGGTTTCGTCCGAAGTGGCCAAGCCGCGGATCACCTCCACCAGCCGCATCAGCGGCACCGGGTTCATGAAGTGCATCCCAATGACCTTGTCGGGACGCTGGGTGACCGAGCCGATCTTGGTAATCGGGATGGACGAGGTGTTGGACGCCAAAATGGCGTCGGGGCGGGTGATGCCATCCAGGTCGCGGAAAATATCCAGTTTGATGGAAGGGTTTTCGGTCGCGGCTTCAATCACCAAATCGGCATCCGCGGCCTCGGTGAGGCTATCGGTGGTGCGGATGTTGAGCGCGGCTTCCCGCTGCTCAGGAGTAATTTTGCCTTTTTCCAGCAATTTGGCTGTAGATTTGTCAATCGTCTTTTTGGCGCGCTCAATTTGTTCGGGCACCACGTCCATCATGGTAACTTCAAAGCCCGAAACCGCGGCCGTCTGGGCAATGCCGTTGCCCATCGTGCCCGCGCCGACGACGAAAATTTTGCGAATGGTAGTCATGGTAACCTCCTTTGTGCATTTCGTTGGGTCGTTACGTCGTTAGGTCGTTGCGTCGTAACGACCTACGACTCCACCATCTCCACCGCCATCCCCACCGCCTCGCCGCCGCCGAGGCAAAGGGCGGCAATGCCGCGCTTCAGCCCGCGGTCTTTCAAGGCGTAAATCAGGGTGGTGAGGATGCGCGCGCCGCTGGCGCCTATCGGGTGGCCGAGGGCGATCGCGCCGCCGTGGACGTTCACCTTCGCCCAATCCCAGCCCAGGGGCGCCAGTTCTTTACCGTTGGCAAGCGCCTGTGCGGCAAAGGCTTCATTCAGTTCTATCAAATCCACATCATCCAGGGTCCAGCCCGCCTTGGCCAGCACCTTGGGGATGGCTTTAGCCGGGGCGGAGAAAATCCACTTCGGCTCCACCGCGGCGTAGCCGTAGGCCACAATGCGAGCGAGGGGCTGCGCGCCGATTTCCTCGGCATAGGCAAGGCTGGAGACCACCAGTGCGGCCGCACCGTCGTTCAGCCCCGGCGAGTTGCCCGCGGTGACAATGCCATCGGGCTTGAACGCAGGCCGCAGTTTGGCCAGCGCCTCAAGGGAGGTGTCGCGGCGGGGCGTTTCGTCGGTATCCACCACCGTGACCTTGCCCTTGCGGCCGGGTACTTCCACCGGCACGATTTCGGCCTTGAACTTGCCGGAATCTATGGCCGCGATGGCTTTCATGTGGCTGGCATAGGCGAATTCGTCCAATTCCTGACGGGTAATGCCAAATTGCTCAGCAATGAACTCCGCCGCACCGCCCATGTGCCAGTCTTCAAACGGGCACCAAAGGCCATCTTTGAGCAAGGCGTCGGTCAGTTGGCCGTGGCCGTAGCGCAATTCGCCACGCCGCGCCCAAAAGAGGAAGGGCGCGTTGCTCATGCTTTCCATGCCGCCGGCCACGTACAGGCTGGCATCGCCGGCGCGGACGGCCTGTGCGGCCAGCATCACCGCCTTCAGCCCTGAGCCGCACACCTTGTTGACGGTAAACGCGCCCACCGTGGAGGGCAAACCGCCGAAAATCGCGGCCTGCCGCGCCGGGTTTTGCCCTTCGCCCGCGGTGACCACATTGCCCATCACCACCTCATCAATGGACGCGGGGTCGGGGATGCCCGCGCGGGCAACCGCTTCGCGCACCACCGCCGCGCCCAGCTTTACCGCGGGCAGCGGCGCCAGCGCACCGCGGAAACGCCCCATCGGCGTCCGCACCGCGCTGAGAATGACGGCTTCTCGTGTTTTGTCCACGACAACCTCCGTTGAAAAAGATCATCCACCGATTGAAAAAAACCACAGAAGACACAGAACCACCACAGAAAGCACAGAAATTTTTCCTTGGCGACCTTGGCATTCTTATCCACCGATTGACACAGATTTACACCGATTGAGAAACACAGAAATTTACAGAGAACACAGAATTTTTTTCTTTGCGCCTCTGCGTTTCTCTGCGCCTTTGTTTCCTCTGCGTCTTTGTGTTATCTTGGCGCCCTTTGTGCCCTTGGCGACCTTGGCGTTAACCGTTTTGCGCTCTCTGCGTCTCTGTTTTCTCTGCGTCTCTGCGTTACCTCCTTGGCGACCTTGGCGTTAATCTGCGTAATCTGTGGTTTTTATCTTTATCAAAAAAAGAACATGCGGCGTCACGCTGCCGCATGTTCTTGAGAAGCGCCGTGCAAGGCAATCCACGCGGAACGCACCCGTTTGTAGGTATCCTCAAGGGCTTCGGGGAGCACGCGCGTGTGCGCCAAGGTGGACATGAAGTTAGTATCGCCCGACCAGCGCGGCACCACGTGCATGTGCAGGTGGGCGGCGATGCCCGCGCCTGCGGCTGCGCCCAAGTTCATCCCCACGTTGAACGCCTGCGGGTGGTAAACCTCGCGGAGCACGGCAATGGCCTGCACGGTGAGTTCCATCATTTCCGCGCGCGTCGCCGCTTCCAGCGCGGCCAGGTCAGATTCATGCTTGTAGGGGATCACCATCAGGTGCCCCGTGGTGTAAGGGTAGCGGTTGAGCATTACAAAAGCCCGCTGGCCGCGATACACGATCAAATTTTCCGGGCCATCCTCATGCTCCAAAGCCTTGCAGAACACGCAGCCGGGCTCGTTGAAATGATTTTCAATGTACTCCATCCTCCACGGCGACCAAAGGTACTCCATATTTGCCTCGCTACAAAATTTTCGCGCCACCCATGCGCAAAACAATTTTACCCCATTTCTTGGGCTACAAACCCAAGGCAAACTATGCCTTCAATATCACAACAGCACACTGACCTCCCCGCAGATGAGACCTCTTACCCCAAAGCATATGACAACCGTCATGGTAAAATAACCACATGCTTGCCGACCAGGTGCGCCATTGGTTTGAAATAAACCGCCCCCTAATGCTATTTGTTTACGGGCAAGTGCTATTTGTGATGGGGATAGCCATTCTATTTCAAACTCGGCGCTATTCAAGGCTTGTGCTGGCGCGCAGTATGCCATGGCTGGCCGCTTTCGGCATCTTGCAAGGGTTTTATGAATGGGGAAACTTTTTTCTGCCGCTACAGGCCCCGTATACACCGGCAAGCGCGCTCACCGCGCTTGAGGCAATCCAAGTGTTTTTGCTCGCCGCATCGTTTGCCTCCCTGTTCCAGTTCGGCATCACGCTTTCTGCCCCCTTCCCAAAGCGCTGGGAATGGGTAAGGAAACTGCCGTTCATCGTATGGTTAGCATGGCTGACCATACCGTTCTATCTTGACCTCGCCTTACGGCAAGACGTGTCCGAGTGGAAATGGATAGCCGAAACCACAGCGCGCTACTTCATAGGCTTTCCGGGAGCCGTGATGGCCGCATGGGGGCTTAGAAAACAAGCAAAGTTGCGGCTACTTCCCCTTGAACTTCCCACAATTTACAACTTACTGCGAATAGCAGGAGCATCGCTCTTGGCCTACGGCGTGCTGGCGGGACTGGTAGTTTCGCCCCCACACTTCCCGTTCTCGCTGATGGACGCCCTCACTTTCCAACGGCTTTTCATCCTACCCGTAGAAGCCTATCAAACTGCAGTGGTGCTTGTGCTTTCGGTTGCCGTAATTTTAGGGCTTGAGGTGTTTGAATTTGAAACCGACCGTCTGATTGAGCGAATGGAACAAGCGCAAGTAGCCGCCATTGAGCGCGAGCGCATTGCCCGTGACCTGCACGATGGAGCAATCCAAAAAGTTTACGCCGCCGGCTTAGTGGCACAAGCCTTGAGAAACAAGGTGAACGACGAAAAAATTGCCGCCGATCTTGACCGGCTCATGGAAGGAATCAACGAAGCAATTGCCGAACTGCGCCGTTTTTTGAAAGACCTGAGCGAAGAGCCCGAAACGCTTGACCTTGCAGGCGCACTTGAACGATTGGTGGACGAAGCGCGGCGCATTTCAGGTACAGAAATCTACCTTGAAACAGAAGGAGAAATCCCCGCTTTATCGCCTGAAGCAACAACACACATACTCTCCTTTACCCGTGAAGCCCTCTCAAACGCAATCCGCCACGCGCGCAGTCCGCTGATTGAAGTCCATTTGCGCCGCGTCAAGAGCAAAAACACCGACCTACTAAAACTGGAAATCCAAGACCACGGCGTCGGCCTACCCAACCCCGTTGACCCCGGCTACGGGCTAAGAAATATGCAAGATAGAGCCCACCTGCTCGGTGGCAAATTCAAACTAAATTCATCCCGCTCCGGCACACTTGTAACGCTTGAAGTGCCGTTAGGAGAACAATGGGAGGCACTATGAGAAAAACCCGTTTGTTGATAGTGGACGACCATGAAGTAGTACGCATAGGGCTACGCACCCTTTTGGATGCCGAGGCGGACATGGAAGTAGTTGCCGAGGCATCATCGGCAAACGAAGCCTTAATGCAAGTGGAACGCTACAGGCCGGATGTGGTTATCATGGATGTACGGCTAAAGGGCCAAAGCGGCCTTGAAGCCTGCCGCATGATCCGTCAACGCCACCCAGAAACACAAGTGATTATCCTCACCTCATATTTGAACGAAGAATTCATCTCACACGCCCTGCGCGTGGGCGCGGCGGGCTATTTGCTCAAAGAAGTAGGCGGCAGCGAACTTGTGCGCTCAATTCGTAATGCGGCCTCAGGCAAAGCCGCGTTTGACCCCCACACCGCCAGCCGCATGGCCGCGCGCCTGCGCCGCTTGGAAATGAACATGGAAGAAAACGCCTTCAAAGGGCTTTCAGGGCGCGAAATGGAAGTGCTGGAACTGGTTTCAAAAGGCAAAAGCAACCGCGAAATCGCCGAAAAACTCAGCCTCAGCCAGGGCACGGTGCGCAATTATGTTTCTTCCATCATGGAAAAACTCGGAATGCGCAACCGCATAGAACTCGCCACCTATGCCGTCAAGCACAACATCTCCGAGTGGATGCCGGATATAAACGCTGAGTAACCGCGCCGCCGCGGTTGACGCCAAAATCACCAAGAGAGAACCACAGATTACACAGAAAAAACCACAGATTAGCGCAGATTTTTTCTGTGTTCTCTGCAAATTTCCGTGTTTTCTGTGTTTTCCCGCTCTACCTACGACGCAACAATCCAACGACTCAACGACTCAACAACTCAACGACCTAACGACCTAACCACCTAACCACCTAACCACCTAACGACTCAACGCCCCAATCCCTCAATACCTCAATCCCTTTCCCTTTCTGTGTTCTCTGTAAATTTCTGTGTCTTCTGTGGTTTCAATCATCCAATCAGTGTAAATCTGTGTCAATAGTATGATAAAGACAGGGGGCGGGTGCGGCAGGTCGGTAGTGAAATGGTCCTTTGAGACCGGCACAGAGTGAAGGCCGCCGCACCCGTTTTCAAAGTAATCCGAACAGTTACCAGGGTCACGAA
>JALVVL010000023.1 GCA_027023425.1 Anaerolineales bacterium
TGATCTTGAATGCAATGCTGGCACACAAACAAGTCTGGCAAATTCCAGAGCGAAAATCAGAGGCTGACCCTGCTCGGGATTCTGCGCCTCTACCCGTTGCTTGACAAGTAACACAGTTACTCTGTGGATAACAACACCAAGGGCGTCAAAAAAATTTTTGGCTCCCCAACAAAACAAAAAGCCCGCGGCTGGCTCCACGGGCTTTTTGTTTTGAAAGAATCTCGGCGCTATCCGCCATGCGCCTCCGACCAGTATTCCTCAGCCTGCTTCTGCAGATCCTTCAAGAGTTGCGGAATCTGATCGGGTTTGAAATCTTTTTGGAAAATTTTGGCAACGGTCTGAGAAATGGCCTGACGCACCGAGTTCCAAGAAACATCGGCCGGCTCAAACCTGCCGTAGCCTTTCTCTACCGCCTCGCGGGCGGCCTCCCACTGCGGATGGGCTTTGATGTAGTCCCCCAAGTACTGGACGGTGGACTTGCGGGTCGGGAAGTAGCCGCTCGCCTCAACCCACTTGGCTTGGTTCTGCGGCGAGGTGAACCACTTGATGAACAGCCACGAAGCCAATTGCTGAGCGGGCGTGGCCTTCACAATCGCCATTGAAGGCCCGTAAATATCCACCACCGGATGCCCAACCTTGGACGGGAATGGGATGAGCGTCCACTGGTCTTTAGAACCGGATTTCTTCATAGCGCTCTGCTGGTAAGGAATACCCGCAGTGCTGCTGGTGGTGAACAGGGCTTGGCGGGTAGCAAACTCGGAGTTGTGGTAGCGGGTAGAGCCAGACCAAGCGCAGCCGCTGTCGTACAAGTCTTTCAAGTAAGTGAGTGCCTCTTGCACCTGAGGAGTATCAAGCGTATACTTGCCGCTGGCGTCGGTGATGTCGCCGCCGAAGGCCCAAATCCAGCCTGCAATGGCCGAGGCGCCGGAGGTGACAATGTAGCCGCCGGTGCCGTCGTTGTCGGGATTATCGTCGGAATTGTTGGCCTGCGCTGCGGCGCAACTCTGCTCCTTGAACTCCTCAACCGTTTGAGGCGGCTTGTCAAAGCCAAGTTCCTTAGCCCAAGTGATGTTGTAGAACATCATCTGAGCCGAGCGCTGGACAGGGAAGCCAAGGCGCTTGCCGTTGATAACATCCTGCTTCCAAAATACGGGGTAAAAATCTTGTTGGTCAGCCTTGCTCAAGCCGTAAACCGGATCGTTGACGTACTTGTTCATATCAACAATCACACCACCGGCCTGATCCCAAGCGGCCATTTGGTTGTTATAGCCGACCACAATGTTGGGCAGATCGCCGGAGTTGATAGCGGCGTTCATCTTATTGAAAACATCACCATAGTGGCCTTGGTTAATGGCCTTTACGGTGATGCCCCATTTGTTGGTAGAGTTGAACTCATCCACCATCTGCTGGAAGCGATCGCCCGTGCCGCGCGACCACACATGCCACAAAGTGATGGTCACACCCTGCAAATCCTCGGGCTTGACCCCCAGCGGGCTTTGAGGCTGGGTCGGCGCTTGGGTAGCGGCGGGCTTTTCCGTCGGCGCGGGCGCCTGCGTAGCCGCGGGGGCTTTGGTTGCCGGTGCGGCAGTAGGCGTCGCCTTGCCGCAGGCGGTCAACACCGCCGGAAGCACAAACGCCACCAAAATCAACAATGCGAGAATTTTCTTACCTCTCATATTCTGCCTCCTCCTTTGCAGAGAGAACGGGTATGGGCGCTTTTTAGCGCCTTGATGCTTTTTAAAGTCTACCACGATTTTGCCCTCGCAACGGGTGACGGTTGTCCTTCTTTCCCCTTCAACCACACCTTTGCCGAAACCCAACTTACCCCCTCGCATGGTACAATTTCCCAACCACTTATGCCAAGCCCGTTTCGGCACAGGAGCGATGGAACGCATTCCACGGGAATTTTTCGCAAGGCCAACTTTAGAAGTGGCGCGCGACCTCTTAGGAGCGCGCTTGGTTCGTGTTGAAAACGACGGCACGCGCACGGCGGGCATAATTGTGGAAACCGAGGCATACATCGGCGAAGAAGATTTAGGATGCCATGCCCGCGCGGGCAAAACCCCCCGCACCGCCGTCATGTACGGCCCTCCCGGCCACGCCTACATCTATTTCACCTACGGGATGCACTGGCTTTTCAACATTGTCACCGAGCGCGAAGGCTTCCCCGCGGCGGTGCTGGTGCGGGCACTGTGGCCTACCGAGGGGCTGGAACGCATAGCCGCTCGCCGCGCCGGCAGACCGCCCAAAGAATGGACAAACGGCCCCGCAAAACTGTGCTACGCTTTGGGCATTGACGGCAAATTCAACGGATTAGACCTCTGCGCGCCCAATTCGCCGCTGTTTGTGGAATTTGGCGTCTCATTTCCCGAAGAAAGCGTGACCCGCGGCCCGCGGGTGGGGTTAAACACAGTGCCGGAGCCGTGGAAAAGCATCCCGTGGCGGTTCCGCGTGCAACCTGAGGTGCTTGAACAGCGCTTCCCCATCCCAACCGTGAAGGAGGAATGACTAAAATGGGTTTACTTGAAGGCAAAAAAGCATTGGTTTTTGGCGTTGCCAACAACCGCTCCATTGCTTGGGGCATTGCCCAAGCCCTACACCGCGAAGGGGCAACAATTGGCCTGAGTTACGCAGTGCCCGCACTGGAACGGCGCGTGCGCCCGCTGGCCGAATCCATCGGCTGCGAATTCGTTGAACAGTGCGACCTCACCAAAGACGACGAAATTGAAGCCATCACCGCCAAAGCCAAAGACTATTTCGGTCAAATTGACATCCTCATCCACGCGGTGGCCTATGCCGAGCGCGAAGACCTTTCTCGCCCCTACTACCAAACAAGCAGGCAGGGCTTTTTGACCGCAATGGAAGTGAGCGTCTATTCGCTGACGGCGTTGGCGCGCGCCTTTCAACCCCTCATGCCCGAAGGCGGTAGCATAATTACCATGACCTACTACGGCGGCGTCAAAGCCGTGCCCCACTACAACGTCATGGGAGTTGCCAAAGCCGCGCTGGAATCCAGCGTCCGCTACCTTGCCTACGACCTCGGCAAAATGGGAATTCGCGTCAACGCCATCTCTGCCGGGCCCATCCGCACGCTTTCCGCCGCGGGCATTTCGGGCTTCCGCAGCCTTTACAAGACCATTTTAGAACTTTCCCCCATCAAAGCCGAAATCAGCACCATAGACATCGGCAACGCCGCGGTCTTCCTTTCCTCCGAGTGGGCGCGACGCATTACCGGCGAAGTGCTGTATGTGGATAACGGCTACAACATCATGGGCTTCCCCGACCCCGAAGCACTCCCCAAGTTGGCAGAGCAGTTGAAAGGCTAAACCATGTCGGTATTCCGCCGCGGCAAGCGCCCCACCGAAGCGGCAGAAGGAGCCGCCGCCAAACCCACCGCCCTGCCCATCCGCCCTACGGGCAGAGTAACTTCCGTAATCGGCAGTGGCATCCAAGTAAAAGGCAGGCTAAGCGGCAGCGGCGGCGTGCGCATAGAAGGCACATTTGAGGGCGAAATTGCCCTTGACGGCCTGCTTGTGGTGGCCGAAAGCGGACGGGTTACTTGCGAAAACCTGCACGCCAAAACCGTGGTCGTGATGGGAATCGTGCAGGGCAACATCACCGCCGAGCGGGTTGAAATCCGCCGCACAGGGCGCGTTTGGGGAAACGTCACCACCTCAGCCTTTGCAACCGAAGAAGGCGCTTTCCTGCGCGGCCAAATCCGCATGGAAGAACAACCCCTCACCAGCCCTTCCCCCAACGATTCCCAAACACAAAATTCTCAACCCCCTACCTCCAACTCATCCTAACCCCATCCTAACGAGGAGCCTATGGCAGACCTAACCACTAAACTACTCGGCTTTACGCTGTCAAACCCGTTGATGCCCGCCGCAGGCCCGCCTGTGCGCGACGCGGTGGCAGTGCAAGCCTGCATTGATGCCGGAGTTGGCGCGGTCGTCACCAAAACTATTTCCACCACCGCCGCCGACGTGCCCAAGCCCAACATGGCGGACTTGAAGAATTACTTTCTGAACACCGAACTGTGGTCGGAACTGCCGCCGGAGCAGTGGATTGAGCACGAATTTCCGAAAATCCGCGCCGCCGCCGATGCCGCGGGCGTGCCCGTCATCATCAGCATGGGCTACACCGCCGATGAAATCGCCGAGTTAGCCCCCAAAGTCAAGCCTTTCGCCGACGCGGTGGAACTCAGCACCCACTACATTCCCGACGACCCAACGCCAATGCAAGAAGCCATCCGCGCCGCCAAAGAGGCGCTGGACGTGCCCGTGTTGGTGAAAATGAGCCCGTTTCGCGAACCCCAACCGCTGGCATTGGCGGCCCAAGAAGCCGGAGCAGACGCCATTGTCGCCACAAACTCGTTTGGCCCTGCATTTGGAATTGACATTGAGCGCGGCGGTCGCCCCCTGATGGGCGGCAAGGGCTATGGTTGGCTTTCAGGCCCCGCGCTGAAGCCCATTGCCCTGCGGATGGTGTACGACATCGCGCAGGTGGTGGACATCCCCGTCATCGGCGTCGGCGGCATCAGCAAAGGCACGGATGTGGTGGAATACCTCATGGCAGGTGCGAGCGCCGTCGGCATCTGCACCGCGGCCATCGTGCGCGGCCCTAAAATTTTCACCAAAATTGCCCGCCAGTTGAACAAATGGCTTGACGACCACGGCTATTCTTCGGTGGCGGAAATTCAAGGCCTGACGCTCAAACAAAAGCCGCCCGAAATGACCGAGCCGCCAATTTTAGTGCCCGAGAAATGCACCGGCTGTAACTTCTGCGTGATAAGTTGCTTCTACCGCGCCCTTTATTTGGACGAAAACAAGAAAATTGCCATCCACCCAGATGCGTGTTACGAATGCGGATTGTGCCTAACGCGCTGTCCGGTGGATGCCTTACGCTACTCCTACTGAGTATCACCGCCGGAGTGGCTGAGGAAGACCTCAGCGCTCCGGCGGATGCACGTTTGGAAACGTTGAGCAAACGCAGCATGGAAAGCAACTCCCCCAACGGCAAGAGCAAAGGCTCATCCGGTAAAATCTCCCAATTGCTGGGCATCCTTGTCCGCCCAACCCAATGGCGGTTTTTAACGCTCAAATGGTGGCGCAAGCAGGTGCGCGCGGTGGACATGAAGCGCCGCGGCACCGTCATTGCCCAATTGCGCGAGGGCTCGCGTCCCGATTTTGACTATTTCCTGCTGGTACTCCTTTCCAGTGTGATAGCCACCTTGGGGCTACTGATAGATTCGGGCGCTACGGTGATCGGGGCTATGTTAGTTGCGCCGCTGATGACGCCGATTTTGGGTTTTGGGCTTGCCGCGCTCACAGGCGACGAACGTCTTTGGAAAGACGCCTCTTCCGCACTCCTGCGCGGCACAATTGTCGCCATCCTCACCGCCGCGGTGCTCACGCTGATAAACCGCCCCCTGCCGTTTGTGCCGCTACAGCAATTGCCGCACGAGGTGCTATCGCGCACGCGGCCAGGACCGATAGACCTTGCCATCGCGCTCGCAGGAGGTACAGCCGCCGCGTTCGCGTGGGCAATGCCCGAAATCTCCCCATCATTGCCCGGCGTGGCAATTGCAACTGCCCTCATGCCACCGTTGGATGTTGTCGGCATCGGCATCGGCTTGGGGCGCTGGGATGTGGCAGGCGGTGCTTTCCTGCTCTTCCTCACCAACGCCATCGCCATTGCCTTTGCCTCAATGGTGGTATTTTACGTGCTCAATTTTGGGGAAAACAACGTCTTCCAAATTCACAAATTAGGTGACCTGCCGCGCCCACTTCGGCTTTCGGGCGTGCTGGTGCTTTTGCTATTGGTGCCGTTGGCCTACCTAAGCGCCCAATTTGTGCACGACGCCGCCCGTACCCGCCTGATTGATTCGGTCGCCAAGCAAGAGGTCGCAAAAATGGGCGCGGAATTGGCGGATATCCAATTTGAAGAACGGGACGGCATCTTGCACATGAAACTGGTGATCCGCACTGACCACGCCCTTAGGTACGAGGAAGTGCGCTCACTGCAAAGGAGAATTGCCGAGCGGCTGAAAACAGGCGTGTCAATCGTGGTTGACCAAACCCTTTACACCAAACTAAGCCCACTAATCCCGCCAACACCAACCCCAACGCCAACCCCCGGCCCATCCCCTACCGCAACGGCGACGGCCACCGCAACCCCTACCGCAACACCCACCAACACCCCAACGCCGACCAATACCCCCACCAACACTCCAACCCCAACGCCAACCAACACCCCCACGCCGTCCTTAGGGCGCGTTTTCAACACTCGCTGGCGCGGCGTCCACCTGCGCCAGTCGCCCAACGGGCCGGTAATCGCCACCTTGCCCCCCGGCGCTCGCCTGCAGATAACCCACAAAACAGCGGTCGCCGGCGGCTTGGTGTGGATTCAGGTGATTGACCCCGAAGGGCGCATCGGCTGGATTCCGCTAATCTACTCTGCTACATCCACCCCCACCGCTACACCAACTCCCACCCATACACCTACCGCCACGCCCACACCGTAATCCATGAGCATGGCGCAATCTCATATCGCTTTGATGATAACTTCGGTGTCCTCTTCAGGCTGAAGGCGGAAACGAAAGCCCACTTTCCCAATATGAACCAAATCGCCGGGCTGTAAAAGCGTGCCCTCAGCGGAAACAGGGGCGTAGTTGACCCACGTTCCGGCCTCGGAGCGTCGGTCGGCAATGTAAAACGCTCCTTCCCCGCTTCGCCACAGCCGCGCATGCACCGGCGAGACCGAAGGGTGTTTGATCACGATGGTGGACTGAGCAGGGTCTGAGCCGATGGTGCTTTCAGGGGAACTTATGGGGAGCACATCTGGCAAAGCAAGGTCATCACCGCGGGCGATGGGAACCAAATAGGCCAAAGCCGTGCTCCCTTCGGAATCGGCTGAGGAACGTTTGCGACGCGGCCACACGGGCAGACGCCAGCCGCCCCCCCAGATATGCGAGGCCTCACCCTCCAATGCCTGCTTTTTGCGCTTACCGCTCAGCAACACGCTCAACGCCAAAACACCTACCAGCACCATCCCGCTGATGGTCAAGACGACAACCACCAAAACGGAACGGTGGGCGGCAACCTGCGCATGCACTCCCTCGGCTTTACGTTCTACCACGATTTGGATTTCAGCCGGTTTGCTCACCCCCACCAAGCCATATTCATCCTCTACTTTCACCGAAACGGTATGCAATGAGGTGCTTGTGTAATCACCCAATTTCCAAGTCAACCCGTCGCAAGGGAAATTGGAACAGTGCCCAACCGGCTTGCCATCCACAAGCAAAACAGCGCTTTTCAGATGCCGATTGTGTTTGTCAGGAAAGTTAACCGTGAAGCGGACTTTCAGTTGCCGCGGTGCGCTCTGGGTTCCGGAACCGACGGCAGGGCGAATGGGCAGTTTTCGCGGCATCCCAGCAACTGTAACCGAAGGTGGCTTCAGAGAAAAGTCAAAAGAAAACGAAGGGGTTTTGACCACTTTCCCATCAGCAGTGCGCAGAGTGACAACCAAAACATGGCTTTTTCCTCTAACAGCAGCGCTGCGGTACACCAAAAGATAAGCGTGATTTACGGGACTCCACAGGCTATCCAAAGTGGGCAAAACTTCAACCCCCGAAAACAAAGTCAATTCGCCGCCGGTGGCTCTGGCAAACTCCGTTAGGTCTTTTACTTCTGGCGTCTTCGCCGCTTCAGCAGGAGCGACCAGCCAAATGTAAATGTGAATGTTGAACTCTTTGGCTTCTTTGAGATAAGTGCTCAAGTTTTTGACGGTTTGAAATTCGGGCAGAGGGGTTATCCAAAGCACAGCGCGCCCCATAGCGGGCTTTGCGGTGTTCATTGCGGCAAGGCGGAGGCCTTCGCTTAGGGCGCGCACACCTATTTTGTCAACTTCCGTATTCGGGCGATAAGAAGACCATACCGAGCGGAACTTGGCAGGCGTGGTGTGGGGAATCTGCCGACCGTCAGCCGAGTAAAATCCAATATCGTAATCCCCCTTAGGGTTGGAATTTAGCCACGAGGCAATCTGGTTGTAAATGTATTGGTAGCGCGATACCCCTTGCTCGTCGTGGATGTTGAATGCCCTACCGGGCTGAACGGCTATCACAGCGCGCACACCGGGGGCAACTTCACGGAAGGAGAGTACAGGCCGAGCGTGTCCATCCTCTTCAACGCCGACGTCGTTTTGTCTAATTCCACTCAAAAAGCGGCCATTAGCGGCATCCCATGCTTTCAGCCAAGCCGAAGCGTTTGGGAAATTACTCATTTCAACGGCCACAACACGCGCTCGCGCCTCGGCAGCCGCAAACGCGACACCAATTCCCATAACCCCAAGAGATACAAACACCAAAAAAGGCATTAACAACTTGCGGAAAGGCCTCATACGCACATTTTAGCACGGTTTGGGCATAGGAAATCAAAAAGCGCGGGAAAAACCCGCGCTTTTTGATTTCAAAGTGTCGGTTTTGCGGTCAGCCATCTCGTCTGGGCATCCAGCCAAAGCGTCGCCACCAGCCGAGCCACGAAATTTCCGACTGCCGGTGCCATCCCGGCAAGCCTATATGAGGAATGCCAGCCGGCACCACAGCAACAGCAGGCCAAGTGGCCTCCATGCTTCCCGGCACAGAAGTAAGTCCTCGCCCCGGTTTCAGCAAATCGCCCTCTTTGCTGTTATTGCCTTTTTCGTTTTTGCGTATGGGCGGGCGGCGCACCGTGGCGCTTGCAATTGCCGGGGTGTTGTTGTCCACGTTCGGGTCGCCGGGGCCAACCACGCCATCGCCGTTTTCATCCCAGTAAGCATCGGCTACGTTGTTCACCAAAGAAACATTCGGCTTGAGCACCATAGTGTCAAAAGTGATTGTGATTTCATTGTCGGCGCTGGCCGCATCGCTGGCATTAGGATCGGGCCCCAGCATACCCATCCAAATCACCGTGTGGGTGAGAGGATCGTAGGAACAGACTAAAGTGGTGGTGGAGCCGTGTGCATTACAACTTAGGTGGTCAGCAAACACTATAGGCGACCGGATTTTATCCACAACCCGCACCATGACTCCGTGGGTGCTCGGATTGATCCAAGTTTGGCTCCAGTGCACCAGCGGCCAGCGCTCGCCGTTGCCGCGTTTGGAGCCGATGGGGGCTTGAGCGGCTCCGCCTATGGGCGTCGGAGTGGGTGTGAATGTAGGAGCAGGAGTAAAGGTCGGCGATGGCGTGACAACCGGCGTTGGTGTGAAGGTGGGCACCGGCGTAGAAGTAGGCACCGGTGTAGGAGTGAAGGTAGGAGTGGGGGTCTGAGTACCGAAAGGCGGCGGCCGCGTCGGAACAGGGGTGGTAGTGATGATCGGCGTAGGAGTCGGCGGTATGGGCGTAGGCGTGGGTGAATAGGTTGGCGTCACCGTCGGCGTTGGCGTGTTCGTAAGGACCGGCGTCGGTGTGAACGTCGGCGTCGGAGTCGGCGTGTCGGTCGGCGTAGGCGTGAACGTCGCCGTCGGGGTCGGCGTGTCGGTCGGCGTAGGCGTGAACGTCGCCGTCGGGATCGGCGTGTCGGTTGGCGTTGGCGTGAACGTCGGCGTTGGAGTCGGCGTGTCGGTCGGCGTGGGTGTGAATGTCGGCGTAGGTGTCGGCGTGTCCGTGGGCGTGGGCGTGAACGTCGCCGTCGGGGTCGGGGTGTCGGTTGGCGTGGGTGTGAACGTTGCCGTCGGAGTCGGCGTGTCCGTCGGCGTGGGTGTGAACGTCGGCGTCGGGGTTGGTGTATCGGTTGGCGTGGGCGTGAACGTTGCCGTCGGTGTCGGCGTGTCCGTTGGCGTGGGCGTGAACGTCGGCGTCGGTGTCGGCGTGTCGGTTGGCGTCGGCGTAAACGTCGGCGTTGGCGTCGGCGTGTCGGTTGGCGTTGGCGTGAACGTCGGCGTTGGGGTCGGCGTGTCGGTAGGCGTTGGCGTGAACGTCGGTGTCGGCGTCGGGGTGTCCGTCGGCGTCGGGGTGAACGTTGCCGTCGGAGTCGGCGTGTCGGTTGGCGTTGGAGTAAACGTCGGCGTCGGCGTCGGCGTGTCTGTCGGTGTAGGTGTGAACGTCGGCGTTGGAGTCAGCGTGTCTGTCGGTGTTGGCGTAAACGTCGGCGTCGGGGTCGGTGTGTCGGTC
>JALVVL010000024.1 GCA_027023425.1 Anaerolineales bacterium
GGGCGGGGTTGATGGCGGTATTTGCGCCCTCACCCCCAGCCCCTCTCCCAGAGGGGGAGGGGGGTGCCTTTGCGATCTCTTGTGCAACCAGCGCATCAATATCGGCCTCAATGCCCTCCTTGTAGCGGTGGACAATGCGCTGGTAGAGGCGTTCTTCCAGTGAAAGGCCGGCCAGCGGATCGCGGTGGGTGGAGGGGCGGGCGGTGCGGCCTTCGTAAAATTCAATTACCCGCTGGAGCGCGTCGGGGCGGCGGTTGAAAATCAGGTCTTCCGCCAGTTCGCGCTCTTCTTCGGGGATGTCGGCGTAGGGGGTGATTCGCGCGGGGTTCACAATCGCCATGTCCAGCCCCGCCTGCACCGCGTGGTAGAGAAAAACGCTGTTGATAACGGGGCGCGCCGCCTTGGTCAGCCCAAACGAAATGTTGCTCACGCCCAACGAGGTGAACACGCCGGGCAGTTCGGCTTTGATGCGGCGGATGGCCTCCAAAGTCTCTTTGGCCGCGTCGGCGAGGTCGGGGTCGCCGGTAGCCAGAGTGAAGGTCAGGGGGTCAAAGACCAAATCTTCGGGCTTCAGGCCGTGCTTGTTTACCGCAAGGTCGTACAGGCGCTTGGCAACTTCCACCTTGCGGTCGGCGGTTTTCGCCATGCCATGCTCGTCAATGGTGAGGAGCATCACCGCGGCGTTGTGCAGTTTGGCTAACCGCAGCACGCGCGAAGCCTTCTCCGGTCCGCTTTCCAAATGAGTGGAATTGAGCAAACAGCGCCCCGGGGCGGCTTTGAGCGCGGCTTCCATCACCTCGGGCTCGGTGGTGTCAATCACCAAGGGCACTTCAATGCCCGCGGCGGTGAGTTTGTGTACCACGGTGCGCATGAGCGCGGCTTCGTCGGGGCGCTCGGTGACGGCGACGGAAATATCCAGGGCGTGCGCGCCGGCTTCCACCTGCTGGCGGGCGAGGGCGACGATGCCGTCCCAGTCCTCGGCGAGGAGCAGGCGCTTGAACTTGCGGCTGCCCTGTGCGTTGCAGCGCTCGCCGATGAGCAGGGGCGGCGGCTCTTGCCGCATGGAATACGCCCGCACGGCAGAGGCCAGCCGAGGGATGTCCAAAATCGGGCGCGCCGGGCGGCGTTTGCCGTGGACGCGCTCCACCAAGGCTTTGAGGTGCGCCGGGGTGGTGCCGCAGCAGCCGCCGACCACGCTGATGCCGTGCTTTTCCACAAACTCGGCCAGTTGTTCGGCAAAGGGTTCCGGCTCCAAGGGGTAAACCGCCTCGCCATCCACGTTGATGGGCAGGCCCGCATTGGGGATGACGGAAATCGGCAGTGGGGAGTGGCCGCCGAGGAATTCCACCGAAGGGCGCATGTGCTCGGGGCCGGTGGAGCAGTTCATGCCGATAACATCAATGGGCAAGCCTTCCAGAATGGCTAAAGCGGCTTCAATGTCGGTGCCCAAGAGCATGTGGCCGGTGGTGTCCATGGTGATTTGCGCCTGAATGGGCAGCCATTCGCCGGTTTCCTCATAAGCGCGCAAAATGCCGTGGATGGCGGCTTTGACTTCCAGAATGTCCTGCGAAGTTTCCAGCAGGAGCACGTCCACGCCGCCCTGAATGAGGCCGACGGCTTGCTCACGGAAGACGTCGGCCAGTTCGTCAAAGGAAATGTCGGAAAGGTCGGGGTCGTCGGCGGAGGGCAGTTTGCCGGTGGGGCCGATGGAACCGGCAACGAAGCGGGGCTGGCCGGTTTTGGCGGCGTATTCGTCGGCCACGCGGCGGGCAAGGGAAGCCGCAGCGCGGTTGATTTCCAGCACCTTGTCGGCGAGGCCGAACTCGGCTAAGGTGATGCGGTTGGCGCGGAAGGTGTTGGTCTCAATGACGTCCACGCCCACATCAAGGAAGGAGCGGTGGACGCGCTCCACGGCCTGCGGGCAGGTCAGGTTGAGCATTTCGTTCAGGCCGCGGTACTTTTCGCCGCCGTAGCAGTCCACGGTGAGGTGCTGGGCTTCAAGGTTGGTGCCCATGGCGCCATCGTAGATGAGGACACGCTCGGCTAAGGCGTCGAGGTAGCGGCGGTTGGTGTAGGGGCGGGGAGAGAAGGTAGGCATGGTTAGGGAGGATAGGAGGTTAGGAGTTGCGAGTGGCGAGTGGCGAATTGCGATTTAGGATTGACGATTTAGGATTTGCGACCTTGGCGTTACTTATCCACCGATTAGCACAGATTTTCACCGATTGAATGACTGAAACCGCAGATTTCGCAGATTCCGCAGAAAAAATCTGTGCTAATCTGCGTAATCTGCGGTTTTTGTCCTTGGCGTCTTGGCAACACAAAAAAGCCTTCCTGGAAGCGGAAGGCTGAAAGTCATCTCAACCCTCATCTTCCAGGCCACATTGGCCTGCCGGAATTGGCACCTGGGCGCTTCGTTGCCGAAGTCGCCTGGTTGCCGAGGCTTCACAGGGCCGGTCCCTCCACCTCTCTGGATGAGGTTTCATCCTGTTCTGTTGTTGGGCGCAAGTTTACCACAACAATTTATAAAAGACAAACTTCACCACAGTCCAAGTGCCTCGGCCGCGCCCTCTTCCATCATGTCTTTGTCCCAAATTTCATCACCCAGTTCAATGGTAGTGGGCTTCTGGAGCGTTTCCTCAACCTTGCGCCGCGCGGCCTCCAAAATGGCTGGGCCATACGGGCAAAACGGCGTGGTCAAAATCATAACCAAATTCGCTGAATCGTCGTAAATTTGTAGATTGCGAACCAACCCCAAGGTGATGATATCCATCCCGATTTCAGGGTCAACAATTGTACGAAGGGCTTTTTCAACCTCGGCCGCGAGTTCGGGGTGGGTTTTGCGAGCCTCCCATTCCGGGCGGTTAGGTTTGCGTTTAGGCTGGTTTTCATTTTCGCTCATTTGACACTCTCCGTAGCAGGAATGATGAATGTGCATTCTCTGTCGCCGTCGCGAATGCAACGCTTGTGTACGATTCGCTCGTCGGGCACTTCAAGTAGCGCGGCGAGCAAAGTTTTATCCAGCATGCACACTTCAGGGTGCTTTTTGCTCAAATTTCGGTAAGGGCAAACCGACTCGCGAATGACAAATTGGTCGCCATCGCGTTCCCAAGAAACGGCAAAGCCTTCTTCATTGAGGATTTTGGTTACTATTTCCAGCCGTTCTTCTTCGGTGAGGGATTCCTTTGGAAAGCGCTTGGCGAATTCGCGCGCCATGCTGCGCGCCATATCGGCGAAAATCCGGCTCACCATCGGCTGTGGAAGGGCGGCTTTCAACTGCTTCAGCAACTGCGTGGTGAGCCGCACATATTGCGAAGGGAACTGCTCCAACCCCGCCTCGGTAAGGTAATAAAGCCGCCGCGGCCTGCCCACGCCATGCCGCTCTTCCACAGAAGCAACGAGCCCCTCGGCCTCAAGTTTGCCGATGTGGTGGCGCACCGAAATCGGCGTGATGCCCACCGCTTCGGCCAGTTCGTTGATGGTGCACCGCTGGCGCTCAAGCAGGGTTTGGAGCACAAGTTTGCGAGTAGCGTTCATAAAGATCAAAAACCTGTCTTGGTAATCGCGAGAAAAGTGGCTGTGGCAACAAAAGTATAGCATGCAAGCGCAAATAGGTCAATATTTTGGATTTTTATAACGAATATTGACCAATGGCGCCCGTGGTGCTATAATCCGCAAGGCTGACAACATCCCGGCGAAAGCCGGTTTACGCGGCGAAGCGAGCGCTTCACCGCCTATTTTACCGCCACGAGGAGTACCCCATGTCTGAATTGGTAATCCGTAACCTGCACGTGAATGTGGAGGGCAAGGAAATTCTCAAGGGTCTGAATTTGACCCTCCCTCAAGGCGAAGTGCACGCCATCATGGGCCCCAACGGCACCGGCAAGTCTACCTTGGCCTACACGCTGATGGGGCACCCGAAATACGAAGTGACCGAGGGCGAGGTGATCTTCAAGGGGCAAAACATCTTGGAACTCAGCCCCGAGGAACGCGCCCACCTCGGCATTTTCCTCGCATTCCAGTACCCGGTCGCCATTCCCGGCGTGACGCTGGCCAATTTCCTGCGCGCGGCCATCAATGCCAAGCGCAAAGCCATCAACCCCGACGACGAAGGCATCTCGGTCGCCGAATTTCGCAAACTGCTGATGGAAAAGATGCGCCTGCTGAAAATGGATCCTTCCTTCGCCGGTCGCTATCTCAACGACGGCTTCAGCGGTGGCGAGAAAAAGCGCGCCGAAATTTTGCAAATGGCCATGCTTGAGCCGGAAATTGCTATCTTGGACGAAACCGACTCGGGTCTGGACATTGACGCGCTGCGCATTGTCTCCGAGGGCGTGAACGCCCTGCGGGGCCCCGACCTCGGTGTGCTGGTGATTACTCACTACCAGCGCATTTTGCGCTACATCAAGCCCGACAAAGTGCACATCATGATGGACGGGCGCATTGTGGAAAGCGGTGGCCCCGAACTTGCCGAGCATCTGGAAGAGCACGGCTACGACTGGCTGCGCGAGCGCATTGCGGCCTGACCGAATTCGCTACTCGCAATTCCTAATTCGCAACTCGCGATTTGCCTTACGGAGCCTGACCATGCCCAAAGAAAACGATGCTGAACTGCTGGAAGGCCTCGGCGAAGAGAACCAGTACGACTTCCACACCCCTGAACACTACGTGTTCAAGGCTCGCAAGGGGCTGGATGAAGACATCATCCGCCAGATTTCGGCCATCAAAGGCGAGCCTAAGTGGATGCTGGAATACCGCCTGAAGGCCTACCGGCATTTCATTGAACGCCCCATGCCCAACTGGGGCCCCGACTTGTCGGAATTGGACTTTGACGACATTTACTACTACATCAAGCCCACTGACAAAGCGGGCAGAAGTTGGGATGAAATTCCCGAGGAAATCAAGGAAACCTTTGACCGCTTGGGCATTCCCGAAGCCGAGCAGAAGTTCCTCGCTGGCGTGGGTGCGCAGTTTGAATCCGAAATGGTGTACCACCGCATTCAGGAGCAACTGGAGCGGCAGGGCGTGATTTTCAAGAGTATTGAAGACGGCCTGCGCGAGCACCCCGACCTGTTCCGCAAATACTTCGGCAAGGTGGTGCCCATCAACGACAACAAGTTTGCCGCCTTGAACAGCGCCGTGTGGTCGGGCGGCTCGTTCGTCTATGTGCCGCCCGGGGTGGAAGTGACCATGCCGCTGCAGGCCTACTTCCGCCTGAACACCGCCAACATCGGCCAGTTTGAACGCACCCTCATCATCGCCGACGAGGGCGCGAAAGTCCACTATGTGGAAGGCTGCACCGCGCCCATGTATTCCACCGAGTCACTGCACACCGGCGTGATTGAAATCATCGTCCGCCCGGGCGCGTATGTGCGCTACACTACCATCCAGAACTGGTCAAAGAATGTTTACAACTTGGTGACCCAGCGGGCGATGGTCTACGAAGGGGGGCGGATGGAGTGGGTGGACGCGAATATGGGATGCCTTGTCGGCGACACTGCCTTGTTCCTCAAGAACGGCGTCAAGCCTATAGCCGAGGTTGAGGCCGGCGATGAGATCTTTGCTCTTACACCTGCGTTCACCTTAGAGCCACACACCGTTATCGCCAAAAAGTTCAGCGGCCATCGCCCTGTATTCCGTGTGCGCACACTCAATCATCGCGAAATCCTGGCGACGGCAAACCATCCCTTCCTCACACTGCGCAAGGAAGGCCGTTACTTTCAACTTATTTGGCTGCGATTAGACCAATTGCAAGTTGGGGATTATGTGGCTATAAGCGGACAAATGCCCGATGGCGGCAAGCCATACACTTTACCGCCTGCTCCCAAGGTGCCGCGTTCACAGCCCATCCGCACCCCCGCCGAAACCACCGCCGATTTGATGTGGCTGCTGGGCTTTTATGTAGGCGACGGCTTTTGTGAAGACAACAGGTTGAACTTTGCCGTTGTGCCGGAAGACCCCGCTTACCCCAAAGTTGTGCGCCTTGTGCAAGAACTGTTTGGCAAGGAGCCCTCGCTTCACCAAGGGAGGGTGCTGCGAGTATCGTCCGTGCCTTTGGTGCGGTGGTTGGCGGAATTAGGCTTTGAAGGCAAGGCAACTGAAAAACGTGTGCCTTCTTGGGTTTTCACCCTTCCCAAGGAACAAAAGGAGGCCTTCCTTGAGGGTTACATTGCGGCAGATGGTTATGTGCGCGATGGGCACAAAAATATGTCAGTTACCAGCGCCAATCGCTCGCTGTTGGAGGACGTCAAGCGCTTAGCGATTAGTTGCGGCTGGAATCCTTCCAAAATTAGCGAATGGCGTCGCACAGAAAAGAAGCCTTTGGGGACGGAAGAAAAAGAGTATGTGCATTACATGCTCTATTTCTCCGATGAGCCGTTGAAACAGCCGGTGGCTTTTGCTAAGGTAACGGCTATCGAGCCTGCTGGTGAAGCCGACACATGGGATATTGAAGTTGAGGGCGCACACAACTTCGTAGCCGAAGGCTTTGTTGTTCACAACAGCAAAGTCACTATGAAGTACCCGTCTTGCTACTTAGTGGGCGAAGGCGCGCACGGCGAAATCCTCTCGGTGGCTTTTGCCCGCGACGGCCAAATTTTGGACGCCGGCGGCAAGATGATCCACCTTGCGCCCAACACCAGCAGCAAAATCATTTCCAAATCCATCAGCAAGGGCACGGGGCGCTCTTCGTACCGCGGCCTGCTGAAGGTGCGCCGCGGCGCTCACGACGTCCGCTCCCACGTCACTTGCGACGCCCTGCTGTTGGACGAGGCTTCGCAGACCGACACTTACCCCTACATGGAAATTGAGGAAGACGACGTTACCATCGGCCACGAGGCTTCGGTTTCCAAGGTAGACGAAGACCAACTGTTCTACCTGCGCAGCCGCGGCCTGAGCGAAGAAGAGGCGACCACCATGGTGGTGGCCGGTTTCATGGACTTCTTTGTCAAAGAACTGCCGATGGAATACGCCATTGAAATGAACCGCCTGATTCGCCTTCAGATGGAAGGCTCGGTCGGGTAAGGAGACACCGATGACCGCAAAAGCACGCCAACGACCCCGGCGGGAGGTGCGGCTACCCTTCACCGCCGAGATGCTCCCGCACGACGAACCCGAACTGCTGGCCGCCTATCGCCGGGCGGCTTGGGAAACTTACCAGCGCCTGCCCATGCCCCACCGCAAGATGGAAGCCTGGCGGCGCACCGACATCCGCGGCCTGCGCGGCGAAAACCTGCGCCTGCCGCGGGAAAACGAATTCCGCAGCCTGCCGCCCGTGCCCGAGGCGCTCACCCAGCCGTTGGTGGACCGCGAGCACGGCGGTCAAATCCTCCTGCTGCCGGGCGGCCACGAACGCCGGATGCAGGCCGACTTGGCCGCGCAAGGCGTGATTTTCACCGACCTGCGCACCGCGGCGGCCGAGCATCCCGACCTGCTAAAACAGGTGCTGGGGAAAGTGGTGCCTGCCGAGGACGGCAAGTTTGCCGCGCTCGCGGCCGCATTTTCGCAAAACGGCGTCTTCGTCTACGTGCCCCGAGGCGTGCAGGTGGAAGCCCCGCTGCACAGCCTTGCCTGGGGGCCGGGCGTGGGCCTGGCGCACATTGACCACATCGTCATCTGGCTGGACGAGGGCGCGTCGCTCACCTACGTCCACGAATCGGCCTCGCCCGACGAAGATGGCCAAACCCTGCACGCCGGCTTGGTAGAAATCCTGCTGGGCAACGCCGCTCACCTGCACTTCGTGGAACTGCAATCGTGGGGTCGCCACGTGTGGAATTTCACCCACGAACGCGCCCACCTGGGCCGCGATGCTTCCATTGAGTGGATTTTCGGCTCGTTGGGCAGCCGCCTCACCAAGAGTTTCACGCAGGTTCGTCTGGCCGAGGCGGGCAGTTCGGCGCGGGTTTCCGGCTTCTACTTTGCCGATGGCAAGCAACACCTTGACCACGACACCCGCCAAGATCACCTCGCGCCGCACACCACCAGCGACCTGCTCTACAAAGGCGCGCTCAAAGATTACAGCAGATCGGTGTGGCGGGGCATGATTTTCGTCTCGCCCGAAGCGCAGAAAACCGACGGCTATCAGGCCAACCGCAACCTGATGCTCAGCGACACCGCCCGCGCCGACTCCATCCCCGGCTTAGAAATCAAAGCCAACGACGTGCGCTGCACCCACGGTGCGACCATCGGCAAAGTGGACCCCGAGCAGATGTTCTACCTGCGCAGCCGCGGCATCCCCGCGCCCGACGCCGAGCGCCTGATTGTGGAAGGCTTTTTTGACCCCATCATGCAGCGTATCCCCTTTGAGGGCGTGCGCGGGCGGTTCAGCCGCGCAATTCACGAAAAGATGGGGTAGAATGTAAAAAATCCGTAGATGCAATTGTCCCTCCCGAGTAAAGAGGGCTCCAAATCGGGTGGGTTTCACTGGAAAAGCATAGGGGCGGAACTCCGCCCCTGTGGAGCAGTAAGCAGCATTAGTGTCTAAAAGGGGCGCGGGAATCTGTCGCTGTTCGCGTCAACAACGGCCGATTCCCTCAAGGCTGGATGGTTCAGAGAAGAGCCACATGACTCTGCAGGCGCGGATTTTCCAGGCCGATAGCCGCCAAATGCCGGAACTTCCCGCGGCGAGCGTGGATTTAGTCATCACCTCGCCGCCCTATTGGCATTTGAAGGACTACGGGGTGGCGGGGCAAATCGGCTACGGGCAGACTTTGCACGAATACCTGCGCTCTCTCTACCACGTTTGGGCGGAAACCTACCGTGTGTTGCGCCCCGGGCGGCGTTTGTGCATCAACATTGGTGACCAGTTTGCCCGTGCCGTGGTCTATGGGCGTTACAAAGTCATTCCTTTGCACGCCGAGGTGATTGCCCAAGCGGAACAAATCGGCTTTGACTACATGGGCGCGATCATCTGGCAAAAGCGCACCACCATGAACACCACCGGCGGCGCGAGCGTGATGGGCTCTTACCCTTATCCCCCTAACGGCATTGTGGAAATTGACTACGAGTTCATTTTGCTGTTCAAGAAGCCCGGCAAATCCCCCAAGGTGTCGCGAGAAGTGAAAGCCGCTTCGGCGATGACCAAAGAGGAGTGGAAGACGTTTTTTAGCGGCCATTGGCGGTTTGGTGGCGCGCGGCAGATGGAGCACGAAGCCGTTTTCCCACCCGAATTACCCCGCCGGTTGATCAAAATGTTTTCTTTCAAAGGCGAAACCGTGCTCGACCCTTTTGCCGGCAGTGGTACAACTTTGGCCGAGGCGCTGAAATTGGGGCGGAATGCTGTGGGCTATGAAATCAATCCTCGTTTTCACGCGCTGATCAAGCGCAAACTGGGGCCTTTTACCTCCCCCATGTTTGGCGCGGCGGTGACTTTTGAACGCCCTGCACGCCAACCGTTTGCCGCCGACGACGCCAACGGCTACCGCCCCGCAATTCAAGATGCCGCCCCGAAGATTGCTCCCGACAAGTTGCGTTTTGGCGAAGACGCCCTTTACCGCGTGAAAGCCGTTAGCCGCGACGGCCTGTTGGTGGACACCGGCTTGCAGGTGGGCTATCTAGGTATTGAGGTGATGGACTTGGAGGCCTACCGCCGCTATGCCCAACGTTATCTGGTGGGCAAGCAGATTTTCTTGAAATTTGATCAGCCGACAAAAACCGTAGACGAGCATTCGGTGCGGGCGTATGTGTACTTGAAAAACAAGATTTTTGTCAACGCCTATTTGCTGAAAAGCGGCATTGCCCGCCCAAATGCTGAAGAGCACCGTTTGCGGCGCAAGTTTGTCGCTTTGTGGCAGGAGCGTGGTGCGTATGGCTAAAGAGTGGATTTTGAACATGGCGACCAATCGCTGGGGGTTGAACAAGAAGCGAAGCGTAGGGCCGGTTGCCGCTTGGATCCGAGAGGCGGCCCCTAAGGACGAGCAAGCGTGGGAGCAGGCTTATTACGAACGCCTGGCCAAGATGTTAGCCGAACGAGGCATTCCCCTTTCCCCGCAGGAATATCTCCGCAGTTTAGGAGAACGACTTTTCGTAAAAGTGACCGAGGTGGTGCGCGCTGAAGTTGAGGAAGTGACCTTAGAGGATTGCCAATCCTATATCCGCAATTTGGTCATCCACCGCACTTACGATGGCTATCGCCGCGAGATTGAAACCATTTACGGGCAGTTGGAAGAAGCATTAGGCGTTCCCATTAAACCCGCGCCCGATGCTCTGGACAGGCGCTACAATGTGGATTTTGTGATAGAAGTTGGCGACCGCCTCATTGGCCTGCAAATCAAGCCCATAACTTACGAGCAGATGCCCCAGGCGCACCGCTGGCAGTCATGGATGGCAGAGAGTCACCACCGCTTTACCAAAAAATTTGGCGGCAAGGTGTTCGTTGTGTTTTCCGTGCGTGAGGGGCGTAAGAAACGGATCGCCAACCCCGAAGTCGTCGCCGAAATTCAGCGAGAAATTGGCCGTTTATCTGTTGACGATAAGCCAGTCCACCCTTAGTCACCGAAAGCGGTGGATACACAATTGCTTCAGCCGTGCGATTCACGAAAAGATGGGGTAGAATGTAAAAAACGCTGTAAATGGCAAACGTAGGAGGTGCTATGGCGGGCAAGGTTGTTTTTTCCGAAAAACCGCGCGACACCCACTTCTTTGATGTGGGTGACTTGGTTGAGGTTTATTGTGATCACGACAACGAGCAAGGGGAACGGGTGCAAGGTTGGCTCGCCGGAGTGGTGGTTCAGGCAAACGACAAAATGGTGGCCGTGCAGTTCCAGCAAAATGTTTACCTTACGCACGGCTGGATGGTGCCGGATCGGGTGCTGTGGTGCCCGCAAAACTCAAAACAAATCCGTCCGGCGCGTAAGCGCAAATAACTACCATGTGCACCGCTTCTATGAGCGGTGCACAGTGTTTTAAGTGCTGGGTAAGCCCCTTCTGCCCGCCAAAACGCAAGCAGGCGGATGGTATACTTTCCCATGTAATCGCACTTCCCGATGAACTCGGAGGTTCTAATGGAAAAAGCCCTTCTCAGCGGCAACGAAGCCATTGCCCGCGGCGCGTGGGAGGCGGGCGCGGAGGTCGCCGCCGCTTACCCCGGCACGCCCAGCACCGAAATTTTGCAGGCCTTCGCCACGTTTGACGACGTTTACGCCGAATGGTCGGCCAATGAGAAGGTGGCGCTGGATGTGGCCGTGGGCGCAGCCTACGCGGGCAAGCGTGCCCTTGCCGCGATGAAGCACGTTGGCTTGAACGTGGCTTCTGAAGTGCTGTTCTACTCGTCCTACACCGGCATCAACGCCGGTCTGGTCATCGTTACCGCCGACGACCCCGGTATGCACTCTTCGCAAAACGAGCAGGACAACCGTAACTACGCCCGTTTTGCCAAAGTGCCCATGCTGGAGCCCAGCGACAGCCAGGAAGCCAAAGATTTCACCATCCTCGCCTACGAACTCAGCGAGGAATACGATACCCCGGTCCTGATTCGCTCCACCACCCGGGTTTCGCACGCCAAATCGGTGGTAACGCTGGGCGAGCGCACCGTGCACCCCCAGCGGAAATACGAGCGCAACCCGGCCAAGTATGTGATGATTCCTTCCAACGCCCGCGGACGCCATCCGGTCATTGAAGAGCGCATCCGCAAACTGCGGGAATGGGCGGAGACCGCGGAAATCAACCGCATTGCGTGGGGCGACCGCAAGTTGGGCGTCATCAGCGCGGGCGCGGCCTACAACTATGCCCGCGAGGTCTTCCCCAACGCCTCGTTCCTCAAACTGGGCATGGCCTGGCCCCTGCCCGAGCGCCTGATTCGGGAATTTGCCGCTGGCGTGGAGCAACTCATCGTGGTGGAAGAACTTGACCCGTTCATTGAAGACTGGGTGCGGCGGCTGGGCATTCAGGTGCGCGGGAAGGACATCTTCCCCATGGTGGGCGAATTCACGTTGGACGTGGTGCGCGAATCGGCCGAAAAGGCCGGCCTGCTGCCGCCCAGCGGCCGCAAGCCCGCGCCGCCTTTGGCCGACCTGCCGCCCCGCCCGCCGGTGATGTGCGCAGGCTGCGGGCACCGCGATGTGTTCTGGATTTTGCGCAAACTCAAGGTGGTGGTCAATTCCGACATCGGCTGCTATTCGCTGGCCGTGCTGCCGCCGCTGGATACCACCGACACCATCGGCTGCATGGGTGCGAGCATCGGCGTGGCCAGCGGCATGACCATCGCGGGCCTGGGCAAGTTCCGCGGCCGCCCGCGGCGCAACGTGGCCGTCATCGGCGACAGCACTTTCTTCCACACCGGCCTGCCAGCCCTCGCCAGCGCGGTCTACAACCAAACGCCCGTCACCGTCATCGTGCTGGACAACCGCAACACCGGCATGACCGGCCATCAGGGCAACCCCGCCTCGGGCGACACCCTGCAAGGCCGCCCCGGCAAGCGCATTGACATCGCCGAAGTGGCGCGTGCTATGGGCGTGGAATATGTGGCGACCGTGGAATCGCGCGACTGGCCGGCGCTGGAAAAGGCCATCCGCGAGGCGCTGGATTTCCCTGGCCCGGCGGTGGTGGTCAGCCACGACATCTGCGTCTTCCGGGAGCATTACACCCGCGAGCCCTACCGCATCATTGAGGACGCGTGCAACGGCTGCACCTTGTGCTTCCGCATTGGCTGCCCGGCGATCATGAAGAGCAAGGTGATTGATGTGGAAAGCGGCCGCCCGAAAGCCTACATTGACCCCGCGCAATGCGTGGGCTGCGGCCAGTGCTACGACGTTTGCGCCCGGCAGGCCATTGAGCCCGGCGCGCCCATTGAGTTCAACTTGTGAGGTTCCCGATGAGCATGACTAACTTTCTCGTAACCGGCGTTGGCGGCCAGGGCACCTTGCTTGCCGCCGACATCATCGCGCAGGTGGGGCTGGCGCAGGGGCTGGACGCCAAGAAATCCGAAGTGCACGGCATGGCGCAGCGCGGCGGCGTGGTGGTGAGCCATGTGCGCTGGGGCGAAAAGGTGCACTCGCCGCTGATTGCGTTGGGCACGGCCGATTTCCTGATCGGGCAAGAGGTGGTGGAAGGGGGGCGCTTCCTGCACTACCTGAAGCCCGGCGGGGTGTTGCTCCTGAGCAGTGAAACCCTGCCGCCGCCTTCCCTCACCCTGAGCAAGATGGAATACCCGCCCGCGCAAAAGGTGATTGACGCGGCGCGGCAAATCACCGACCGCATCATCTTCATTGCCGCGCCCCAACTCGCCGAAGAACTGGGCAACCGCCGCGTAGCCAACACCATCCTGCTGGGCGCGCTTTCCGCCCAAATGCCCGAAGTCGACCCCAAATTTTGGCTTGATGTCATCGTCCGCCGCGTGCCCCAAAAGGTGGTGGAAGTCAACCGCAAAGCCTTTGAACTGGGCCGCAAAATGGGGCAGGAGATCGCGCCCTGACGGGTGATTGATCCACAGATTCCACAGATTTGCACCGATACGATGGATGAATTCGTGATTTGCATTGCCAATGAAGGCTATGAAGCCAGCCTGATTGTGAGCAAAGTCTATCGCCGGCTTCCCGACCCGGAGGCCGAAGCACATGGCTTGACGCGTGTCTTGGATGAGGACACCTCCTCCACCGGCGGCTACCTCTACCCGGCCTCTTTTTTCGTGCCGGTAGAATTGCCCGAAAAAGCCCGCCGTGCCTTGGCATCATATCCCCTATCTTCCTAACCACCTAACCTCCTAATTTCCTTCTCCCCCGAGGCTCCCATGTTCAACAAAGTCCTGATTGCCAACCGTGGTGAAATCGCCGTCCGTGTCATCCGCGCCTGCCGTGAACTGGGCTTGCAGACCGTGGCGGTGTATTCCGACGCCGACCGCAACGCTCTGCACGTGCGCTACGCCGACGAAGCCTACAATATCGGCCCGCCGCCGGCGCGCGATTCGTACCTGCGGATGGACAAACTGCTGGAAGTCGCCAAAAAGTCGGGCGCGGGCGCAATTCACCCCGGCTACGGCTTTTTGGCCGAGCGCGCCGACTTCGCGCAGGCCTGCGAAGACGAAGGCATTGTTTTCATTGGCCCCAAGCCGCACGCCATCGCCACCATGGGCGACAAAGCGATGGCGCGCGCCACCGTGTCGGCCGCGGGCGTGCCCGTCGTTCCCGGCACCGAGGGCAAGGAAAACCTGACCGACGCCGAACTGCTGGCCCTCGCGCCGAAAATCGGCTTTCCGTTGCTCATCAAGGCCGTGGCGGGCGGCGGCGGCAAGGGGATGCGCGAAGTCCGCTCGTTGGATGAAATGCCCGCGGCCCTGCGCGCCGCCCGCGCCGAGGCCGAAGCCGCCTTTGGCGACGGCAACGTCTATTTGGAAAAACTGATTGAGGGCGCGCGGCACATTGAAATCCAGATTTTAGCCGATGCGCAAGGCAACACCATCCACCTCGGCGAGCGCGAATGTTCCATCCAGCGGCGGCATCAAAAACTCTTTGAAGAATCGCCTTCTCCCTTCGTGGGGCAGGACGAAGCCTTCCGCCAGAAGATGGGCGCGGTGGCGGTGCGCGCCGCGCAAGCCGTGGGCTACATCAGCGCGGGCACCATTGAGTTCCTCGTGGACAAAGACAAAAACTTCTACTTCTTGGAAATGAACACCCGCCTGCAGGTGGAACACCCGGTCACCGAATACGTCACCGGCGTGGACATCGTGAAAGAGCAAATTCGCATTGCCCGTGGCCGCCCCCTAAGTTACACCCAAGACCAAATCACCATGCACGGCTGGGCGATGGAAGCCCGCATCAACGCCGAAGACCCCTACAACAACTTCATGCCGTCCATCGGGCGCATTGAACACATGGTGCTGCCCACGGGCCCCGGCGTGCGGCTGGATACCGGCATCTACGCGGGCCTTGAAATCACGCCCTACTACGACTCGCTGATTTCCAAACTCATCGTGTGGGGCGAGACCCGCGGCCATGCCATCCAGCGGATGCGCCGCGCGCTGGAGGAATACAAAATCGTGGGCGTCCGCACCACCATTCCCTTCCACCAGAACCTGCTCAAGCAAAGCCGCTTCATCGCGGGCAGTTTTGATACCCGCTTTGTGGAAGAGCGCTTCTCCATGGAAGAAGCGGATGCGATGCGCGAAACCCATCCCGAAATCGCGGCGATCATGGCAACGCTGGTAGCCCATCAAGAAGCCCTGCGCGCCGCCCACATCATCCGCCGCTCCAAGCGCGACGCCAGCAACTGGAAGTGGTACTCGCGCTGGGAAAGAATGCACAGGTAAGAAAAGGCAAGCCCCATCCGCGAGGTGAACGATGAAATACATCACTACGGTGAACGGTCAGGAATATGAAATTGAACTTTTAGGGGAAGGGAAGGTCGCGGTCAACGGCGAAATTTATGAAGTGGATATGACCTCAATCAGCGGCCAACCCCTTTACTCGCTGATAGCCAATGCCCGCTCATACGAAGGTTTTGTCTACTCGGTTGACGGGCAGTGGCAGGTGTTGATGGGGGGCACGCTCTACGATGTGGTGGTGGAAGATGAGCGGATGCGCCGCCTGCGCGCCCAAGCAGGTGGAAAGGCCGCCGCACACGGGCCGGTTGCGCTCAAAGCCCCCATGCCCGGCTTGGTGGTTGCCGTGCCCGTGGAAGTGGGGCAAGAGGTGAAAAAGGGTGACGTGCTGGTGGTTTTGGAATCCATGAAAATGCAAAACGAACTCAAGAGCGTCAAAGATGGCAAAGTTACGCAAGTAAAGGTTTCCGCAGGGCAAGCAGTTGAACAAGGGCAAGTGATGGTTGTGGTGGAATGAATTAGCGGATGCGCAAAATGCCGCAAACGGAAGACGGCGCGATGGAAAACCATCGCGCCGAGTTTGTTGCAATTACAAGTGCTGAGATGCTAAGAAGCGCCTGCGGGGGCAGGTTCCAACGCTGAGCGCATCCACCGCCACCCCAACCACAACTGCCACAAAATCCACAACGCCGCCAACCCCAGCCCAATGAACACATCGGTAGGCAAAAACCAGAGGCGAACCACCTCATCGCCAGCGGGAATAGGAAAGTGAATGTAAGGCAATGAATTCGGCACTTCCTGAGTGCGGCCTCCGACCTCAGCCCGCCACCCCGGCCACGGGTGTTCCATGACCCAAAGCACGCCGCTTTGTTGGGCATCGCAATGAATTTCTAACTTCCCACCCCAGCCGCTTGGCTCGCAGGGCACTGTGCTACCGTCATCAAGCACCAAATAAGCGTAATTCACATTCGGGTTTTCCGCGCCGTACAATCCCTTTGACAACTTGGTCAGCCTATAGCCCTCAGGCGGCTTTGGTTCCTTATCGGAACGTATCAACTTGCGGCGCGGCTTCGGCTCCTTCCAATCCTTCCACCACCACCGGTGGATGCCCAACACCTTCATGTGTTGAGCAATGGTCGGCTCCATCCAAAAATGCTCACCCATCACAGGAGCGACCCACTGCCCATGTGCTTCAGCGAGGAATTGCATGGCGGCAGAATTTGGATCAGGGTAATCCACAAAGTGAATCCACGCTTCACTGGCTTTCCACCCCTGCCGTAGGGCAAAAAGCAGAGGTATTACCAATAGCAGTGAAAACGAAATTGCCAAGTTCTGCTTGCCCACAGAGAATGAAAGGGACCATCCTTCCATTTCGCGCACCATTGCTTCCACCCCCAACATGCTCAAGCCGATAATTGGGGGAATGGCCAGCGCGCCAACCTGTTCAATGTGCCGGAAACCTTCCAGAAAAGTCACCAGTGGGCTGTTTGGGAGCCATGACACCAGCCAACGCATTGGCTGGCCGGTAGCAAGCCACAGGAATAGTAATGCCCAAAGGAAAAGCACTCCCACTGCCGTGCGGTAGCGACGCATTCGCGGGTCTATGAACCCTGCTATCACCCCATACAGAGCCAGCAAGAAAGGTATCCATCCAACGAAAAAGAAGGTCAGGTGGGGGTAGGGCAGTTTGCCCAGAATGTCGCTGCGGTAAAAAGAAGGGTCGCTTATCAAAAGGTTGAAAAGTAAATTCCCAAATGGCTGAGAAGCCTTAAAAGCGGGGTCGGTTGTCTTTACAAAATAAGGCATCAATTTGGCAAGAGGCAACAAAACTGGCGAAGCGAGCAATACACCGCCCAACAAAGCCGCTCCAGTCCGGCGCAAAAGCCTGACTTTATCTTCAGCAAGCCACAAGCAAAACAAAGCCACCCACAGCAATGCGAAGAACATTCCGAAGAGGTGGTAGCCGCGCGCTGCAAGTATGCTCATCCCCACTGCCCATGCAAATGAAAGAAAGGCATACCGCCCATCGTGCTTCCACAAGTACCACCATGTGGGGAACCACCACACTAAGGCGCTCACGCTCAAGACGGTGTGCATATCCCCTAATTCCAGACGCCCCGGCACCAAGCCGCTCGCCATTACCATCCACGCCCCCCAGAGGCGTAGCAGAGGCGAAAGTCGCCACAGCCTCCCCATCCACCACACGGCCAGCCCAACCGAGAAGAACGAAAGGAAAATGGCGACCTTTACGCCGCTAACTACCCCAAACAGCATCACCGGCACGGCTACCAGTGGGTAAAGAAGCCCGGGCGAAGGGTCGCCCATCAGGGGAAAACCGCCGTTGAAGGGCGACCATAAGGCGCACGTGCCGCATTCCGAAACCCAATCCCAAAAGTGATAGAAATGAATTGTGGAAAGGAATTCCCTGCCGTTTGGAATCAATGATGGGTTTAAGGAAAGAAACGTGCCAGCAACGAGCCATGCTCCTAAAAAGACAATGAACCATTCGCCCAACAGGCTGGTGATCTCAGCAGAAATGTGCAAGGGGCGCTTGAACTTCTTTTGCCACACTTCAAGCGCGCCGCCATTGCTTGAGCGTTTACGCCTTGCGAAAATCCAAAGGGCTACCAGCCCCGACGCTACGCCAATTACAACCACAAGCAGCCACAATCTCATTGTGTGCCTCCAATTGGGGTAATGCTCAACTTACCGGCCGGAAATTCCAAGTGGTAATTGCCTGCGTGAGCGTGGGCGAAATAAGCCGTTCTCGGTTTGCCCATCCTTGGACTTCTGCCCACACCCGCGCCGAAGCGTTTGATGGTGTTCAAGGGGGAAGCGGTTACAGTGAAAGAAAGTTCTCTAACGGGAAAGCGTCGTGTTACCCGGCAGGGGGGAGCGAAAGTGCAAGACAGGATGGTAGGGGGCTTCAAACGCTCCCAAATCGGGTGCTTTGCCCTTCCAAGGCTCGCCCACGTCAACCCCTGCGTCAATCAAATCGCTCCCAGCGGCGAGGTGCAAAAAGTCCGTCCGAGGCAGAAAACCACCCCGCGAGCGCTCGCCACGCGCCGTTGTATCGTCAAGGCTGAGAAAATCTGCTTCAGTTACCTCCACTTTCACTTTCGCATCAGGCCAAAACAGCCCCGTGTTCCAAGAATTGTACTGATTGTCCACTTCACCGCCTATGCTCTGCCCACCGTCGGCAAACGATAAATTGTTGCGCAAAACATGGGGGGCATTGTGGAAGTTGAAGCCAATGGGATTTTTGTACGAAGTGTTGTTGTAAAGGAATTCCACCTCGGTAGCATCGTTGAAATCGTACCCTCGGCGCGCGTTGCTCCAAGCCACACAACGGAGCACAAGGGGATGGCCGGGGCCGAGTTTGAAACCATTGCCATCACCGGCAAAATTGGCGCCCACTTCCCAGCGGTCAAAACCGTTGCCGTAAGCCCAGCATTTCCGCAAAACCACTTGTGCGCCGGCCTCCCACAAATCAAAGCCGTCGTCGGCGTTGTTCCACGCGCGACATCCAACAAGACGATTGCCGCTTCCAACTGCATACTTCACCCCAAAGCCGTCTGCGTGCTCGCCATTGGTCGCGGCATCAAAATTATCGTATGAATCGCAATTTAGGAGCAAATTATCGTGAGCGCCGTTTTCCAGTTCAAAACCGGCGAAATTGTTGCCGTGGCTGACGATGTGCTCCAGCACGTTGTGGCCTGCGCCGTCGGTTAGCAAAACTCCATCGGAGGGGCTGTTGCGTACCTCAAAATTGCGAAAAACCAGCCACGAGCCGCTGATGCGAAACTTCACGCCCTCGCGGCCGCTGCCGTCAAAGACCGCCCATTCCCCCGGGAAAGAAGCAATTGTTATTGGAGCATCGGGCGTGCCGGAAATGTCCATGTAGTTTTCAATGTCGTACACGCCGCCGCGAATGTAAATCGTGTCACCAGGTTGAGCGGCATATCTGGCGCGCATCAGGGTGCGGAAGGGTTGCTCAAACGTGCCGGGGTTGTTGTCGTCGCCGTTTGTTGCCACGTAGTAAACATTGGACTGAGCGCGCGCCGAAATATGCATCCCCACCAGTCCCCCAACAAGCATCAAGAGCAGAATCAAAAAGCGCAAATTCGTTTTCATTTCCCGATTTTTCCCAGCAGTTGCTCAAATTATAACCCATGCTTTTGAGCAAAAATGCTACACAGCCTCCGAAAAAACCAAGCGTCCCCTCACCTCTGATAAAATAAACGCATGGATTCCTTCCCGTTTCGCCCACCGGCAAGGCTGACCTTGGCCGCGGACGCCCGCCTCAACCCCGAAGCGCCCACGCCGGAGCACGTGTGGACGCTTTTCGCGGCTTCGGGCTCGCCGCCCGCGCTCAGCCTTGAATCTTCCTACGGCCTGCAAATCCAATCTATCCGCATTTTCCCCTACATGGAACTTGACGAGCAGGTGCGCGCCGACCCCGCCACCTTTGCCGCGCCGCCGCTCCTCACCGACTTTGCCCCTTCCTACGCCAAAACCGAATGCGAGCCGTTTGCGGGCTTGCGGCTGGTGTGCGAATACTTCATTGGGCATCCGCGCGGTGTGATGGGCCGGCTTTATCTGCAAAACCGCTCGCCAAATGAAATGCGCGGCGTGCTCGGCTTGGCCGCGATCCTGCACCCGCTTGCCGAAGAAAACGCCCAACCGCTCGCGCCTGAAGAAACCGCCGCCATCCACATCCTGCGGGGAAAGGCGGGCGGGCTGGCGCCGGTGCTTTTTATGACCGGCGGCGCAGAGGGGGCGCTGAGCCCGTTTGTCTCGCTCAGGCTTGATTTTGATTTGAAAGCAGGCGGCGAACGCCGCGTTTCTTGGGCGCACACCGCGGTTGAAGACGCTGACGAAGGGCTTGATCTCGCCCGCCGCCTTGCCGCCCGCAAGTGGGAGCCGTTGCTGGCGCGCCTTGCCGTTGCCTCCGAGCCGCTTGTGGCTTTGGAGACAAAATCCCCGCAGAAGACATGGACATTTGCCCGCGCCCGCCAAACCGCTCTGCGCCTTGTGCTCCCCAATCGCCCAAACCGCCCTTTCCTCGTAACCTCGCGCCTGCCCGACCGCCCCGCCTTAGCCGCCTCTGCCGCCGATGGGCAAACGCCCTCGGTGCTGGAAGCGTGGTATCTCGCAACGGCGTTCTTCCTGCCCACCGCGCCCGCCGCCCCCCGCGCATGGGTGGACGCCTTCCTCGCCGCCCAGCACGAGGACGGCTTCATCCCTTGGCGGCCTTGGTCGGCAGAAAGCCGCTACCTCGCCTCGCCGTTGCTGGTGGAACTGGCGTACCGCGCCTACCGCAATGCCCCTGCCGACCTGCCGCGCCTCTACCAACCCCTGCTCCGCTTTGTTGAGGCGTGGTTCAACCTCGGCGACGCCAACGGTGATGGCTTCCCCGAATGGGCGCACCCGCTCCAGATGGGGCTTGCCGACCCGCCTGCGTTTGCCCCGTGGCGGAAGGAATCGGTCGGCGGGGATTTCGCCACGGTAGAAAGCCCCGCGCTCTACGCCTTCCTCTACCGCGCCATCACCCGCTTGGAGCAAATTGCCGCCGAGGCGGAAGAAACGTTGCCGCGCGAAATGGCGACCCGCAAACGGCGCTTGCACAAAGCCGTCCAAGAAATGTGGGATGCGCGCCGCCGCGCTGTGCTTTACCGCGATTTTGCTACGCACAAGCGGCACGAGCACGCCGTTTTGGGCAAAAGCCGCGGCGACCAACCGCTGGAACTGAACGCCGCGTTCAGCCCACCGGTGCGCCCGCTCATCCACATTTTCCCAAAAAACGGCGAAATCCGTCCCGCGGAAATCACCCTGCGCGGGCTGGACGGACGCGGCCGCGCCGTCACCGAAACCCTGCGCGGCGGTAAAATTGCGTGGTTTGAAGGGCGCGGCGTCGCCACTGCCGCCAACGTTTACCGCCGCTTGGATGCGGTGGAAATCCGCGGCCTCAAAGCCGAAGACCGCTTTGTTGCCCTCACCACCGACTTGTTCTCGCCCGACATTAGCCTGCTTTTGCCCTTCTGGGCGGGAATGCTGGGAGGGGAGCAAACTGAAGCGATGCGGCGCGTCCTCACCTCTGAGCGGGATTACGGGCGGCGGTACGGCGCGCCGATTTCGCCGCGGGGCGGCAAAAACGCCCCCGATTGGATGCGCGCTGTGCTGATGCCGTGGAATGCGTTTGCGGTGGAAGCAATGCTGGAGCAAGGCTTCATCGCCGACGCCGCGGCATTGCTAAGCGCGGCTGCCCGCGCCGCCGAAGAGCGCCTTGCCGCCGACGGCGTGTTTTGGGAAGCCTACCACGCCGAGCACGGGCGCGGCTTGGGCGTCCCCGAGCACCTAAGCGGCTTGCCCGCCCCCGCGCTGATGCTCGCCGCCGCCGGAATCCAGCCTATCAGCCCCCAGCAAGTGCGCTTCACATGGCCTTCGCCATTCCAAGACGAACTGCGCTTTTCGTTCTGGCACTGGAGCGTCATCCGCTCGCCAGAACGCACCGTCTTGCTCCTCCCCGACGGCTCGGAGTACCCAATCACCACCCCCGAGCCGTTTGAAGTCACCCTCCGCTAACCAAAACACTGGAACACTGGAACACCGGAACACTGGAGCACTTCCCTCCCATGCCCGACATAATTCTCACCGTAGAAATTGCCATATCGCTACTCACAATCGCGGTGCTGGTCGGAATTTTGACCCGCCGCCTGCGGATGCCGTACACGCTGGGCTTGGTGATAATCGGCCTCGCGCTGGCGCTCTTTACCCGCGAAGACATCCCCGTCACCGGCGAACTGATTTTGGCGGTTTTGGTGCCGCCGTTGGTGTTTGAAGCCGCTTTCCACCTGCGCTGGGAAGACCTGCGGCGTGACTTAGCGCCCATCCTCACGCTGGCAGTTGTGGGCGTGGTCATCGCCACCGTGATTGTGGGCTATGTGGTGCACTGGGCGTTGGGTATGCCCTTGGAGTTAGCGCTGGTGTTTGGGGCGCTAATTTCGCCGACCGACCCCGTCGCCGCGGTTGCCCTTTTCCGCTCGTTAGGCGCGCCCAAGCGCCTGCGGGTGTTGCTTGAGGGCGAAAGCCTGTTCAACGACGGCACGGGCATTGTGGCGTTCAAACTTTTGCTCATGGCGGCGCTCACGGGGCATTATTCGCTCATGCAAGGGGCGGTGGATTTCACCCGCGTCGCAGGTGGTGGCTTGCTGGTGGGCGCGGTATTGGGCTTGCTCGCTTCGGTAATCATCCAAGGGCTGGATGATTACCTGCTGGAAACCGCACTCACTGCTGTTTTGGCATACGGCGCTTTTCTGCTGGCGGAGCAATTTCATGTGAGCGGCGTGCTTTCGGTTGTGGCGGCGGGGCTTGTTGCAGGCGGCTTTGGCACCCGTAAAATGTCGCCCACCACGCGCATTGTGGTCGCTAATTTCTGGGAATTTGCCGCCTTTTTGGCAAACTCGTTCATCTTCCTGCTGATCGGTTTGCAATTGCGCCCACACGCTTTGCTGGATAACTGGTATTCGGTCATCTGGGCGGTGGCGGCGGTTTTGGTAGCGCGCTTTGTGGAAGTTTACGGGCTGAGTTGGGTGGGCGAAAAAATCCCCTTCCGCTGGCAACACGTGCTCTACTGGGGCGGGATGCGCGGCGCGGTTTCGCTGGCTTTAGCCCTTGGGCTTCCAGCCACGCTGGGGGCAGCGCGCGAGCAAATTCAGGTTATGGCTTTTGGCGTGGTGCTGTTCACTTTGCTGGTTGAGGGCGGCTCAATGCCGTTAGTGTTGAAATGGCTGAACCTCACGCCGAGGGACGAATACAAAGATGAATACGAGCGGCGGCACGCGCGCGCCGTTGCCGCCCGCGCCGGTTACCAGCATTTGGAAAGGGCTTTCAAGGAAGGGTTGATTTCGGCCTACACATGGAAGGTTCTCCAGCCGATTTTGGAGCACCGCAGCAGGCAATTGCAACGCTCGGTGACGGAATTGCTGAGCGCCCATCCGGCGTTGCAAATGGAAGAACTGCACAAGGCGCGGCTTGAATCCCTGCGCGCCCAGCGCGCGGCCCTCCGCGAATTGCTTTCGGCGGGGGTGTTGAGCGAAGAAGTGTATTCCGAACTCGCGGCAGAGGTTGATGCCGCCCTTAGCGACCGCCTTCCGCCGTGGCCGGGGATGCTCTTGCGCCGCTCGCCCGACGAGCCGCCCATCACCCACCTCACAATTGCCATTGTGCAAGAGCGCGATTTGGAAGAGGCTGCCGACGCACTCGGCAAACTCGGTGTGCCGGTTGTGCCAATTGTGAGCAGTGGCGGCTTTTTGCGAAAATCAAACGTCACCTTGCTGATAGGCGTGCCGGAAGGCCAAATTGAGAATGTGGTCGCGGCGCTGCGGGCGAGTTGCCGCCGCCGTGTGGAATTTGTCGCCTCCGCCGGAAGGATTTTCCCGCTTGGGCGCCCCAAACCGGTGCCGGTCGGTGGCGCGACCATTTTCTTGTTTGAAGTGGAAAACTACGTGGAGTTCTAACCTCTGCCCCAAAACCTTGCTTGACTGGCAAAACATTCATCTCCTTGCACGGAGAACGCGATTGGCGTGGAGCGAAAAATCTCCGTGTTCCCCGTGCCCGCCGTGTGAAATAGCAGAGTAGTGGCGGCGGGGCATTGCCAGTCAATCCACCCCAACCACAGGCAAACGCAAAACATGCTGCGCGCAATCCACCTCGCTAAGCAATTTGATGGCTTTTGGGCAGTGAGCGACTTCACCCTCAGCGTGCGCGCCGGCGAAGTTGTGGCCGTGCTCGGCCCCAACGGCGCTGGCAAAACCACTTCTGTGCGGATGTTGGTTTCGCTCCTCAGGCCGAGCCGCGGCGAGGCTTGGGTTGCCGGTTTCAACACGCTCACGCACGGCAAAGCGGTGCGCGCCCACGTTGGCGTTCTCACCGAGCAGCATGGCTTGTATCGCCGAATGCCCGCCGAGGAATATCTGGATTTTTTTGCTCGCCTTTACGGCATAAACGAGAAAAGCCGCTCCGAGCGAATTGAGCGCTGGATGCGCTATTTCGGCCTTTGGGAATTTCGCAAACAGCGCATTGCAAATTTTTCCAAAGGGATGCGCCAGAAACTTGCGTTGGCGCGCGCCCTCATCCACGAGCCGCCGGTGCTGTTGCTGGATGAGCCGACTTCGGCGATGGACCCCGAAAGTGCGCGGCTGGTGCGCGAGGCAATCGCCGGCCTCCGTTCCAGAGAAAGGGCGGTTTTGCTTTGCACCCACAATTTGGCAGAGGCCGAAAGCCTTGCCGACCGCATTGCGATTATGCGCGCCGGCAAAATCATTGCCACTGGCACCCCCCGCCAACTAAAAGACCGCTGGCTGGGACTGCCCATCTACGAGGCCGCCACAAGCCACCCCATTCACAACTTGCCCCCGCTTCCCCCGCAGGTGGAAGTGTTACAGGCTGTTGGCAACATCCTCCGCTTCCGCTCGCCGGACTGGCGGCATTACAACCCGCTCGTCGCCCAAGCGCTTGTGCAAAGCGGCTTTAGGCTGGTCTACATGCGCGAACTCCCCCGTAGTTTGGAAGAAGTGTACCTCAAGGTGATGCAACATGGGTGAATGGTGGCGTCAGGTTTTGCTGATAACCCGCCGCGAAGTGCGCGACCAATTGCGCGATTGGCGAATTGTGCTGCCGATTGTGGGAATGACCCTTTTCTTCCCCCTGCTGATGACGCTCACAGCCAACGCAATGGTGAACTACGTGCAGAAATTTGGGGCTGAAATTATCGGCGAGCGGATGTACCCCTTTCTGATGATGGTGGTGGGCTTTTTCCCATCGTCCATTTCGCTGGTGGTGGCGTTAGAAAGTTTTGCGGGCGAGCGCGAGCGCCGCACAATTGAGCCGCTTTTAGCCGCCCCGCTTGACGATGCTCAACTTTACCTCGGCAAACTGCTTGCTGTGCTTTTTTTGCCGGTGAGCGTCAGTTACGTTGGCATAGTGGTTTACCTTGTGGGGCTATGGAAGGCTGTGCATTGGTCGCCCCCGTTTCTAACCATGCTCTTGGTTTTTTTGCTTACCGGCCTGCAAGCCGTGCTGATGGTGAGCGGCGCGGTGGTGATTTCCACCCAAGCCACATCGGTGCGCTCGGCCAACTTGCTGGCTTCACTCATCATTGTGCCGGTTGCTTTGCTGTTGCAATGGGAAAGCCTGAACTTATTTTGGCAAAAATACAGCGTGCTATGGGCAACAGCGGCGGTGGTGGCGATGCTTTCCGTGGTTGCGGCGCGCTTGGGGATAGCGCACTTCAACCGCGAAGACCTGCTTGGCAGGGAAATAGACGAACTCAACCTGCGCTGGCTTTGGAGGGCGTTTTGGGATGGCTTTCGGGGAGGGGCGCACAGCCTGCGGGAATGGCTCGGCGTGGCAAAAAACGACCTGCACGAACTGCGGTGGGTTTTCCTCGGCTCGCTGGTGCTTTTGGCGGCTGCGGGGGCGCTGGGCGGATGGCTGACGGCGCGCTACTTCCCGCCATCGTTTGCCCAGCAAGTGCAAATTGCCGACCTGCACAAAGCGTTTACAAGCCCCATGCCGCTCATCAACGTGCCGTTGATGAATTGGCGTGCGGCGCTCGCCATTTGGCTTCACAACGTCCTCACGCTCACGGTGGCGAGCGCGGCGGCCTTGTTCACGCTCGGCGTCGGCGGGGTGCTCATCGCCATGCTCCCATTTGGCATCATCGGCGGCGGGATGGTTTTTGTGGGCAAAAGCGGCCTGATGTCGCCGTGGGCGATGCTCGCGTTTTTCATTCTGCCGCACGGCATTGTGGAAATTCCGGCAATTGCGCTCTACACGGCGGCCACGTTGCAAATGAGCGCTTCGCTAATTGCCCCATCGCCCGGCAAGCGGCTTGGCGAGGTGTGGATGTACGCTCTGGCGCGCTGGTTGCGCGTTGGGCTGGTTTGGGTAATTCCCATGTTGGCTGTGGCCGCCGTGCTGGAAACTTGGCTCACCCCTTGGGTTGTTATGCGCTATTTCGGGGGATAGTGGGCGTTGTATGTGTCACTGTGCGGGGCGGCGTAGCCGCTGAAGCAGTCTCCTGCAACTGAAAAGGGGATTGCTTCGCACCGGGCACCGGGCACCGGGTACCGGGCACTGGGCATCTCCCGGGGCATCTCATCCCTTCCCCACCCAGCGCCGATAGAGCCAATACCCGAGCCGATTGTAGGGCTTATCCCAGACGGGGGAACGGCGGAGCACGCCACCAAAGCCGCGTTTGAAGCGATAAACGCCCCAAAGCCCATCGCGGCGCTCGGTAAACTCGGCCTCAAGCCGTTCAAGCGGCGCGTCGGGCACGCCCCACAGGTCGTATGAGGTGCAGGAGCGTGCCCGCGCCCACCGCATCGCCTCCCATTGCAGGAGGTAGGTTGGCATTTTGTTGCGGTGTTTGCCCGTGGATGCGCCATAAAAATACCAAGCGCGGCGGCCGCGGGCAAAAACCATCAGCGCCGCCAACGGCTCGCCTTCAAACTCGGCGACCAGCATCGCCGCCTCGCCCCGCGGCGCAAACAATTCATACGCCATCCGGTAGTATTCCGCCGCGTGCACGCCAAACCCGTCGCGCCTGCCCGTTTCCTCCATCAGGCGGTAAAAGCCATCCAAGTCATCCCACTGGCGGACGGTCACGCCTTTGCGCGCCGCCAAGCGGATGTTGTAGCGCGTTTTCTGCTTCATGCGCGCCAAAATTTCGTCTTCGCTCCCTTCCAGCGAAACAACCAGTGTGCGGCGGGGCTGAATTGCGTGCTCTGAGGGGATGAAGCCCGCGGGCGGGCTGACGCCGTCTTCCTCCCACAAGTCGGGCTCAACTTTGAGGAAAATTGCCCTTCGGCGCCGGCAAAGGGCGTCAATTTCGGCAAAAAGTGCATTCCATGCCGCGCGGTCGCCCACCGGCGCTTTGGGGATGTAGGCAAATGTAAAGCCGCCCGGCAGCGGGCGAAAGAGCACCTGCGCGCCCGCTCCGCCCACAATCACCCGCTCGGCGCGCCAGCCAAACGCGGCTTTCAACTCGCCCCACTCGGCGGTCTGTAGTATGTGCGCTTCGGGATGGCGGGAAAGGAATTCGCGCCATCCGGCAGCCGAGACGGTGCTCATCGCGCCTCCATTGCCGAGCGCATCCAGTCCACCACTGCCGCCAAACCTTCCTCCAGCGGGGTTTGGGCGCGAAAGCCGAGCAATGCGGTGGCTTTGGAAGGGTCGCCGACCGAGCGGTAAATGTCGCCCGGGCGCGGCGGCGCAAATTGCGGCGACGGCGCATCAGGAATTGATTGCTTCAGCGCGGCAATCAGTTCAAGCAATGAAACCTCGCGCCCCGTGCAAATGTTGAGCACCTCGCCATCTGCGGCTGAGGATTGCGCGGTAAGCAGGTTGGCGCGCGCCACATCACCCACAAAGATGAAATCGCGCCGTTGACCGCCATCGCCGAACACAATCGGTGGCTCTCCGTTCAGCATCCGCCGCGTGAAAATGGGGATTGCCGCGGCGTAGGGGCTATCGGGTCGCTGGCGTGGCCCGTACACATTGAAATAGCGCAGGGCAACCACAGGCAACCCGAACGCGGCGGTGTAAAGGCGGGCATAAATTTCGGTTGCCGCTTTGGTTGCGGCGTAGGGCGAAAGCGGGCGCGGCGGCAAATCCTCGCTCAGGGGGAAGTCGGTGGAATCGCCATATACTGCCGCGCTGGAAGCGATAACTGCTTTCTGCACGCCGGCGCGCCGCGCCGCCTCCAGCAAAAGCGCCGTGCCGCGGTCGTTGACCTCGTGGCAGGTCAATGGCTCTTCCATTGAAGCCGGCACCGAAACGAAAGCGGCTTCGTGGAAAATCACATCAACGCCGCGCACGGCTTCGGCTACGGTTTCGGGAGAGCGTATGTCGCCTTCAAGTACCTCAAGCCGCGAGGAACGAATTTCGGCCAAGTTTTCTGGTTTTCCTGTGGAAAAATTATCCAAAACGCGCACGCCCCAACCGTCACTCAGCAGGGCGCGCACAATGTGCGAGCCGATGAAGCCCGCACCGCCAGTTACCAAAGCCTTCCGCATCAGCGCCCCTTGCCTCCCAAAACCGCGCCAAAAGTCCGCAAGATGATGAAAATATCAAACAGCAAGTTGCGGTGGCGGATGTAGTAAAGGTCGTATTCAAGTTTGATTTCGGTTTCGTGCACCGAGGCCACGTAGCCGAGGTTAATCTGCGCCCAGCCGGTAAGCCCGGGTTTGACCAGCAGGCGAGCGCGGTAAAACGGAATTTCCTTTTCAAGTTTGGCGATGAGCGCGGGCTGTTCGGGGCGCGGTCCAACAAGGCTCATTTCGCCGCGGAGCACGTTGATGAACTGGGGGAACTCGTCAAGGTGGGTCTTGCGCAAAATTCGCCCGAGGCGGGTGATGCGGTGCTCGTCGTCGTCGGCCCACTTGCCCTGCTCGTGCTCGGGCGGTGCGGGGCGCATTGTGCGGAATTTGTAGATGCGGAACGGCTGGCCGCCGCGGCCGGCGCGCGGCTGCGAGAAAATCACCGGCCCGCGGCTTTCAAGCACAATTGCCAGAGAAAGGAACGGCGCTATCAACACCAAAAGCGCAACGCCGATTGCCCCGCCAACTATGTCCAGCGCGCGCTTTCCCCAGCGGTAGAAGGTGCTTACGCGCACTTCATCCACAAATGAGCGGATCAGCCAATCCGCATCAAGGTGGTGAATGGGCAACCTGCCGAGCAGTTCTTCATACACCGCCGCCATTGTGGAAATTTCCACGCCGCTTTCCTGCGCATCTAAAATCGCCTGAAAGGTGCGGGGGAGCATTTGGCCGCTGATAGCGACTATGATGTCCGAAACGGCTTCTTTTTGCACAATTTCAGGCAGGTCTTTGCTTGAACCAAGCACAGGGTGGTTGTTGATTTTGGTGCCAATTTTTTGTGGGTCGTCGTCAATCAAGCCCACCACGAAAAACGGGGGCGGCCAGAGGCTGTCAATGACGTTCACGATGGTAGTGCCCGCCTTTCCTGCGCCCACGATGAGCACGCGCCGCATAAAGCGCGCGCTGACGAAAATGCGAATGAAGATGTAGCGCCAAAGCAAAGTGAAAAGCGTCGCGGCAATCACAAAAACGGCCACTCCCTTGCGCGGGAGCGACCAAGGCTTGGAGGTGAAATATACCAGCAAATAAAGCCCCAACCCTGCCGCCGCGGCGGTGAAAACGCCTTTTAGCGTGGCGTCCCACCTGCTTGCCTTGCGGATGTCGTACAGTTCAATCAGCAAAAGTAGCCAAAACAGCGGCAAAAGGTAAAACCAGAAAGGGATGTCGGCAAAAAAGCCGCGGCCGGGCAAGGTATTCCACGGGTGGTCGCTCACCCACCACGCGTAAGCGGCCACGCCCCACGCGGCAAGCGCGGCCATAATATCGCCTATGAGCAAAATTGTGCGCTTTTCGCCCGGGCGCAAGCGCCAAGTGGAGTTGCGGTGGACAAATTTGGCAGACATTGGGGAAATTTAAGTCGCAGAAGAGGGGTTTTGTGGAGCGGGAATGAGCAAACCGGCGAGCACGCCGCTTCCCCAAGAAAGGTGCATGGTAGCAATGGCAAGCGGTGCGCCGATCGCCAGCGCCAAATCACGGCGTTTGAGCGCCATTTGCAGGCCTGCAAGGGCTAAGGCCAGCGCGTAAATCACCACCTGCGCCACCCAAAGCCACAGCGCAGGTCTCCAAAATACGCCGATTACCGGCAAGGCTAAAAGCGCCAGCACAAACAGCGGCGGCAATGCCTGCCGCCATCGTATGGTTTTGGGGTAACGGCGGAGCATTTTTGCTTTCCAAAAGCCGTAGCGCCAGTATTGCTTGGCGAGGGCGGTGAGCGTGGGGCGGGCAAAGTAGCGTGAGCGGATGGCGGGGTCTAACCACACTTTGCCGCCGGCGGCGCGCACGCGCACGTTGAATTCGTAATCTTCGTTGGCGAGCAGCGATTCGTCAAACGCGCCGATCTGCTCAATCAGCGAGCGGCGGAATGCGCCAAAGGGTACGGTGTCAACCTCCCCGGCGGAGGAAGCGTAGCGGTAGCGGGCATCGCCCACGCCGAGGGGGTGCGAGGCGGCCGCGGCAATGCTGCGCGCAATCCAACTCTTGCCGCTTGGCGTTATTTCCCACACGCCGCCCACGTTCGCGCCCAAGCCCTGTTCCAGCGCGGCTATGCTCCGCTCAATGTAGTCGGGCGCGGGCACGGAATGGCCGTCCAAGCGGACAATGAATTCGCCGCGCGCCGCTGCGATGGCGCGGTTCAGCCCCGCCGGAATTATGCGGCGGGGGTTATCCACCACCCGCACAGCCAAGTCGGGATGCTCGCGCGTCCATTCCGCTATCACGGAGCGGGTGTTGTCGGTAGAAAGCCCATCGGCAATGATCACTTCCATTTCCGAGCGCGGAAAGGTCTGCGCGTAAAGCGCATCCAGCAACAGGCCGATGGTGGCTTGTTCATTGTAACATGGCACGATGACCGATACTTTTGGTGTCATGGCTTTGTGCTTGAAATTAGGGTGCTCTCTTTTACCATCTTTTCGGGCGGATGGCAAGGCATGCTTCAAATTAGTAACCGATGAGGAAACGCTCCTACACGCCCGCGGGGAGAGGTTTTCATGTATAATTTCGTCTGAAAGCCTTTGTTCCAACTCACACGGAGGAGGTGTGGCATGAAATTGGCAGAAGCAATACAAACTGCAGATTGGAAAAAAGAGAAGCATGCACCGGTCATTGAATGCCCGGATGTGGTGAAGGCCAATGAGCCGTTTCAGGTTACCGTAAGCGTAGGCAAGGATATACCGCACCCTAACACAACCGAGCACTTCATCGCTTGGATTGACGTTTTCTTCCAGCCGGAAGGGAGCAAGTTCGCCCACCATGTGGGACGCTTTGATTTTCGCGCCCACGGCGAATCGGCAAAAGGCCCCAACAAAGGGCCTGTGTACGCCCATCCGATTGTGACTTTTTCTATGCAGGTAAACGAGCCCGGCACGCTGATGGCGCTTTCACATTGCAACATCCACGGCCTGTGGGGCTCGGAAAAGGAAATCAAGGTAGAGTAAAAAAACTTTGCCCAAAACGAAACAGCCCTTCCGGCGAGGGAGGGCTGTGTTTTTTAACGCAGAGGCGCAGAGGAACGCAGAGACGCAGAGAGAAAACCACAGATTACACAGATTAGCACAGAGGGGAAGATTAGCGATTTAGGATTTGCGGAAGGACGCCAAGGTCGCCAAGGACACAAAGGGCGCCAAGAAAAATTCTCTGTGTTCTCTGTAAATTTCTGTGTCCTCTGTGGTTTTCACTCAATCGGTGTAAATCTGTGTCAATCGGTGGATGGTGACGCCAAGGATAAAAACCACAGATTACACAGATTAGCACAGATTTTTTTGCGTTCTCTGTGGTTTTTCTGTTACACCTACGACGCGACGACTCAACGACCTAACGACTCAACGCCTCAACGACCTAACGACCCACGACTTACGAATTCACACCTTCAACCGCCTGAAGATGAAGCCGGGGATGTGGCGGATGATGAGCATGAGCCAGCGCCAGCGGGCGGGGGTGTAAATTTCAGTTTTGCGGCGGCGGATGGCGCGCGCAATATCCTCTGCCGCCTGCTCAGGCGAAATTACCCAAAACTTGCCGCCGCCTGCCTGCTTGAGCATGTCGGTATCCACAAAGCCGGGCTTGACGGTGAGCACATGCACGCCGCGGTGCGCCAGCCGGTTGCGGAGCGATTCCAAGTAGTTGTTCAGTCCCGCCTTTGAGGCCTGGTACACCGGATTTTTGGCGCGCCCACGGTCGCCCGCAACCGATGAAATCCCGACAATGTGCCCTTGCTGCATTGTGTGGAAATAGGCGGCGGCTTGGTCAAGCCACGCTACCGCGCCCAGCAGGTTTACTTCCAGCATGGGGCGCTCTTTGGCAAAGTTGTATTCGTCTTCGGCGACGGGCACAAGCACGCCCGCGGCGTAAATCACCGCGTCCACGCCGCCAGTTTCGGCAATGATGCGCTGAAAAAGTCCGGGCACGGCGGCGTAATCGGTAACGTCATGTTGGTAAAAGCGCGCCCAGTTTTCGCCGTGCAGGGCGTTTATTTCATCGGTGAGTTTTTGCAGGAGGTCAGACCTGCGCGCAAGCAAGACCACGCGATAGCCATCTGCGCTCAGGCGCTTTGCCAGCGCCGCGCCAATTCCCGATGAAGCGCCCACAATCAGCGCAACGGGCGGCTTCACCAGCGGAGGGACTGATTCTGCCATGATGGCACCCCTTTCACTCACCCGCCGGCGCGCGGCGGGACGCTCGGCGGGCTTTCAGGTATTCCCATCCCGCCGGTAACACCGAGATTATGATGATGCCAATGATTGCTAAACTAAAGTTTGCCTTGACCACGGGGATGTTGCCAAAAAAGTATCCGGCAAAGAGGAAAAGCGTCACCCATGCAAGCCCGCCAACGATGTTGTAGGTGATGAAATGGCTGTAAGTCATCGCACCGATGCCCGCCACAAACGGCACAAAAGTGCGGATGATGGGGATGAAGCGACCCAGCACAATCGCCAAGCCGCCGTGTTTTTCGTAAAACTCATGTGTGCGGTCAAGGTGCTCTTTTTTGAGATACTTGATTTCGCCCGAAAAGGCGCGCGGTCCGATAAAATGCCCAATCCAATAGTTGGCGGTGTCGCCCAAAATTGCCCCCGCCGCCATCACCAGCCAAACCAGCCACACATTCAAATCGCCCAGAGCCGCGAACGTGCCTGCGGCAAACAGCAACGAATCGCCGGGCAGGAAAGGCGTTACCACAAAGCCGGTTTCCATGAAAATCACGAAAAACAGCAACGCGTAAGTCCAAAAGCCAAACATCTGGAGCACTGTGGCAAGGTGCTTATCCAGATGGAGGAAAATGTCAATTAGCAAGTTGAGCCAGCGCATAGGAGCCTCGGGAATTAAGAATTAGGAATTAGGAATTAGGAATTAGGAATTAGGAATTAGGAGTTAGGAATTATGGAGGAATTAGGAGTTAGGAATTATGGGACGCGGCGGATTATAGCACAGCCTTAGGAGTTACGCAGTTCTCCTCCTTTATGTCACCGCGAGGCGGTCTACGACCGCCGAAGCGGTTTCCCCCACCATCTGGGGGATGGCTTCGCCGCCTACGGCGGCTCGCCATGACATGAAAACGAGCGCTTCTACGAGTAACCGCGTAAGTCCTAAGCCTATTTCCCGCCACGGTGGATTTGCACGCTTAGCAGGCGGTCGGTTGCAGTGAGCGATTGCGCCACATCCATTCCCCCGATGACTTGCCCGAAGATGGTGAAATGCCCGTCAAGGTCGGGAAGCGGGCGCAGGGCAATGAAAAATTGACTGCTGTTGGTGTCGCCGCCGGAGTTGTAAAGGGCAATTCTGCCCGCGCGGTCAAATTTCAGGCTTGGCGTTGTCTCTACAGCGAAAGTGTAGCCCGCGTTGCCGTAGCCCGTCCCCGAAGGGTCGCCGGTGCGCACCCAGCGCCCATCCTCGTCGGGTAAGATGGGGTTGTCTTCATACCAGCCGTGCTCGGCTAAAAACACAAAACCGTTGACGGCGTTGGGCGCTTGTTTCGGGAAAAGGGCGACCTCAATCCGTCCGGCAGTGGTGAGCAATGTGGCGGTTACGGTTTCGTCGGGATGCACGGTGAGCGGCGGGCAAGTGTGGTATTGCCGCCGGGCGAGCATTTGTAGGCGCACCACGGAGTCCAAATCTTTGAAATCCGCCGGGCCCTCATAAATTTTGCCGTTGATGTAGAGCAGGGGCACGGTGGGGAGGTTGTGGTTGATGCCGTTTTGCCATGCGCGTTGCACGAGTTCGCGAATTTCGGGGGAATTGAGGTCGCGGTTGAACCGCTCCACATCCAAACCGAGGCGGTGTGCGGCGTTTTGGAGGTACTGCATGAACGCCTTGCCGTCCATCCCCACCCATTTGGTCTGCTCGGCGAAAAGCAGGTCGTGCATTTCCCAGAATTTGCCCTGCCGCGCCGCGGCTTCGGATGCCTGCGCTGCCAGCGCGGCCTTGTCGTGCAGGTTTATCAGCGGGAAGTGCCGGAAAACCACCACTACATCCTGCGGATGTGCCTCCCACACTGCCTTGAGGTTGGGGGCGAGGCGGGCGCAAAGCGTGCATTGGAAGTCGCTGTAAACCACAAGGAAGACGGAGGCGCGGTTGGGGTCGCCGCGGATGTGGTCGTATGGCTTGAGGTATTCCATTGCCTCACGGCGGGCGGAGACGCCGCGCGGCGACGCGTGGCAGGGGATGGTCGGCGCTGCGGTGGGGCTTGGCCGGGCAGGGGCGCTTGTGGGCGATGGGGTGGCCGTTGCCGCGGCGGGCGTAGGCGCGGCAGTGGATGGCGGCGCGGCGCACGACGCAACCGCCGTGAGGAGCAAAATGGCTATGAGGAGGGGGAGGAAGCGGTGGAGGGGCAAGGTAACGGGGGTTAGTGTATTCTCAAACAAGATTTCAGGTATTCCGGAAAGTGTTACCCATCCTGCTTATGGCAAGATCTCACCTATCCCCCGATGAGCCTCGCTGGTGCTCGGCTCATCTGCCCCCTTCCCTCCCTTACTAAGGGAGGGAAGGGGGCGGCTACGGCGGGCTGAGCGGAAGCGAGGCCTCGCCGTAGCGGGGGTAGGGAGAGATTAAGCCATGCGACTGGGCATTGCCGAAGAGGCTAAACCCAACATCTGGGTTGATTATGCATTAGTAAGGAAGGGAAGGGGGCCGCTACGGCAACGCGATAGCGTCGCCGTAGCGGGGGTAGGGAGAGATCAAAAATTTGGGCGCTAAGTTGCAAAAGGGCTAAACCAACTATCAAAGTGGATTATGCATTAGGAAGTTGGGAGGGTAGGAGGGTTTGGAGGTTATCGGCGGCGGCGTTTGGGGCGTTGGGGCGCTGGAGCGCCGTTGCGGTGCCGCCAAATCAGCGCCGCGGCTGAACCGACCGCGACAATTCCCATCAACACTTGGTTCACATCAAAACTACCGAAAGTTGGACGGTCTAAGCGGATAAATTCCAGCATAAAGCGCCCGACCGAATAAACCATCAGGTAAATCAAGAAAAGATCGCCGGTGAAAAGTTTATCGCCGTGCTTGCGCGCCAAGTAGAGCAAGAGCGCCATGTTGAGCAAATCCCAAACTGACTCGTAGAAAAACAGCGGGTGGTAGTAGGCTTTATCGGCAAATTTGGGTAGGCGGTGCTCAGGGTCAATGTAGATCGCCCACGGGAGGTTGGTGGGAGCGCCGTAAAGTTCTTGGTTTACGTAGTTGCCCCAGCGCCCAATAGATTGGGCGAGGGCGATTGCGGGCGCGGCTATGTCAAGCCAAAGCGCGAAGTTGATTTTGCGGGCGCGTGCAAAGAGGTAAAATGCCAACAATCCGCCCATCAGCGCGCCGGGCAAGCCGAGCCCCCCGCGCCAAATCGCTATTGCGGCTAAAGGGTGGGTGAGGTAATAGCGGGTCGTTATCCCTTCCGCCACCATTGAGGCCGGCGGTGTGAGGATGTGCCAAATGCGTGCGCCGATCACCCCACCGATGAGCACCCAGAGCAAAATGTCCCAAACTAATTCTGGATTTTCGCCGCGCCGCTTCGCTTCCACGCTTGCGAGCCAAGCGGCGGCGAGCGCCCCCAACATGATGATTATGCCGTAAAGGTGAATGGTCAACGGACCGATTTTGAAAGCCATGAAGTTTCTCCGTGAGCCTCAGCGGTTTTGCGATTTGAGGACTTTGTGGGTGAAGAAAACACGCTGTAGGGCGGTGAAATGTGCCCCCACCGCAATTATGCCCATTCCCACGATGGGATAGTTGAGGACAAGGGCGATGCTGAGCACTAAAAAGCGTTCAAGGCGGGTGAACAAGCCAATTTTGACCTCGGCTCCGAGTGAGGCCGCCCGTGCCCGCGCATACGAAACCAGCACCGAGCCGGACGCCGCCCCATACGCAAACGCCACGCCCCAAAAGTTGTTGTGCAGGGCATAGTATACCAACAGCCCCCCGTAAACCATCAGTTCGGAGTAACGGTCGGAGACCGAATCCAAAAATCCGCCCCATGCGGTTGGGTTGTTGCGCAGGCGCGCCATCGTTCCATCTAAGGCATCAAACACCCCCATTGCCAAAAACACCAGCCCGCCAGCCACAATGCGGCCATAGCCGAGGAGCACCGCGGCAACGGCATTGCCGGTAACGCCTATCAGCGTCATTGTGTTCGGTGAGACGCCGCGCGAGTTTAAAAAGCCGCCAATGGCGTCAAGCACGCCTTTGAAAAGCACGCGCATTCGGTCCGAGAATGTTACGGGGCTTTGGTTGGGCAATTTGCACTCCTGAAATGGCTTGTCGGGGATATGCTAACCCGTGCCGCGGCGCGTGTCAAGCGGTGATGGAATTTCTCTGAGCAAAAAGCAGTTTACGGTCAAACAACGGTTTGGCCGGATGTGTAACGGCCGCCAAATGATAATGTTACCCGAGCGGGGTGGATGAATGGAACGCGCGAACCTTGACGACATTTCTCTAAGGTGCTATAATCCCGCCCGCTCGCACAAGCGATGCGGGGTGGAGCAGTGGAAGCTCGTCGGGCTCATAACCCGAAGGTCGCAGGTTCGAGTCCTGCCCCCGCTACTAACAATGCCCGCCTTTTGAGAGGCGGGCATTGTTGTTTAGACCTCTTGCAAAAGTCACGATGAGGCAATTTCCATGTTGTAAATGGCTGCAATCAAGTTGAACCGGAGCCGAAAGCGCTTCCTCCGATTGCGATAACGCTCACTCAAAATACGAAACACTTTC
>JALVVL010000025.1 GCA_027023425.1 Anaerolineales bacterium
CCCACAGCCACCCCCAAGCCCACCCCCACTCCAGCAGTGCCGCCGGTCACGGGCGTCTGGGTCGGCACAAGCGCCAACTCCGTGTTTTACCAATTCCCAAACGGTCAGCCCAAAGCGATTGTCACCGCTCCAAACCCTCAAGGGGCTGAAAAGGTGCAAATCATTGGCCCGCACAACCATTACGCTTGGATTTACAGCACCAACTCTGAAGTGCGGACAAAGCCTTCCTTTGACCAAAGCATCCTTTTCACCACCTACGACCACCTTTCCGGCAACCGCATTTTCGGATGGGCGCTCGGCGCACCGAGCAACGGCAAATACTTTGCCTACTCGGTTTACGCTCCAAAACCCAATGGTGCCGATTCCGAGTTGATTGTGGGAACTTACGACATCCAAAAGGGCAACGCTCTTGTGCCGCACACTGTGCTCAAAATTCACGACGACGGCGGCTATGTGCTGAGGCCGTTCGCATACCAATTTGCCGCGGCAGGGAAGCCGACCGCGCTCTGGGTTACAGCCGAACTGACCGGCATCGGCGACGCACCGATTGCGTCGCGGCACGCCCTTTGGAGGGTTGACCTTGCAACCTTCAAGGCAACGCAAATCCTCAAAGCCGACAAACTTTTCAGGGGAATTTCGCCCGATGGAACGCTGGTGGCAGTTGCCACGGCGGGCGGCAAAGCCATTTCGTGGTGGCGCCTTTCCAACCCACAGCCGCGAAGCGTCACGCCGATCGCTCAAACGGCAATAACGCAGGCGGCGTTTTCGCCTTCCAACCGTTGGCTGGCTTGGTGCGAAGTGAGCGGCTCGTTTGACAGCGGCTACACCTACCACCTGCGCGTACTTGACACCACAACCGGCTCGCTCGCGGTAAACGACCAGCCGATAAACGGCGTGCCGGCGCTTTGGCTGAATGAGGACCTACTTTTGCTCCAAAGATGGGATTCGCAAGACGGCACGGTGGTGGTATGGAGCCGCAATTCCAAATCGGCGGTGGCGACTGTGCCGGGGCACATCCTCGCTCCGGAGAGGTAAAACGTGGCCGCTCGGTGCAGGTGCGGGCAAAGCACAAAAACGCACCTCTAAAACTCCTCACATGGAGGGTACAGGGAACACAGGGGAAGATACAATCTCCGTGTCCCCTGTGTGGAAACCCCACAAAAGGTTTTGGTCACTTAGCGTTTCATCGTATGGAGAGCCACATGGCAGTTGAAAGGTTGCAGAAGATTTTGGCGCGCGCGGGCTTAGGCTCGCGGCGCGCCTGCGAAGAGATAATCGCACAAGGGCGCGTTACGGTGAACGGGCGCGTCGCCAAACTGGGCGACAAAGCCGATCCCGAACGCGACGACATCCGCGTGGATGGGCAACGCATCAAAACCGCCGAGCCGCCGGTTTACATCATGCTCAACAAGCCCCGCTTTGTGCTTTCCAGCACCGTGAGCGAGCGCGGCCACAAAACCGTCCGCGACCTTGTGCCCGTGCCCTACCGCATTGTGCCGGTAGGCAGGCTGGATTTGGAAAGCGAAGGCCTGCTCCTGCTCACCAACGACGGCGATTTGGTGAACCGGCTCACGCATCCCCGCTATGGGCACGAAAAAGAATATCGGGTTTTGGTGGCAAAGCGCCCCGACGCCAAGCAGTTGGAAGCCTTGCGGCACGGCGTGGTGTTAGAAGACGGCACGCGCACCATGCCCGCCGAAGTGCGAATTGAGCGCTGGCACGGCAAGGGAGCGTGGCTGCGCATCACGCTCAAAGAGGGCAAAAAACGGCAAATCCGAGAAATGTGCCGCCTGATAGGCCTCCCCGTGGTGCGGCTGATACGCATACGAATGGGGCCGCTCAGGCTGCAAGGCTTGAAAAGCGGTGAATGGCGTTACCTCACCGAAGACGAAATTGCCGCCCTGCGCCGCACCACCAAACCATCAGGGAAAAAACAAAAACGCGGAAGAAAAACCAACCGCTGAAAATCTGCGTGATCTATGGATGGTAACGCTAAGGATAAAAAGGGCGCCAAGGTTAACGCAGAGACGCAGAGGAACGCAAAGGACGCCAAGAAAGTAACGCAGAGACGCAGAGGAAACAGAGGCACAGAGGAACGCAGAGATGCCAAGGTCGCCAAGAAACGCCAAGGATAAAAACCACAGATTACACAGATTAGCACAGATTTTTTTCTGTGTTTTCTGTGGTGTTTCTGTGTCCTCTGTGGTTTTCTACTCCACCCACGACCCAACGCCCCAATCCCTCAGTACCTCAATCCCTCAATCCCTCAATCCCTCAATCCCTCTCCCCCGCATTCCCCAAGCGGTAAAATAGGGGCGCACCCAACACCGGCACGGCGAGGTGAAGTATGAACAAAGGCAATGTGGATGCAAAAACCGAGGCGAGTTGGCTTGATAGACCGCTTAGGGCGCTCCTCAACCCGCGGGTTGAAGGGGTGATTTTTGCCCTGATTTTGCTTGTCGCGCTTTTCACCCGCTTTTACCACCTCGGAGAGCGTGTGATAAGCCACGACGAAAGTCTGCACGCCTACTACTCTTGGCAACTTTACAAGGGCAACGGCTATCAGCACAACCCGATGATGCACGGCCCGCTTCAGTTTCACCTGATTGCACTGTCTTTCTTCCTGTTTGGCGATAACGATTTCACCGCGCGCGTGCCCCACGCCTTAGCCGCGGTGCTCGCAATTGCGCTCCTATGGCTTTGGCGGCGCTATCTCGGCAAAAAAGGGATGCTGATTGCCGCGGGGCTGATGCTGATTTCACCCTACATGATGTACTACGGGCGATACGCCCGCAACGAAGCCCTGATAATGCCCTTGGCCGTCCTGATGCTTTGGGCTACTCTGCGCTACTTAGAAACAGGCGCGACCCGCTACCTCACATGGATAACGGTCACCAGCGCCATCCACTTCGTTACCAAAGAGACGGCTTTCATCTACACCGCCCAAATGCTGATTTTCTTGGCCTTTTTGGTCATTGACGAAGTGAGCAAAACCCCGTGGGAGCGCCCTAAGTACCGCAACACCTTCTTTTTCAGCCTGCTGGCCGCGGTGGGAGCAGTTCTACTTGCCGTGATTGCCGCCGCGATGACACACCCCGCCGCTGCGACTGCTCAACTTGCACAAGAAGCGGCCAAAACCGGCAGCGCCCTTCCAAACCCAATGGTGCTCGTGATGCTCGCCCTTGCCCTCGGCGCCGTGCTGGCCGCTCTCTACTATTTAGTCACCGGCTACGGGTGGAAAAACTTACTCAAAAACAGAGCATTTGTGCTCACATTGCTACTCTTCTCGCTGGTGTTGCCCCAACTGGCGCCCCTGCCGATGCGCATCTTGCACTGGAACGCGATGGACTTCTCGCCCGTGGGCATTTTCCACTCGGCCATTTTCATAATCGCTTTGACCGCGCTGGCCTTCTTCCTCGGCTGGGCGTGGGATTTCAAAACTTGGCTCGTGCAAGCGGCTATCTTCTACGGAATCTTTGTGGTCTTTCAAACCACCATGTTTACCAACGGCCAAGGCTTTTTCAGCGGGTTAGTCGGAGCCCTCGGCTATTGGCTTCAACAGCAAGGTGAGCATCGGGGCAACCAGCCGTGGTATTACTACATTTTGATTCAAGTGCCCATCTACGAATACTTGCCCGCCCTCGGCGCCACGGTGGCAATGCTTTGGGAAGGGTGGAAGCGCTTGCTCAGGGGCAAAGCCCCGGCAAAGCGTGAACTCAATCCCGACAAAGACAAAAGCGAATACAAAGCCCCGGTTTTCGGCCTGCTTGCTTATTGGAGCGTGACCTCGCTACTTGCCTTCACAATAGCGGGCGAAAAAATGCCGTGGCTGACCGTGCACATCACTTTGCCCATGATTTTGCTCACCGGCTGGTTTTTGGGCAAAGTTGCGGACGCGGTGGATTGGAGCGAATTCAATCGTCGCCGCGGCTGGGTGCTCGTCGGGCTGGTGGTGGTGTTCATCCTCTCTGCCGCCGAGGTCGCCGGAAGCCTGCTTGGCACCCACAGACCCTTCATGGGGCATCAACTTGTTCAACTTGAGGATACGGCCAACTTCGTCGTTGGATTGGTTGTGGCGCTGTTGAGCGGGTTTGGCATCGCCCGCCTCTCTTCCAACTGGAAGGAGCGGGATATGCTCCGCATAGGTGTGCTCACCTTTTTCGGCTTTTTGGCTTTGTTCACCACCCATACGGCAATTCAGGCCACCTTCTACAACTACGACCAAGCCAACGAATACCTCGTTTATGCCCATTCCGCACGCGGCGTCAAAACCGTTATGTCACAAGTGCGCGAAATTTCGCTTCGCCTGCACGACGACCTCGGCATAAAAGTGGCATACGATGATGCCGTGGCTTGGCCTTTCACATGGTATTTGCGCAACTACTACAACCAGCACTACTACGGCAACAGCCCAACCGCCAACCTGCGCGAAGACCCAATTGTGATCGTTGGCGCCGCAAACTACGGCAAAGTAGAGCCAATAGTGCGAAGCGCCTTCATCCGCTATGACTACATCCGCATGGTTTGGCCTAATCAGGACTATTTCAACCTGACTTGGAGCCGTATCAAAAACGCCCTCTCCAACCCGGCCATGCGGGCGGCCATTTTCCAAATTTGGCTCAACCGCGATTTCACGCTTTACGGCCGCGTTACCGGCGAAGACACTTCTTTGGCCAACTGGGAGCCGTCCGACCGAATGCGGCTTTACATCCGCAAAGATGTTATCGCCAAAATGTGGAACTACGGTGCGGCGCTGGCGGTTGGCGAAAATCAAGAAGAAGAGCCTTACGCCAAGAAGGAAATCAAACTCAAACCCGATAAGGTCATCGGCGGCGCCGGCACCCAGCCCGGGCAGTTCCAAGGGCCGCGCGGCATAGCCCTTGCGCCCGATGGCAGCATCTACGTGGCCGACGCGCGCAACCACCGCATTCAGCACCTCAGCCCCGATGGCAAAGTGCTGGCCGTGTGGGGCAAATTCGCCAGCCTGCTGAACGGCGGCGATGCCCCGCCGGGCACTTTCAACGAGCCTTGGGATGTAGCGGTTGGCCCCAAGGGCTACGTCTACGTGGCCGACACTTGGAACAGCCGCATTCAAAAATTCACACCAGACGGCAAATTCGTCGCCATGTGGGGCAAAATGGGCAACGATGGCGACCCGCTTTCGCTGTGGGGGCCGCGCGGCATCGTGGTTGACAAGCAAGGGCGTGTGTTCGTGTCCGATACCGGCAACAAGCGCATTGTGGTATTTGACACGAACGGCAAGCCTTTAGGCCAATATGGAAGCGGCGGTGCCGAGGTCGGCCAATTTAACGAGCCTGTGGGCTTGGCTTTGGACGCGGCCGGAAACCTCTACGTGGCCGATACTTGGAACCAGCGCGTGCAGGTTTTCATGGTTGACTCCGCGCTCAACTTCACCCCACTGCGCCAATGGCCGATTTACGGCTGGTACGGTCAATCGCTGGACAACAAGCCCTACCTCAGCGTGGGCAAAAACGGCAATGTGTTCGTGGGAGACCCCGAGGGCTACAGGGTGCTGGAATTTGACCCACGCGGTAACTTGCTCGCATGGTGGGGCGAGGCCGGTGTGCCGCCGGAAGGCTTGGGCATCGTGGGCGGTGTGGCCGCGGATGGTCACGGCGGCGTTTGGATAACCGACGCCTCCAATGGCTATTTGCTTCACTTCTCACTGCAAAAGTAAAAAAAATTAGGGCGGGGTTCAACCCGCCCTGATTTTTTTACTTTTCTCAAAGGCCTACGGCGCAGGTGCGAATCGCTCAACCGACAATGGTGCGCAACTGCTCCAGCGCCGCTTTGGCCGCAATCAGGCTTCTTTCCACCCACCACTGGGTTGTGCGAATGCCAAAGCGCGGATGGCGCGCCTGCAGCGACCACTCCTCAGGCGTCAGCGTGCGCGCTACGGCAATTTCGCTGGCACGGAGCGCACAGTACCCCTCCAACCCACCGCGCTCAGGCAAGGCGATAGGCCGCCCAAGCAGTTTGGCAAGGCTCGGCAGGACTTCTGCGCGTTCAAATTCCAACAATTCGGCAATTATGGATGAAGCGCGCTCACGCTGATGAGCAGGCAAGCGCGCCCACACCTCCTCCAGCGCGGCGCAAACCCCCTCCCAATGGGCAAGCAATGCGGCGCGATATTTTTCCAGTGCAGGAAAGCGCTCTCTCACGGCCATCACCCCTCTGGCAACAAGCCGGGGAGCAAATGAACGGTCATCACACCGCGCTCGGTGTCAATTTCCAGCACCACATCGTCAATATCGGGCAACAAAATTTCCGCGCCGCCGCCTTTTGGCTTGACCACAAGCACATCGTTCGCGCCGGTTTCCATGATTTCGGTGATTTCGCCGAGTTCGCGTCCGTCATCGGTGACCACGCGCAAGCCCAACACCTCGTGGTAGTAAAACTCGTTTTCGGGGAGGGGCGGGGCTTGGTCGGCAGGCACGGCAACCACCATGTTGCGGAGCAGACCAACGCGGTCGCGGTCTTCGTAGCCTTCAAACGAAATTAGCATGACCTCGTTTTGCCAGCGGACGCGGCGTATGCGGAGCGGAAGGCGGCGCGGCCCCACGTAAACCGTCATGCCGGGCGTCAGCCGCTCGGGGAAATCGGTAAGCACTTCCATGCGAATTTCGCCGCGGACGCCGTGGGGGCGCCGCAATTGCCCAACGGCCAAAAACAAAGGCTCGCCCGCGGGCGAGCCTTCTCTTTTCGGCAAACGGTATGAGCGGAAAACGCGCCGTTGTTTGCTCATTGCGGCTCTACGATGTCCAAGGTAACTTGTTTACCCTCGCGCGCGGCGGCAACCTCAAGCAAAGAGCGTATTGCCGAGGCAACCTGCCCACGCTTGCCGATCACCCGCCCCATGTCTTCTTTCGCAACCTGCAATTCAAGGTGCACGGTCGCCCCTCCGCGCACCTCGGCCACATGCACCTGCGTGGGGTCGTTCACGATGGAGCGGGCAATGTATTCCACCAATTCTTTCACTTCAGCCCTCCATTTGAAGGCAAAGACTGCCGCGCTAAGCAGTTACAAGAATGCGGGCTTGTAAAGCCCGCACTTTCAGGTTATGCACGCCGCACCGGCGAGGTTTTGGGATTGCTATTGAACTTCGCCATTACCTCTGCTGCCTCGGCAAGGATGCTTTCCAAATCTTCGCCCTTCTTGAAACGCTCGTAGCGGTCGGTAAAGCCAACCATCTTGAAAATTTTGGCGACTGCCTCGCTGGGTTGAGCGCCCTTCATCAGCCAGTCGTAAATGCGTTCTTCTTTGAGCACCACGGTCGGCGGGTCGGTGCGGGGGTTATAAAAGCCCAAAATCTCCAAAAAGCGGCCATCGCGCTTTGCTTCTTTATCGGCGGCCACAATGCGGTAACTCGGCTGCTTGCGAGCGCCCACGCGGCGTAAACGAATCCGTACCATCTGCAACACTCTCCTTGCTGGAATTTGGTCAACGGTTGCGTGCAACGCGTTGAAAGATTTACTCGCTTGGCCTCTGGGGAGAGGGTGGCGCGGAAGGATACGCCGAGCCCGTCGGCCACGGTGGGCTATTTTACCGCGTTTCCCTACGGATTGGGAAGAAAAAATGCGCAATAGCGGTGATTTCACCATTGCTCCCTCTACCCAGAGGAGCAAGCCAAGTAGTGGCTTGTTGGCACTTGCCCTTTGTGCTATGATTGGGGGGCGGGGCATACCCGCTTGCGAGGGCAATTGTGAAATCCAAAAACTTTGCGCGCGCACTTTTTTATCTTGGGCTGAACGCGATCGTCTCCGCCTGCGTCGCGTGGGGAGTGCTGACGCTGTGGTGGCGCTCGCATGTACCTCCGGCGCCGCCAACCCCTGTTGTGGCCGTCATACCACTCACTCCAACGCCCACACCACCGGTTTTCGTTTACACCGTCCATAGCGGCGACACGCTGAGCGCAATTGCTCAACGCTTCAAAGTGTCCGAAACCGAAATTGAGCGGTTGAACGGCTTGAAAGAAGGGCAAAAACTTGCCGTAGGGCAAGCACTGCTCATCCCCGGCAGGCCAACTCCGCAGAAAATCCCCGGCGGGGCGCTGGAAATAGGCGGTGTGCTCGGCGCGGGGATTTTAGAGGATGAACACGTCCTTATCGTTTACCACGGCTCGGAGGATATTGACCTGCAAGGTTGGCGAATTGACGACGGCGAAGGGCACGAATTTGTGTTTCCAGCGCTTCGGCTTAGCCGCAACGGAGCAGTGCAGGTGTGGACTAAAGGCGGCTTGCCCAACACGGTAGTTGACCTCTACTGGGGGCTGAAAAAGGCCATCTGGCAGAGCGGCAAAACTGTGAGATTGCGTTCGCCTGATGGCAAAGTGGTTGCTACCTACAAGGTGCCGTAGTTGTGGGTCGTAAGTCGTTAGGTCGTTAGGTCGTTGGGTCGTTGAGTCGTTAGGTCGTGGGTCGTGAGGTTGGAGTAAAACCACAGAGAACACAGAAAATCTACAGAAAACACAGAAATTTTTTTCTTGGCGCCCTTGGCTTTACCATCCACAGATTGGCACAGATTTACACCGATTGAAGGAGAAAACCACAGAAGACACAGAAAATTTAGAGAGAACACAGAAATTTTTTCTTGGCGTCCTTTGTGCCCTTGGCGACCTTGGCGTTAACCTCTGTGTGCTCTCTGCGTCTCTGTTTTCTCTGTGTCTCTGCGTTACTATCCACCGATTGACACAGATTTACACCGATTGATTTTGTGAAACCGCAGATTTCGCAGAAAAAATCTGTGCTAATCTGTGTAATCTGTGGTTTTCATCCTTGGCGTCTTGGCGTTACTCTCTGCGCCTCTGTTTTCTCTGCATCTTTGCATTAACCTCTCTGTTACAGGTCAAACACATGGATTTCCAGACAATACTCGGCGATCTCCGCGCCGCGGCCCGTTTGGGCACCGAAGAGGCGTTAGATTTAGCATTAGAGCCGTTAGGCGAATGGGAAGACTTCCGCGCCAACCGCCGTTTGCCCGCGCCAGCGGTGCGCGAGCGGCTCGTGCCACTTGGCATAGCGTTGGCGGCTCCGACTGTGCCATTGGGCTACGTGCGCGGCTTGGCAGAAGAGCCGCTGGCGGGCGCGCGGGCGATTGCCGCGGCGGCCTTGCTCCACCGATACCTCGCGGGCGAGAAAAACGCCCTCGCCCCCCTGCACCGTCTCGCCGCCGACCGCCGCGAGGAAGTGCGCGTCGCATTGTTAGCCGCGCTTCAGCCAACAGGGGCGCCGCCCGCGGAGCGCCTGCACGCGTTTTTGCACTCCCTGCTCTCGGCAAAGCGCCCCGTCCCCGAAGCCGCCGCGCTGACCGCGATCGCCTTCCTTCCCCACCTTGCCGAAAGCGCCCCCCAAGAAGCCTGCGCGCTCGCGGAAACTGTGGCGCGCGATGAGCGCCCCACTATCCGCAAAGCCTTGGGCGATGCCCTGCGGGAGTGCGCTACTGCGGCCGCGGCAAAAGAAGTGCTTGCCCTGCTGAAAAATTTAGCCGCCCAAAACGACCTTCCAGCGGAAATGGCGGCGCGCGCCCTGCGCGGCAGTTGGCACCCACCGCTCATCCACGAGCGGCTTGCCCTGCTGGAGGCGTTGGAGGCGAAAACCGGCGGCACGCGCGCTCTGCGCCGCACCCGCACCGAGTTGGAAAACTTGGAAGAAACCACAGATGACCCAGATTAGCGCAGATTTTTCTGTGAAATCTGTGAAATCTGTGTCATCTGTGGTTATCCAACGACAAATCGGTGAAAATCTGTGTCAATCGGTGGATGAAAACCACAGATTTCGCAGATTAGCGCAGATTTTTCTGTGAAATCTGCGTCATCTGTGGTTATCCAACGACAAATCGGTGAAAATCTGTGTCAATCGGTGTATGAAAACCACACATTACACAGATTAGCGCAGATTTTTTTCTGCGTAATCTGCGCAATCTGCGGTTTCTACAATTTTGGAGGCGAAAATGTCCCCCTTCCAAGCCATCGTTTTAGGGATCGTGCAGGGAATCACCGAATTTTTACCCATTTCCAGTTCGGGACACTTGGTCATAGTGCCGCAGTTGTTCGGCTGGCATTTTGCCAAGCCCGTGGCTTTTGTGTTTGACGTGCTGGTGCAAATGGGCACATTAGCGGCGGTGATAATTTACTTTTGGGATGACCTCTGGCAAATCACGATAGAATTTGTGCGCGCCCTCCTTCACCGGCGCCCATGCGAGAGCAAAGCGGCGTGTTTGGGCTGGTATCTGATTTTGGCGACCATTCCGGCGGTCATAGGCGGGCTATGGCTAAAAGATTCGGTGGAAAGTGCGTTTTCGTCGCCGCGCGCTGTCGGCTATTTCCTCTGGGTTACCGCCGCCTTGTTGGTCTTGGGCGAATTGGCGGGACGCCGCACCCGCAACCTTTCCCATTTGAACTGGGTGGACGCTCTGGTGGTGGGGCTTTTTCAAGTGCTGGCGCTGTTCCCCGGCGTGTCGCGCAGCGGCTCCACCATCGCAGGAGGGATGCTACGCTCGCTCAAGCGGTCAACCGCGGCGCGGTTTTCCTTCCTGATGTCGGTGCCGGTGATGTTAGGCGCAGGCGCGGTGGCGCTGAAAGATTTGGCAACCACGCCTGCGCTCCATCAGGCTTGGCTGCCCGTGCTCATTGGCTTTCTTGTGGCGCTCGGCACGGGCTACGCCGCCATCCGCTGGCTTTTGCAATACCTGAGCCACCACAGCCTCTACCTTTTTGCCGCTTACTGCGCCGTGCTCGGGGCGGTGGTGTTGCTGTTGGTGTAACCGCTTTTCAAAGGAGAAAGCACTATGTCCAAATTCAAAATTGTGCCGCCAAGCGAAGAAGTTCAAATCCACCTGACCGACGGGCGGGTAATAGCCGGGCCGCGCGGCGCGGCTGTGGGTGAATTTCTGCACGTGATAACGGACGAACTGCCCGCTCCCCTCATGGGAGCGATCGTAAACGGCGAACTGCGGGAATTGACTTACCCAATCCAAATGGAAGCGGAGGTTAAGCCGCTCACGCTCGCCGATTCCGACGGGATGCGCATCTACCGCCGCTCGCTGGTCTTTTTGCTGGAAGTGGCATTTGATGAACTTTTCCCCAACGCGGCGCTCACCGTTGACCACTCGGTCGTAACCGGCGGCTATTTTTGCCGTGTCAGCGGCCGCGAGCCGTTCACCGAGGCAGAACTGCAGCGCCTTGAAGCCCACATGCGGCATTTGGTTGAAAGCAACCTGCCGATTGAACGCCGCGAACTCCCCCTGCAAGAAGCAATTGACTACTTCGCCACGCACGGCCACCCCGACAAAGTCCGCCTGCTCCGCTACCGCAAGAAAGATTACCTCACGGTTTACACCTTGGCGGGGCACATGGACTATTACCACGGTTACATGGTGCCTTCAACCGGCTATTTGCGCTGGTTTGGACTGGTGGCGATGGGGCACGGCTTCATCCTGCGCTTTCCGAACCGCGAAGCGCCGACCGATTTGCGCCCGATGACGCGCCCCTCAAAACTGCTGGAGGCGTTTCGGCAATACGGCAGTTGGCTCCGCCGCCTTGGGATTCAGACCGTCGGCGCGCTGAACGACGCCGTGCGGGAAGGGCGCATCCGTGAAATTGTGCTTGTTGCCGAAGCCCTGCACGAACAGCACATTGCCGAAATCGCCGCACGCATTGCCGCCGAGCGCGACCGCATACAGGTTGTGCTCATCGCAGGGCCTTCTTCCTCCGGTAAAACCACCTTTTCCAAACGCCTCACGGTTCAACTGCTCACGCAGGGGATTGAGCCTTTTCCGCTGGAACTGGACAACTATTTTGTTGACCGCGAGCGCACCCCGCGCGACGAAAACGGCAATTACGACTTTGAGCACCTTGACGCCTTGGACCGCGAGCGCCTCACCCACGACCTGAGACGCCTAATCCGCGGTGAAAGGGTGCAACTGCCACATTACAACTTCCAAACCGGCAAAAGCGAGCCCGGCGAGGTAGTGCAACTGAAGCCGGGGCAATTGATAATCATGGAAGGCATCCACGGGCTTGACCCCCGCCTTTTGCCCGGCTTTCCGCAGGAACACGCTTTTCGGATTTACGCCTCGGCACTGACGCAATTGAACCTTGACTGCCACAACCGCGTTTCCACCACCGATACGCGGCTAATCCGCCGCATTGTGCGCGACGCTCGCGACCGCGGCTACACCGCCCGCGACACCATCCATCGCTGGGAAGCGGTGCGGCGCGGCGAAAAACGCTGGATTTTCCCCTTCCAAGAGCAAGCCGATGTGATGTTCAACTCGGCGCTGGTTTACGAACTGGCGGTGCTAAAGCCGCTTGCCGAGCCGCTGTTGCTCCAAATCCCCCACGGCACGAAAGAGCATATTGAAGCCAAGCGCCTGCTCGCGCTGTTGGAATGGTTTGTGCCGGTTGAGCGCGAACTGGTGCCCGATGATTCGCTTTTGCGCGAATTCATCGGCGGCTCAATCCTCAAAAATTTCCTGCTTTGGCGCAACGGCACCGAGCACTGAGCACCTCTCACTTCACCACACTCACAATCGTGCGAACCGCGCCGGCGGCTCGTAGTGCTTCGGCTATTGCGCCCGCGAGCGTCGGATTTTGCGGCGGCACGAGGGCAATCAGATTGCCGCCGCGCCCCCCGCCCGAAAGTTTCGCGGCGAGAGCGCCCGCCTGCTTTGCCGCGGCTATCAACCGCTCCAAAGTTGGGCACGAAACGCCGATTTGCTCCAAAAGCCGCTGGTTTTCATCCATGAGCGCGCCTAAATCCTCCACCGCGCCGCCCACGATGGCGGCGCGCGCGCTTTCTACCACGCGCCCAATGGCAGCGAAAAGCGCGCCGTACCGCTCCGGCTCGGCTTGGTATGCTCGGCGCACATCGGCAACCGCCTCGGCGGTTGGGGCGGGCACGCCGCTATCGGCAATTACCAGCGTGAACGGCTTGGCAATGCTAAAAGTGCGAATCGGCTCGCCGCGCACAAAATACACCGGCTGAGCGTAGGTGATGACCGTGTTGTCTATGCCCGAAGGCGTGCCGTGGTGGATTTTTTCCACTTCGTAGGCGATGGCGCTGATGGTTTGCGGCGGAAGGGGCTTGCCGAGGAAGCCGCTCACCGCGCGCACTAACGCCACGCTCACCGCCGCACCGCTTCCCAAGCCCGCGGCAACAGGAATGGTAGATGAAATCCAAATGCGCGCCGCGGGCATGTGCGCGTCAACGGCTTCCAAAGTGAGGCGCACGGCTTTGGCGAGCGGGTCGTTTTCGGGTAGGGAATTCAGCGAGGCGTCGCGCAAACCGACCGCTGGGGCGGTAAGCAACACTTCGCCGCGCGGCAGGTCGGGCGCGGGCTGAATGCGGACTTTCGCCGTCACATCCGCAACCGGCACTGCCAAAGCCGGCTGCCCGTACACAACGGCGTGCTCGCCGAAAAGTATCACTTTGCCGGGGGCGCTTGCAGAATACGCAGGCATGGAAAAGCACCTTGTGGGCGGAGGATTGATGGCTCAGAAAATGTAAAAGACAACCAGCACACTAATTCCCCAAAGGAAAACTGCGGCTTGGAGAGGCCAATCGCCGAACAAAGCCTCTTCGGGCGCGCCACCCTGCCCTTCCACCTGTACAAGGTAGAGGTAGCGGAAGATGCCGTACATCACAAAGGGGATGGTCAACATCATCACATGGTTGGGCGGCAGGTTGGGCGCTGAGAAGGTGTAAAGGCTGTAGGCGATGAGCGTGGTCGCCGAGGTGATGACGAGCAGTTGGTCTAAAAACGGGATGGTGTAACCTTCAAGGACGCGGCGGTGTTCGCCTGCGCCGCTTTCCAAGAGGGAAAGTTCGGCGCGGCGTTTGCCGAAGCCGAGGAAAAGGGCAAGCAGGGTGGTTACAACATAAAGCCAAGGCGAAAAACGCTCCACCGAAATCAGGGAAACGCCGGCTTGGACGCGGAGCACAAAGCCCGCGGCAATGGTGAGCACGTCTATCAGCGGCATATGCTTGAGCCAGAAGGAGTAGAGCACGTTGAGGGCGAGGTAGCCCACCGAAACGGCGAAGAAGCCGCGCGAAAGCGCCCACGCCGCGGCTAAAGCCCCGACCACCAGCGCAGCAAACCCTGCCCATGCCGCGCTCACAGGCAATCTCCCCGAGGCGATGGGGCGGTTGCGCTTCTTGGGGTGGCGGCGGTCGGCTTCGCGGTCAACTATGTCGTTGAGCATGTAAACCGCGCCCGAAAGCGCGCAGAAAATCACAAAGCCCGCCACCGTGCGCTCAAGCGCCTGCGGCCGCCGCAGTTGGCGGTCAAACACTATCGCGGCGAAGACGAAGCCGTTTTTTACCCATTGCTTGGGGCGAAGCGTTTGGATGAAGGCTTTGATAAGTTCGTACATCGCTATTGCTGAGGCGCAGAGAGAAAAACACAGATTAGCACAGAGGTTAACGCTAAGGGTGCCAAGAACACAAAGGACGCCAAGGATGAAACCCACAGATTACACAGATTAGCACAGATTTTTTCTGCGAAATCTGCGGTTTCACAAAATCAATCAGTGTAAATCTGTGTCAATCGGTGGACAGTAACGCAGAGACACAGAGAAAACAGAGACGCAGAGAGTAACGCCAAGACGCCAAGAAAGCAAAAGACGCCAAGAAAAAATTTTCTGTGCTCTCTCTAAATTTCTGTGTCTTCTGTGGTTTTCTCCTTCAATCGGTGTAAATCTGTGCTAATCTGTGGATGGTAACGCAAAGGACGCCAAGAAAAAATTTTCTGTGTTCTCTGTGGTTTTACTCCAACCTCACAACCCAACGGCCCAACGACTCAACGACCCAACGACCTAACGACTTACGACCACCGCCCCACAAATTCCAACACTGCCTTCATCACGCTGGTGTGGATTTGCAGGGTGTCGGCGAGGTCATCTTCGTTTTCAAGGCTGTGGTCGCCGCGGGGGAGGAGAATGCCCTCGGCGTTGGGGTTCGCGAGGACGTTCTTCCAGCCCTCGGGGTCGTGGGAGGGGTCTTGCTCGCTGGCGATGAAAAGCGCGGGCGTGTGGATGTTGCGCGCGGCTTTCTGCACCGCCGGAAAAGCCAAAAGCGGCGTAAACCAAATTGAAGCCGCCAAGTCCGGAAGGCCACCCATCCCCCAAAGCGCGCCCATTGTGAGCGTGCCGATGGATTTACCCACCAAAACCACGCTTCTGACGCCGCCGCGCCTGCGAATTGCCCGCAAAGCCGCCTCCGCATCGGCAAGTAGCCATTCCAAACGGGTTTGTGGCTCAGCGCGCTGAAACTCATCCACCGTGTAATCTACCCAAGCCGCGGCAACCGCTATGCCGTGCTGGGTGAGCGCCTGCGCTGTGTAGTAAAGCAAAGGCTTGTCGGGTGTGTAACGCAATCCGGGGAGCACCAAAGCCGCCGTCGGCTTGCGCACCTTCTGCTCCGGAATTCGCCATTTGAGCATGAAAGTTTTGCCATTCCACCCCTTTACCTCTTCGGCGGAAAAGTCCACTTTTGGCATTTCTCACCTCGCACCTTCGTTGTGGGTAAATGATAACACGCTCCTGCGAAGAAGCCGAAGGATTGCAACATTTTTAGCCCAAATTCATATGATGAATTCTTGATTAACCCTTCCCTGCCCGAAAAGGTGGTGGTAGACTAAATCAAGCCCCGCTTCGGTGTGGGCTATATCTATATCTACATGGAGGTCGTAAGATGCGTAGTTTCCTCGGCCGTGACATTCTTTCTTTGAAGGACTTTGAGCGCAGTGAGTTCTTCCGTGTGTTTGAGGTCTCCGAGTATATGGAGCCGATTGCGCGCAATCGCAAGAACGTGGACATGCTCAAAGAAAAGACCTTAGTGACGGCGTTTTATCAGCCTTCCACCCGCACCCGCTTGGCGCACGAAGCGGCAATGCTCCGTTTGGGCGGCAAGGTGACCGGTTTTGCCGACCCGAAGATGACCCGCGCGGGCGACTTTTACCGCGAATCCATCAAAGACACCGTGCGCATGTTGGAATACTACGGCGACGTTATCGTGATGCGCCACTTCCAGCAGGGCGCGCCCGCCGAAGCCGCTAAGTGGGCTTCCATTCCGATCATCAACGGCGGTGACGGCTGGGGCGAACATCCCACCCAAATTCTCACCGACCTTTACACCGTTTACCGCGAAAAGGGACGCATTGACGGCCTCACTTGGGTTGCCGTAGGCGATATGCGGATGCGCACCATGCACTCCCTTGCCTATGCGCTCACCAAGTTTGACTGCCCCATCACCTTCATCGCCCCGCCCGAGATGAGCCTGACCGATGAGTTCAAAGCCGAAATCAAGGAAATGGGGCTCAATTTCAAAGAAGCCGAGCACATTGAGCAGGTGATCCACGAAGCCGATGTGATTTTGGTTGAACCGGTGGTGCAACCCGACTACACCAAGCCGCGCGATGAGCGCAAGGGCGATGTGGGCATGACCCCCTCCAACTACAAAATCACGAAAGAACTGCTTGAGACTAAAGCCAAGCCCGACGCCATCCTGTTGCACTCCTTCCCGCGCATGGATGAAATCCCCACCGATGTGGACAGCACCCGCTGGGCGCGTTACTGGCAGGAGGCGTTCAACGGCGTGGTAGTGCGTATGGCGCTGCTGGCGCTGGTTTTGGGCGCGATGGAGTAAATCTGCAATTCACAACAGGGGCGGCGCGTGTGCCGCCCCTGTACTATCTCCCCAATCCCTCTATCCCTCAATACCTTTCACTTCGGAGGTGCACCATGCAAACCGACCTGCGCGGACGCGACCTTATCGGCGACCTTGATTTCAGCAAAGAGGAAGTTGAAACCGTCTTGGACGTGGCTTGGGACCTGAAACGCAAGCGCGCCTTGGGCGAGCCCCATGCTTACCTGCGCGACAAAGTGCTGGCGATGCTGTTCTTCTTCCCCAGCACCCGCACTCGCGGCTCGTTTGAAGCGGGCATTGACCAACTCGGCGGCCACGCGGCGTTCATTGAAAGCCGCACCACCCAAATTTCCCACGGCGATACCGAGCGCGAACTCGGCGAAATTTTCGGCCGCTATTTTGACGGCATCGCCATCCGCCATGTGACTTGGGGCGTTGGCAACCGCTACATCAACTTGGTGGCGGAGGCTTCGCGCGTGCCGGTGTTCAACATGCAGTGCGAAATCTACCACCCCTTCCAAATCCTCGCCGACCTGATGACCATGATGGAAAAGAAGGGGCGCGACCTGCGCCGCAAGAAACTGGTTGTTTCTTGGGCTTACGCCTCTTCATACCTCAAGCCGATTTCGGTGCCGCAGTCGCTGATTTTGCAAATGACCCGATTCGGCATGGACGTCACCCTCGTTCACCCGCCGGAATTTGGCTTGATGCCCGACATTGTTGACCAAGCCAAAGCGCAGGCGCACAAATACGGCTCTTCGTTTGAGGTAATCAGCGACCCGGACGGCATGGAAGCGGCAATGAAGGACGCCGACGTCATTTACGCGAAGTCTTGGGGCCCGCTGATGACCACCACCGACCCCGATGAGGGCAAACGCATTCAAGACCAGTACAAGCACTGGATTATGGATTCCAAGAAACTGGCTGTGGCAAAGGACGATGTGATTTACATGCACCCCTTGCCCGCGGACCGCGACATTGAAGTTACCAGCGAAGTGCTTGACGGCCCGCACTCTGTCGTGTTTGACGAAGCCGAAAACCGCTTGCACGTCCAGAAGGCCGTGATGGCGCTGACCATGCGGTAACAATCCACAGATTGGCGCAGATTTTCACCGATAGGTTTTTGAGACCACAGATTACGCGAATTCCACAGAAAAATCTGTGCCAATCTGTGAAATCTGTGGTTTGCTTCCCTACAAGGAGGTTCCATGAGCACACAACGTCAAGTCGCCGTTGTTGCCGTTGGTGGCAACGCTCTCATCAAAGACAAAGACCATAAGACGATCCCCGACCAATACGCGGCGGCGCGCGAGACCATGCACCACATCACCGAAATGATCGCCTCCGGCTGGGATGTGGTTATCACCCACGGCAACGGCCCTCAGGTGGGCTTCATCCTGCGTCGCGCCGAACTGGCCGCGCACGAACTGCACCCCGTTCCGCTGGATTCGTGCGGCGCCGACACGCAGGGAGCGATCGGCTATATGTTCCAGAAGGCGCTTTACAACGAATTCAAAAAGCGCGGCATGAAAAAACTCGCCGCCACCGTGGTTACTCAGGTGCTCGTTGACAAAAACGACCCCGCCTTTGAGCACCCCACCAAGCCCATTGGCTCTTTTATGGATGAAGAAACCGCCAAACGCCGCATGGCAGAAGGCTGGCACGTGATGGAGGATGCCGGCCGCGGCTGGCGGCGCGTTGTCCCCTCGCCCGACCCGAAGAAAATCATTGAATTGGACGCCATCCGCACCTTGGTGGAAAACAAGTTCACGGTCATCGCGGTCGGCGGCGGCGGCATTCCGGTCGTTGAAAACGAAAATGGCGAGTTGGAAGGCGTTGAAGCCGTGATTGACAAAGACTACGCCTCGGCACTGCTCGCCATTTCCATGAAAGTTGACCTTTTCCTCATCTCAACCGCGGTGGAAAAGGTTGCCCTCAACTTCGGCAAGCCCAACCAGCAGTGGCTTGACAAAATGACGGTTGCCGAAGCAGAGAAGTACCTTGCCGAAGGCCACTTCAAGCCCGGTAGCATGAAGCCGAAAATTGAGGCCATCTTGCGCTACTTGAAGGCAGTTCCGACCGGAAAGGCGCTGATCACCGACCCGGAGCACATCCCTGCGGCGCTGCGCGGCGAAACCGGCACGTGGATTGTGCCCTAAGCAAGCGCCCCCTTCCCAAAACCAACGCCCGATGGCTTCCATCGGGCGTTTTTGTTTGAGTACTCACCCCCGCACAAATTCATCCACGTTTTCAATGCCCAGCGCCTGCGCTTCGGGCGGAATTTTGCCCCAAGCGCGCCGATAGTACCATCCACGCAAAAAGCCCATCCCCAGCAGGCTGAGAGCCGCAAAGAGCACGCGGTTGGCTTCGGGCTTTACGCTCGGCGGGTGGAGGGCAAAGGCGCGGAGGTAAGAGCGCAAAGCAGCGGCGCTTTTGCCTGCATCCAGCAGGTAGCGCGCGCGAAATCGGTATGCCGCCGCCCAAACTCGGCGGCGCAAGCGGGCGTAAGGCGCGGCAAAGCGCGGGTCGGCGCTCATCCATTCCGCCAGCCGCAGGGCTTCGTCCCCGAATTTTGCGGCTTGGGCGGCGTTTTTGGCCGCCTCGTGGTAGCGCGCAAAAGCCCACACCCGCGGCCTGTACACCATTTCGCCCTCCAGCGCCAGTTTCAGCCAAAGTTTGTGGTCTAAAAGGTAGTGAAAATCGTCATCCAAAAAGCCGACCGCCTCGGCGGCCTCGCGGCGCATAAAGACCGCCGGTTGGGGCAAAATGTGGAAGGTCATCAAGTCTTCCAATCCCCAATTGCCGGCGCGCAGGGTGTGGAAGGGGCGACCTTCGGCGTTGAAGGAAAGCGCATCGCCGAAAACCAACACCGCCGCGGGGCGGCGCGCAAATTCCTCCACCGCTTCGGCAACCGCCCACGGCGCTAAGGCATCGTCGGAATTGAGCCAAGCCACAATTTCGCCGCGCGCCCGCCGCATCCCCTTGTTGATGGCGTCGGCTTGCCCCTTGTCGGGCTCCGAGACCCACCATACCAGCCGGTCGGCATGTCGGCGGATGATTTCCACGCTTCCGTCGGAAGAGCCGCCATCCACAACCAAATGCTCAACTCGCGGGTACGTTTGCCGCGCAACCGAAATCAGCGCTGTTTCCAAAAACCGCGCTTGGTTGAAAGAAGGGGTGACGATAGAAACTAAGGGCTGTTCCATTGTGGGCTACTTGCCGCGGCTCAGGTCAAACAAAATGTAGCCATCGCCTTCCATGACTACGGGGTAATGGGCGTAGAGATAGCGGCGGAGGGCGTTTTGGCGGTAAAACTCTTCCATGTCGGTCACGAGGAAATAATGATGGCCGCGGGTTCGGCGCTTGAAAATGTCGGCAAAAGCGGCTTGCCCCTGCGAGAAAAATTCCATGTAGCGCGAAGTAGGCCAAAAATCCACATTGCGGTTGGCGTAATACATCAACGGGTAGCCGTAAGCCTCGGTCAGGGCAATGATTTTGCCTTCGGGCAGGCGCTCGCCAAGGGTCTGGAGCATTTGGGCTTTCTGCTCAGTGTGAGCATTGCGGATTTCCCAAGCGGTTATGCCGGTGGAATAGAGGGCAGAAACCACCAACGCCGCCACGACCGCGGCTTGCCAAATTTTGCGCTGTCGGCGGATTGGCTCTTCCAACGCGGCGGCTCCTGCGCCCACGCCCAACGCCGTCAACGGCAAAAGCGGCAGTTGGTAGTAGGAATGGGTGGCAATGTGGACGGGCACGGCAAGTCCGTAGGCGATGTAGGCGGCAAGCCAGCCAAGCGCGAGGGCGCGCAGGCGGGGCTTGCTCAGCGCAACGCCCACCACGGCAAACAATAGCCATCCGCCGCCAAAAGCCATGCTCGCTTGGTTGAGCCATCCGCCGTAAACCAGCGGTGAAAGCCAGTGCCGCACCGCGCCCAAAACCCATGTGCGGATGAAGCCGCTGTTCACGGCGTTGCGCGGCATGAAGAAATACACTGCCGCTACCGGCAAGGCAGCGCCTAAGGCGCCGAGCCAAGCCCAAACGCTCCGCCAAACCCGCCGGCGATAGCGCCAAATTGCCATCCCAGCCCAAATACCCAGTGCGAAAAGCACCGCATAGGCTTTTACAATGCCTGCTGCGGCGCCAAAAACCACCGCCAGCGCGGCATACAATCTTTGCTTTGGCAATGCCTCATCCGCCGCAGCGTCAGCCCATCCACAGGCAAAATACGCCGCCCAAACCAAAAGCACCGTCATCAGCGGGTCGGGCTGAAAGGAACGGCTGGCCTGCACGGCAAAAGGGAGTAGCATCCAATAGCCGAGCGAAAGCACCGCGGCGGTTTCTCCAGCGGCGCGGCGGGCGAGCAAGAAAAGCCCCCAAGCGCCCAAAAGCCAAAACAGCAGGTCGTAAAGCCGGGCAACCCAGAGATGAAAGCCCCAATGGCGGTCAATCAAACAAGTGCGCGCCACGAGCGCCTCAAAAATGGGCGGCTCGTAGCGCGCCATGCGGTTGCCGAGTTCGCGCTGTTCCCGCTCCAAAGGAGTAACGAGGCCGGGACGCCAGCGCAGGTAAAGTTGGCGGGCAATCAATGCGCTGTGCATCTGGCGGGTGGGGTGAAAATCCAGCGGCGGGGCGGTGAGCCGATACAGCCGCACCCCAATCCCCAACGCCAGCACAAACACAACCGCCAAAACGGCTTTACCGCTCAAAGCGAACTCCCGATTACGAATTGTCTCCTTCTTTCGCTTTCTCGGCCTCAATGTGCTGACGGACGAGTTCGCGGCGCAAAATCTTGCCCACCGTGGTCTTGGGCAATTCGGTGCGAAATTCAATATGGGTGGGCACTTTGAATTTCGCCAGCCGCTCGCGGCACCATTCTTTGATTTCCTCGGCGGTGAGGGTCTCGCCGGGTTTGGGCACAACCCACGCTTTCACGGTCTCGCCGCGGTACGGGTCGGGGATGCCAGCGACAGCAACCTCCAGCACCTTCGGGTGGGCAGAAATCACTTCTTCCACCTCGCGCGGCCACACCTGATAACCGCCGGGCTTGATGACCTCTTTTTTGCGGTCAACGATGTAGAAATAGCCGTCCTCGTCCATGTAGGCAATGTCGCCGGTATAAAGCCAAATTTTGCCGTCCTCGCGCTTGCGCAGCACATTGGCGGTTTCGGTGGGCATGTTGTGGTAGCCTTTCATCACCTGAGGCCCGTTGATAATGAGTTCGCCCACCTCGCCGACGGGCAGTTCGGTTACGCCATCATCAAGGCTGATGATTTTAGCATCCACATCGGGGAGCGGCAGGCCGATAGAGCCGGTGCGGTTTTCGCCGAGCACAGGGTTGCAGTGAGTTGCAGTGGGCGCTTCCGAAAGCCCATAGCCTTCAAACACTTTGCCGCCGGTGAGGGCTTCAAAGCGCTCTTTGGTTTCGCGCATCAGCGGCGCAGAGCCCGAAATGCACACTTTGATACTGCTAAGGTCATACTTGCCAGCCATCACATCGGGGTAATTGTTGATGGCGTTGTAGAGCGTAGGCACGCCGGGGAAAATTGAGGCGTGGTATTTTTGAATGTTGTGGAGCAGGTCTTTCAAGTCGCGCGGGTCGGGCACCATCACCAACGTGCCGCCCGAGGCGATGCCGAACAGCATCCCCGAAACCATGCCATACACATGGAAAAGCGGGATTGCCATCAACACCACCTCGTTGCCTTCTTCAAGATTGGGCACCCAGTTTTTGATTTGGAGCGTGTTGGCGACGAGGTTGCGGTGGAGCGCCACCGCACCTTTAGAAAGGCCAGTTGTGCCGCCGGTGTATTGGAAAAGCGCAACATCCTCCGGCCCAACGGGGATTTGTGGGCGGTCGGAGGGCTTGTGAGCGGCGATGAGGTCTTGCATCCAAACGTCGTTGTCGCGCAGCGTAACGCGAAATCCCCCCGATTTTTCTTTGGTGAGCGTGAAGAGGAAGCGCAGCAGCGGCGGCAGCGTTTCTTTGATGTTGGTAACGACGAGCCGCTTGAGGCCGGTTTTGGGTTGAACCTCTTTGATGCGCTCGTAGTAGTTGCTCATCACCACCATGTACTCTACGCCGGCGTCGTTGAGTTGATGCTCAATTTCACGCGGGCTGTAGAGCGGGTTGGTGGCAACCACCACGCCGCCGATTTTGAGAATGGCAAAGTAGGCAATCACAAATTGGGGCGTGTTGGGCATGAACAGCCCCACACGGTCGCCCTTGCGGACGCCGAGTTTATAAAGTCCGGCGGCAAGGCGGTCGGTCAGGTCGTTGAGTTCCCGATAGGTGATTTTCGCGCCCTTGAAAATTGTAGCCGGGCGGTCGGGATACTTGTGGGCATCCTCTTCCAAAAAATGGAAGAGCGGCACAGGGGGGTAATCAATGTGAAAAGGTACCCCTTCGTCATAGTGTTTGAACCAAGGGCGATCTCCGAGCATTGCATTCCTCCATCCATCCTGTGAAATTTGGGCTTCCATCCAACCCAAGGCACCGACACTGAGGGTGGAGGTTCCACCCCCAATCCCGGGCTTCCATCCAAAATAAAGCAGGACTTACGCAGTTGCCCGTAGAAGCGCTCGCTTTCATGTCATGGCGAGCCGCCGTAGGCGGCGAAGCCATCCCCCCAGATGATGGGAGAGACCGCTTCGCGGCGACATAATGCATAATCAACCCTGATAGTTGGTTTAGGCCTTTTGCAACTTAGCGCCCAAATTTTTGATCTCTCCCTACCCCCGCTACGGCGACGCTATCGCGTCACCGTAGCCGCCCCCTTCCCTCCCTTGATAAGGGAGGGAAGGGGGCAGATGAGCCGAGCACCAGCGAGGCTCATCGGGGGATGGGTGAGATCTTGCCACAAAGAGAGCGGATGGCGCCTTCCGTAATAACCAAAATCTTGTTTGAGAATGCAATAAAGGGGGAGAACCGTATAACTCCTACTAAAGTATATGCTTGGGCGTTGCGAAAGTCAAATTGAACAGTGCTTTCATTTATATGACCGGATTTCGCTGGCCGGAATGCCCTGATCGCTGGCGACCACAATGCTTGTGCCGCGCCGCAAATCTCCCTTGTAGGGCGTGCCGCCGCTCTCCGCAACCCACCCTTCAAGGTTGAACGGAATCACGCCGTAGGCCAAAATCCATTCGCCGTTGTATTTGCGCGCTATGTGAACGTGGGTGCCCGTCGCCCTCCCACCCTCACAAGAAGGATGGCCTATTTTGTCGCCTGCTTTTACAATTGCCCCCTCAGGTATTCTGCCGTTCTCGGCGAGGTGGAAGTACAGCACGTCCCAGCCCGTGCGCTCATCCATATCGCCGTCCAAATCCAACATTGCCGTGGCATATTCCGAGCGGGCAACTATGCCATCCGCCACAGCCACAGCCCACTTGTCGGTGGGCTGGCAGCCGGAGACGCCGCGCGGGGCAAAATCCAAAGCGGCAAACGGTTGCCCCAAACCCCAGCCGGTGTGCGGCGCGCCGGTAAAAACCCAAGTTTCGCCCTTGGGGAACGGCAAGCGCATGGGCGGCTGGTGCAAGTTCGCCGGAATGTGCGGGGGCGGCGGGCTTTCCCACGGGTTGCCGAAGAAAAACGAATAGAGTTTGAAAAAGCCATTTGGCGAAACGGCTTGATGGTAAACCTCGGCGGGCAAATAGTGGGCAAAATAGTATTGCAGGGCAACCGTGGCGGCGTTCTGCCACGGGTCTGGCCGCACTTCGGTGCCATCACTGAGCAAAAACAGCCGCAATGAGCCGATCCGCCAGCCGTAGTAGCCGTTGTTGAGCATGTTGGCCGCGTAGTTCAACTGGCGAAAAAGGCCTTTGTGGTTTTCGTCGCGGTAGCCGAGGATATATTCCTCACGGCCGTTTGGGAGGTCGGGCTGGGTGAGCGCCCCGGCCTGATATTCCAGCAAGGCGAGCAAAACGCGAGGGTCTATGCTGTAATGACGGGCGATGTAGTCAACGATGTCGGCGCCGGAACGGTTGGCGCGCGCAGCATATTCGCTGTAATGGGCGAGCCAGCCATCCGGATGCCTTGCCACGAATTCGCGCACATCAAAGCCCCGCGAGGCCGGCCCATACACAAAAAGCGGGTCAGGCAAGATTTTGAAGGGGCTTCCCCAAAACGGAGCGTAATAAATTGGGATTTTCATCGGGAAACCGGGCGGCAAGGTAGTGACATCTCGCGGGATTTGGGGGTTTGCCTGCAAAATTTCCTGCACGGTAGTGTTGAAATGCGCGGCAAGGGCAGGGAGCGTATCGCCGGTTTGGGCTTTGTAATCCACCAGCGTGCCAGGGTTGTAAGGCGGGCGCGTCGGCAATGGCGTGGGGCTTGGCCCCGGCTTAGGGGTAACTTCCGGCGCGGCGAAAAGCCCCACCGGCGTTGGAAACGGTGTCGCCTTTTGAGAAGCGCATCCCGCCGCCAATAGGGCCATTCCCAAAAACGCAAAAAGCCAAAAGAACTTACGGGGCTGAATCATCACGCACAATCATCTGCGCCGGGCTTCCACAAGGGCAGGCCTTGATAACTTTATCCCCTTTGGTGAGGGTGCCCTTGTAAGGGGCGCGGCCGTTATGCGGCACCCAGCCATCCATCACAAACGGCACAGGGCCATCCGCCGCTATCCATTCCCCGTTGTATTTGCGGGCAATGTGGACATGGGTGCCCGTGGCTATGCCGCCTTCGCAAGATGGATGGCCGATTTTATCGCCGGTGTTCAGGTGAGTGCCTACCGGCACGCGGTCGCGCGAGGCAATGTGCAGGTAAAGCACATCCCAGCCGGTCTGTTCCTTGCCGTCGCCGTCCAAATCCAGCATGACCACGCCATAACCCGAACGCGCCACCACCCCCGGCGCCACCGCGAGCACCCACTGCCGCGAAGGCTCACATCCGCCGTGGATGGAGCCCGGGGCAAAATCAAGAGCCGCGAGCGCACCCTCGTGCTCCCAAGCGCCATGCGGCCCGCCGGTGAAATACCAACGCACACCCTTTTGAAAAGGCAAAATGAACTTGGGTTGTTTGAGTTGGGGCGGATAAAGCGGCTCAACCGCGTAGGCGCGCTCCCACGGGTCGCCGAAAAGCGATTTGTAGAAGGCAGGGAAGCCGCTTTCGGGGTTCATCACCTGTTGCCAAGCGGCAAAATTGGGGCTTAACTGGGCAAACAAATATGCCAACGCCACCGTGCCAGCGTTCAGATCCGGGGCAAGCCGCAATTTTGTGCCGTCGCGAAAGGTCAATGTGGTCAACAAGCCCTCACGCCATCCGTAATAGCCTTTGGAAAGTTGCGCCACCGCCCACGAAACTTGGCGGTAAAGGCCGTGCTTGCTTTGCTCGGCAAACCCAATTGGATATTTGCGCAAAGTTTCACTTTGGGGGTACGAAAAGACGCTGTGGCTTTGATACTCCAGCAAAGCAATGAGCAAGCGGGGGTTGATGGAGTTGTTTAGGGAGACCATCTGGATTATTTGAGCGCCGCTGGTGTTACCCGTGATGGTGAGGTATTCGCGGTAAGTGCTCATATAGCCCCCTGCCTGCTGGATAAACGCCCTCACATCAAACCCAATGGCGGACGGCGAATAGACCACCTCGCTATCGGGCATTACGCGGGTATTGGGCGTGGTTTTGCCTACCCGCCGCGGTATGATGAGCACGGTATTGGGCTTGAGCAAGCCCTTCTTGGGCAACGGAGTTTGGCTACGGATTTCCTCCGGTTTTACGCCAAAGCGCACGGACAGAGCGGGCAAGGTATCGCCCGATTGGGTGATGTAGATGAAAGGCGCAACCTCGGTAGGGCGCGGTGTTGGGCTTGAATTTTGGGGTGTGCTCTGCGGGGTGGGTAAAGGGGCGTTGTCGCGCGGCTCCGGCGAAGCATGTTTGGAAGGAACATAAATCAGCAAAGGGCGGGGAGTTGATTTTTCCTTCGCCACAGGGAAAGGAGCGGCGGCAAGCGCCGTACTCCCACAGGCTATGCTCAAAAACGCCGCAAGGGCGATCAAAAAAATCCATCCGCGCCTTTTCTGCATGGTGGCATTATACCGCGGTGGCGCCGGTGGTTTCGCCGCGCCGCAAAGTTGGGTATAATCTTGAGGCCGCCGAGCGGCATTTTTGCATTTGGAGGTTTGGATTTTGGCTATGCAGATGGTACTTTTCGTTTGCTTGGGCAACATTGTGCGCAGCCCTTTAGCGGAGGCGCTGTTCAACTCGCTCGCCGCGGAGCGCGGCTTGGACGACAAATTCGCAGCCGATTCCGCCGGTATCGGAGCGTGGCACGTAGGTGAGCCGCCTGACGAGAGGATGCGCGCAGTCGCCGCAAAGCACGGCGTCCACTACTGGCATTCAGCCCGGCAGGTTGACCGGCAAATGGTCGCCGATGCTGATCTAATCGTTGTTATGGACGAAGACAATTACGCCGATCTGCGCGCCCTTTTTCCAAACGAGGCTCTCCCCGAAAAAATCCGCCACCTTCGGCAATTTGACCCGGAGGCCAAGGGCGATTTATCCGTGCCCGACCCCTACTACGGCAATGAAAAAGCGTTTGAAAACGTTTATCGGATAATCCGCCGTTCGGTTGAAGGGCTGTTAGACGCGTTAGAGCGCGGCGAACTGCCGCCACCAATCCATGGATGATTTTTCAACCCGGATAGTGCGCGTTGGCGAACTGCCCGATTTCATAGCCGAATACCTCGCCGGCGCGCCGCCAAACGCCATCCTGCCCATCACTCCCCAGCGGGCAAAGGCTCAGGCACACAACCCCGCCGCCTCGGCCGACGACCCTGCGCTTTTGCTCGCCCTTTCCAGCGGCGAGGTGGTGGGCTACCTCGGCCTTTTGCCCGTTTTTTTGCGCGATGGCGGACGGGTGAGCAAGGTCTTTTGGTTCAGCACATGGCTGGCCGCTCCGCAGGTGCGCGGCCGCGGCGTAGGGCGGATGCTCAAGCAAAAGGCGCTATCGCTCGGCATTGACGCCGTAAGCACAGGCAACATCCACACGCGGCAAGTCAACCGCAAACTCGGGTGCACCGAGCGCGAGCCGTTCGTGTTTTACAGCCTTGACCTCACCGGCGTGACGCTTTTCAACCCCCTGCGGCTTGGACGGCGCGCGCTCCGCAAAGCACTCCACGCCCTCGGGCGCGACTTCGCGGTGGAAACCGCATCCGTGCGCGCCGCAGACCGCTTCTTAGCCACACCCCTGCACAAAACGATAGCCGCCCGCCTGCGCGCCTACGCCGATTCGTGGCTCAAGGGGCTTAAAATTGCCGAAACGCCGCGCATACCCGAAATTCCCCCTCAAGAACCGCGCCCACTGCCAGTAGCCTCTTTTCACCGCCCGCCTGTTGTTGTAAACTGGATGTTGGAATACCCGTGGGTGCTGCCACGGGCGGGCGCACCTCATTTCAACTACCACTTCACCCATGCGCGGGATGAGTTTCGCTTTCAAGCATTTACCCTGCACGATGGCAAGCGCTACGTGGGCTTTGCTGTGTTCTCGCTTTCGGCAGACGGCGGCAAGCGCTGGGTGAAAGCCTTGGATTACCACCTGAGCCGCCGCCTCTTGCCAAATGCCGTGCTTGCCCTCGCGCTCAAAGTTGCAATTGCGTGGCGCGCCCACCGCCTTGAACTGCCGCCCGAGTTGGCCGAGCCACTAAAGGCGCATCCTTTGACCCGTCCCCTGCTGAGCGAACACAAGCGCCTCTACCAAGCGTGGTTTGCCGCCCCCAATAGTCCCCTCGCCCAAGCATGGGAGCGGCTCACCTTCGGCTTTTGCGACGGCGACACGGCGTTTACATAATCCCTTAGAGCCTATCCGAAAATTCTTTGTGGCATGTCCCCGCGAGGCGGCGGCGCCGCCGACCGCGGACGAGGCGCCAAGGGATAAATGAGGGCGTTCTGGCAATCTCAACGACTCTACTTTCTCCTCGCTAACCGGTTTTTGCCCTTTTCAATAGGCGGAAAGAATGGCTACAACCCCAAAACGCGCTTTGAAACAAGTGTGGAGCACTACCACCCGCACAGCCATAAAAGCCCTGCTCCGCGATTGCCACCGCAAACTACCCCGAGATGTCGTGGGGGTATCGTACCATGCCGTCGCCGACCACCCCATGCCGCACGTGCAACATCTCTACTCCCCAATCCCAACGGCGGTTTTTCGGGAAGACCTTGACTTTTTGCAAACCGATTTCCGAGTGGTTGCTTACGAAGATGTGCACAACGCGCGTTTAGGGAAAGGGATTCTCCCTCCCCACGCGGCGCACCTTTCGTTTGACGACGGCTATCGCGAATGCTTCACCGTAGTGCGCCCAATTCTAAAAGCGCGGGGCATTCCAGCCACCTTCTTCATAACGGCAGAGTTTGTGGGCAATCATCGGCTTTTTGCGCGCAACCTGCTTTCGCTCGCGGTTGACCGCCTGCATTCAATGCCCGCGGAAGAGCGCTTGCCACTGCTTGCCCACGCCTCCTTGCCTCAAAATCCGACGGAATGGAAGGAATCGTTGGCGCGCCTGCCGGAGGAAAGCATAAAAGCATTTTTGCATGAAATGGGCATTGACCCCGAAGCGTGGCTTGCCGAAAACGAACCCTTCCTCAACGAAGAAGAAATCCGTTCCCTGCACCTTGCGGGTTTCACCATAGGCGCGCACGGCCTCACCCATCGCAAACTTGGCGGCCTTCCGCCCGAAGAGGCCGAGCGGGAAATTGTAGAATCGTGCGCCTACGTGCGCGATATCACCGGCCAAAAGGCTGTGCCTTTCGCCTTCCCCCATTCCGGGCACGGCATAGACCGCAAATGGCTCTACGATGTGCGTCAGCGCAACCCGTTTGTGGGGCTGTTTTTTGACACAAAAGGGATGGTGCACGACGCCTCTTGGGTGGTTCAGCGCATTTGGGCTGAACGCCCCCAGTGGCGCAACGCGAAAAGTTTTGCGCCGCTGGCCGAAATTGTGGGCGCGGCCTGCCGCGATGCCGTGTTAGAAAGGCTACACGCGAAATAACGCGCCCGCCGCCCCGCTCAACGCACAAACGGCTTTGCCGCCGGAGGCGAAATGCCCTCGCTCCGCTACACTTTGCGCCGCGCCGATTTAGGCCTGCTCCAAATCATCGCCTCCGCATGGGGGATTGGAGGCGAATTTGCCGATGCGCGCTCCGCCGCGGATGAACTGGCAAGCACAATGCCGCAGCGTGCTCGGCTGGAAGGGGTGCTTTCATCTCTCACGCCCGAAGCCCGCGCCGCCCTTGCCGCGCTGCGGCAAAGCGGGGGCAAAATCCCGTGGCAAGAATTTGTGCGCCGCTTCGGCGAATTCCGCGAAATGGGCGCCGGCCGGCGCGAGCGCGAAAAGCCTCACCTAAACCCCATTTCACCCGTTGAAACGCTTTGGTACGCCGGTTTGATAGGGCGCGCTTTTCTACCTACCGCCCGCGGGCCGGTTGAATTTGCTTACATCCCCGACGAACTGCTGGCGCTGATGCCGCCCATCGCCCGCACGGATGAAAACAAAGTGCTGGGAAGGCCAGCGCTGCCGCGCGAGCGCTCCTTTCCCCAACCGGCAGATGCGCGGATTTTAGACCACATCACCACATTTTTGGCCGCCCTGCGCGGAGGACTACCCACCGATGAAACGCCCGACCGCGCCCGCTGGCGTTGCACGCACGAGCAAATGCACGCCTTAGCCCACTCCGCAGGCTTGCTCACCGCCGAAGACAAGGTGGATGCTGAAGCGGCGCGCCGCTTTTTGGAAGCCGCACCCGGCCAAGCCTTGCTCATGCTCTGGAACGGCTGGCGGCACGGGCAGTTCAACGATTTGCGGCTGATGCCCGGCATCACGCCCGAAGGATCATGGCAAAATGACCCGCGGCAGGCGCGTTCCGCCGTTCTCGGCTGGATTGCCGCGCTGCCGCCGCGGGAATGGTGGAGCATTTCGGCGTTCATCGCCGCAGTGCGCGACCGCCATCCCGATTTCCAGCGGCCGTTGCCGGGCGATTACGATTCGTGGTATTTCCGCGACGCCGAGGGCAACCTGCTCCACGGTTGGGAGGCATGGGAACAGGTGGACGGCGCGCTCCTGCGCTTTTTGCTCACCGGCCCAATGCATTGGCTCGGCGCATTGGATTTAGCCGCCCCCGAAAAAGGCGCGCCGCCAACCGCGTTCCGCATCTCGGAATGGGGCATTTCGTTGCTAAAAGGCGAAGCGCCGCGCCTTCCACCCGAAAACGCGCCGCTAACCATCCGCTCGGACGGGCGCATCACAGCCCCGCCGCGCACGCCGCGCTCGGCGCGCTACCAAATAGCCCGCTTTGCCGATTGGGAGGGATTTGGCCGCGGCGGCTATCGCTTCCGCCTGAGCGCCGCGGCAATGCGCCGCGCGCAAGCCCAAGGGCTGAAGCCTGCTCACGTCCTCGCTCTCTTGCGACAACACGCGCGCATAGTTCCGCCTTCCATCACCCGCGCCATCACAAATTGGGAGGCCGGGGGCGCGCAGGCAACCTTGGCAGAAACGGTGGTGCTGCGCGTCCGTGACCCGAAAGTGTTGCAAGCGCTGCGCTCCGGCAAAGCGCGGCGCTTTTTGGGCGAAATGCTCAGTCCGGTGGTGGTGGAAGTACACCCGGGGGCGGAGGAAAAAATCCTCGCTGCGCTGACCGAACTCGGCTATTTTGGGGAATTTGTGAAAAAGACGCCGAGGAGTTAACGCAGAGGCGCAGAGAGAAAACCACAGATTACACAGATTAGCACAGATTTTTTCTGTGGAATCTGCGGATAGCAATGCCAAGGGCGCCAAGGGTAACGCAAAGACGCAGAGGAAGCAGAGGCGCAGAGGAACGCAGAGACGCCAAGGGCGCCAAGGGCACAAAGGACGCCAAGAAAGTAACGCAGAGACGCAGAGGAAACAAGGAGCGCAAAGAGGTTAACGCAGAGACGCAGAGAAACGCAAAGAACGCAAAGAAAAAACCACAGATTACACAGATTAGCACAGATTTTTTCTGTGTTCTCTGTGAATTTCTGTGTCCTCTGTGGTTTTTCTTTTTCACAATGTAAATCTGTGTTTTCTGTGGTATTTTTGTGTCTTCTGTGCTTTCCCCCAGCCTTTACGACCAACGACCCAACGACCTAACGACCCAACGACCTAACGACTCAACGACTCAACGCCCCAATCCCTTAGTACCTCAATCCCTCAATCCCTCTCTTCCTGTGTTCTCTGCAAATTTCCGTGTTTTCTGTGGTTTTCTTTTTCAATCGGTGCAAATCTGTGTCAATCGGTGGATGAAACAAACCACAGATTACACAGATTAGCACAGATTTTTTCTGTGTTCTCTGCAAATTTCTGTGTTTTCTGTGGTTTGTGGTGTTTCTCCACCTACGACCCAACGACCTAACGAGCACACGCCACTACGTGATAGAATAAGCCTGCATTTATGCTTGCAGATTCCCCCGGAGGTTCAAAATGGAAGCGAAAACCGGTTCTTACGAACTAAAAGTCGGCCTCGCCCAGATGCTGAAAGGCGGGGTCATTATGGACGTTGTGACGCCCGAACAGGCCAAAATCGCCGAAGACGCCGGCGCGGTTGCCGTTATGGCGCTGGAGCGCGTGCCCGCCGATATCCGCAAAGAGGGCGGCGTGGCGCGCATGAGCGACCCCGAACTCATCCTCAAAATCATGGATGCGGTCAGCATCCCCGTGATGGCAAAAGTGCGCATTGGGCACTTTGTTGAAGCCCAAATTTTGGAAGCCATCGGCGTTGACTACATTGACGAATCGGAAGTGTTGACGCCCGCCGACGAAGAACACCACATTGACAAACACCAATTCAAAGTGCCGTTCGTGTGCGGCGCGCGCAACCTCGGCGAAGCCCTGCGCCGCATTGCCGAAGGCGCAGCGATGATCCGCACCAAGGGCGAAGCGGGAACCGGCGATGTGGTAGAAGCCGTGCGTCATGCCCGCGCCGTACTGGGCGAAATCCGCCGCCTGCAAACGATGGCCGATGAGGAACTTTACACCTACGCTAAAGAAATTGGCGCACCGTTGGATTTGGTGCGGCAAGTGAAGGAACTCGGCCGCCTGCCGGTGGTCAACTTTGCCGCGGGTGGCATAGCAACCCCCGCCGACGCCGCGCTGATGATGCAACTCGGCATGGATGGCATATTTGTCGGCTCCGGCATCTTCAAGTCGGAGAACCCACCCAAGCGCGCTGCGGCCATTGTAAAAGCCGTCACCCACTACAACGACCCGGCCATCCTCGCCGAGGTGAGCAAAGGCTTAGGCGAACCAATGCACGGCGTCCAAGCCGCCGCACTGCCCGAAGAGGCCCGCCTCGCCGGAAGGGGATGGTAGAGCATAACAACGTCGTAAAGTTACGCAATTCTCCTGCTCCATGTCACCGCGAGGCGGTCGCAGGCCGCCGAAGCGGTCTCCCTCACCATCTGGGGGGTGGCTTCGCCGCCTATGGCGGCTCGCCATGACATGAAAACGAGCGCTTCTACGAACAACCGCGTAAGTCCTACGTCGTATTGTCGGGTGGTCGGGGGTACTTCTCTCGGCCACCTCGCCGCCGAACACTGAGCACCTGACACAGAACATCATGGAACATGCTCCAAATCTCCTCCCGCCCGAAAAAGTGCCCGCGCCGCGCACCGACTTTGCAGTGGGCGTGCTCGCGCTCCAAGGCTCGTTCTGGGAACACGAAGTCATGCTCCGCAAAATCGGCGTGGCGGTGCGCGAAGTGCGCCGCGCCGAAGACTTAGAAGGGCTTTCCGGCCTCATCATCCCCGGCGGCGAATCAACCACCATTGGCAAACTGGCGGTTGAATTTGGATTGCTTGAGCCGCTGCGCGAATTCGGCAAATCCCACGCAATTTGGGGCACCTGCGCGGGCGCGATTTTCCTTTCCAAAGACGCCCGCCGCCGCCAGCCCTTGCTGGGTTTGATGAACATCACCGTGGAGCGCAACGCCTTTGGCAGGCAAATTGCCAGTTTTGAAGTTGACATCCCCGTGCCTGCGCTGAAAGCCGTTGCGCCCGACGACGACCGCCCCTTCCACGCGATTTTCATCCGCGCCCCGCTGATTGAAACCGTAACGCCGCCCGCCGAAGTGTTGGCAACGCTGGAAGATGGGCGCATTGTCGCTGCCCAGCAGGGGCGCTTGCTGGCAACAGCCTTTCACCCCGAACTGACCGACGACACCCGCTTTCACCGCTACTTTTTGCACCTCGCAGGCTGGAAAAACAAGTGAACGGCTTTCCCCGCCCGCTGAAATGGCGCGACCTGCCTTTGCTTTACCGCTACCGCAGGCAAGCAATTAGCCTGCGGGCGGTCAGGCGCGCCATCGGCGGGCCGGGGCTACTCAGCCTTGCATCCATTGCGCTAATTTCACCTACGGGCGGCGTGTGGGGCGCGGTTGACAAAGAAGCGCGAGGGCATTTGGTGGCACTCGCCGAAGCCAACGCCGATAACGCCTTGGCAGAAATGGCCTTCCTCGCGCCGCAAGATTCCCTTGCCCAAGCGAACTTGAAGCCGCTGGTGGAATCTTTGGCCTCCGCGCCCGCATTTCGGGGAATGAGGGCGCTAACGGCCGAAGCCCCCATTGACGCAGAGTGGTTCACTTCACTTCAAAAGGCGGGCTTCAAAGTGGTGGAACGGCGGCAAGTTTGGGAATTGGCCAAGCGGAGCGAGAATCCAAGTGGCGAAGCCAGATGGCACTACCCATCGCCACAGGGGCGGTGGGAGGCAGAACGGCTTTACCACAACCTCACACCGCCGCTGGTGCGGCTGGCGCGCCCCAACCCTGCCATTTCACCAACGGCTTTGGTTTATCTGGAAAACGGGGAAGTGCGCGGCTTAGCGCGCTGGGCCACGGCAGGTCGGCGCATTTGGGTTGAGCCGCTTTTAGACCCAGACATCCGCGACCCCAAACAAGCGTTTACCGCCCTGAGTGCGGCGCTACCGGCCGGAACGCTGTTGCTGAGCATACCCGATTCGCGCGCGTGGCTGGCCGATGCCCTCGCCGCTCTCGGCGCCCAAATGGGCGAAGTGTATGCCTCGCTGGTGCGTTGGAGCGCCTCCGCAGTGAAAGCAGAAGAGCCGCTCACCTCGGCCGCCGCAGTGGGGGTAAACTCAGACCACGCGAAGGCCATTTTCCATTCAGACACAAATTCTGCATGACATTACACTACAGCCGCCCGGGCAACAAGGTCACAGCACGCGGATCATCAGAAGAAAAAAAGAAAGTAAAGTTGTGGTAAACTTGTAAAAGTAGCCTGCGGCATGGTTATTCCCGAAAGGAGGTGCAAGTTGGCGGATCGGGAACTGGAGGATTGCTTTTTGCTTCGCGGGCTCAACGACGCAGAGGTGGAAAAACTGCTTTCCATAGCCAAAGAGCGCACTTATAGCAAAGGGGACGTGCTTGTCAAACAAGGGGAAGCCGCTTCACAACTTTTCGTCATTTTGCAAGGCATGGTAAGCGTAAAAACAAAATACGGCGATAAGGTGCTGGATATCGTAGAACTCGGCCCCGGGCAACTTGTTGGTGAAATGGCTTTAGTTGAAAATGGGGTACATTCGGCTACCGTTGAAGTTGTAGAAACCCCTACTAAGGCGTTAGTTTTTGACGTGGACAAATTTTTAGCACTTTGCGAAGCCGAACCGCGAATGGGCTATTGGCTTATGCGCAATATCGCCAGTGACATTGCGTTCAAGATATACCACAACAACCTTAAAATGCTCTTGTGAGGTGGGAAACGATGAAAATTTACAAGGTAAGTTACGTTGTAAAAGGCCATTTAGAAGGTGGGGCAATTTTAAGACAAAGAAAGCCACCCAAAGTAGGGGAAGAAGTACTCATCGCTGGGAAAAGATACAAAGTCGCCGAAGTCATAAATTTAATGCCCCCTATTGACAATGTGGTATTCCTACATGCCACACTCAAGCCGCTGGAAGAGGTGGAAAAAGAAATGGCGGGAATACCCGGAGGGTAATACCGACTCCAACACCACACGCAAACTGCGCGCCCCGAAAACAAAAGCCCCCGCGCTAAGTGCGGGGGCTTTGCTGTTCGCTGTGCAGATTCACTCACCCGATTTCAGGCTCAATTAGGCCATAGGTTCCATCGTGCCGCCGGTAAAGCACATTGACTTGTCCAGTTGAGGCGTTGAAGAAGACAAAGAAGTTGTGGCCGAGCAACTCCATCTGCTCAATAGCCTCTTCTTCGCTCATAGGGGTCAATAGAAAGCGCTTTCGGCGCACAATGACGGGCTCTGTGGGCTCTTCTTCTTGCACCTCGGGGGCAAAGGCCTGAGAAACGGGCGTTCTGTCGCCGCGGCCGCGATACCTCCGCCCTTTGAAGCGGGCAATCCGCCTCTGCATGTTTGCCAAGGCAGCGTCAAGGGCGGTCATAATGTCGTCGGCGCGTTCCTCAGCCCGGAGGATGAAGCGACTGCCGCGCACCGTTATCTGCGCTACGTACCGGTCTTGAGCGTTGCGGGCAGATTTAGCATGGGTGAGGTCAACACGGGTGGAATCTATGCCCTGAATGTAACGAGTGAGTTTGGGGACTTTCTTTTCCACATACTCCCTGAGCCTGTCGGTTAGGTCAAGGTTCTTGGTGTGAATTTCCACTTCGGTGCTCATAGAACCTCCTTGTGGGAAAGAATGAACCATGCCAACAATTGTTTAACCCTGCATCGTCACACACCTTCCTGCTATTTATCTTAGCATAATTTCCTTAAGTTTGGATAAACATAGGAGTTACGCGGTTCTCCTGCTTCATGTCACCGCGAGGCGGTCGTAGACCGCCGAAGCGGTCTCCTCCACTGTCTGGGTTCAGGGGCGGACACCTGCCCCTGAAAACACCATTTCTTGGAGTGCGGTGCCGAGGCACCGCTTTGGAAAGCGGCGACTTGTCGCCGCACCCCAAAAGAACCATCCTCCGAAAAAGCAAGTATTAGCGATAAGATTGGGGAATTTAGGCATCTGCCTCACTTTACTAAATTGGCCTTATCGGCGCTAAAAGTGCAACATTTCGCTTGTTCCGTCTTTGGAGGGGGTAGGACAGGGGTTTGATAAACCCCTGTCCGCCCTTGAAACTGTCTGGGGGATGGCTTCGCCGCTTATGGCGGCTCGCCATGACATGAAAACGCACGCTTCTACCAGAAACTGCGTAAGTCCTAAAACAAAAAACCCCGCCATGAAGGGCGGGGTTTTTTGTTTAGTCAGTCATTTTGGGTTGGCGTTGGATGGGGCGTTTCATTTGGCTCACAAGTTTTAGTGGGGGGCGGTGTTCGTGTTGCCTCTGGGGTTTCCGTTGGCTCTTCGGTTTCAGTAGGTTTCGGCGTTTCGGTTGGCTCTTCAGTCGGCGTTAGCGTGGGGGTGCTGGTGGGCGTCGGTGTCCAGTACTGGGTTGGGGACGGGGTTGGCGTTGCCCAGAAG
>JALVVL010000026.1 GCA_027023425.1 Anaerolineales bacterium
GGTAGGGAGAGGGCGGATGGGCATTGAACTGCTGAAGGGCCTTAGCGTGGTGCAATGCCTTTTGCTGCGGAGGGAACAAGCCAGCGTCGTCGCCTTGGGGTTCTAACGGCTTGCGGAAGGGGAAGTTGAGGTGCACCGGCCCGGGCGTGCCGTGGAGGCCCAACGCCGCGGCCACGGCGCGGTCGGCCGTGGCGCGCAGGTGGCGGAGCAGGCGCTCGGAGGGGTTGGGCTGGGGCAGGGGCAGTTCGGCGTACCAGCGCACTGCCGCGGCGTAGAGTTTTACCTGGTCGGCGGTTTGGTTGGCGCCGCTGTCGCGCAGTTCGGGCGGCCGGTCGGCGGTGAGCAGGAGCATCGGCACCGCGGCGCGGTCGGCTTCCAGCACCGCGGGGTGCAGTTCCGCAGCGGCCGTGCCCGACGTGGTGAGCACTGCCGCGGGCAGGCCGCTTTCCAACGCCAGCCCCAAGGCGAAAAACGCCGCGCTGCGCTCGTCCAGATGCACGTACACGGGCAGCGCCTGCTGGCGGCTGAAGGCCACGGCCAAGGGGGTGCTGCGCGAGCCGGGGCACACCACCACGCCGCTCAGCGGCAGGCGGGTGAGTTCGTCTACAAAAATTTCGGCAAAAAGGATGGCGGGGTTCATTTTTATGTTGGGGTGTTGGTCGTTGGGTCGTTGGGTCGTTGAGTCGTTGGGTCGTTGAGTCGTGGGTGGAGCAGAAAAAATACGGAAGGCACAGAAACCACAGAAGACACAGAAATTTACAGAGAACACAGAAAGAGGGGAATTGAGGTACTGAGGGATTGGGGCGTTGAGTCGTTGAGTCGTTGAGTCGTTGGGGCGTGGGTAGGGGAGAAAAACCACAGAGGACACAGAAATTTACAGAAGACACAGAAAAAACTTTTCCTTGCGTCGTTTACATTTCTCTGCGCCTCTGCGTTGCTTTCTTTGCGCCTCTGCGTTACCCTTGGCGTCCTTTGTGTCCTTGGCGCCCTTGGCATCCTTCCGCAAATCCTAAATCGCTAATCTTCTCCTCTGCGCTAATCTGCGCAATCTGTGGTTTTCATCTTTGACTCTACAAAAACAGCGTTTCCTCCACGGCCCGGAATTTCAGGGCGGTTTCTTCCCATTCCTCCTCGGGAATTGAGCCGCTCACAATGCCTGCGCCGGCGTAAAGCCAAGCCAGTTCCCCTTTCAGCAGTGCGGAACGGATGGCGACGGCAAGAGTGCCTTCGCCCGAAGGCCGCACAATGCCGATGGGGGCGGCATACCAGCCGCGGCTTTGCGGCTCGTGCTCGGTGATGAAGCGGAGCGCCGCGCTGCGCGGCCTTCCGCCCAGCGCCGGGGTAGGGTGGAGCGCCGCCGCGGCTTGGAGCAGGCCAACGCCGGGGCGGAGAGCGGCGCGGATCGGCGTTTCCAAATGCTGAATGCCGGGCAAGCGGCGGATGTTGGGGGTTTGCGGCGCGGCCAGCGCAACCGTGAGCGGTTGAAGGGCGGCGCGGATTTCTTCCACAACGATGGCGTGCTCACGGCGGTTTTTGGGCGAGGCGAGCAGTTTCATGCCAAGGAAATGGTCTTCGGCATTGGAAGAGCCGCGCGGCGCAGAGCCTGCCAGTGCTGTGGTTCTCAGTTGTCCGCCGCTCACGCTGAGGAGCAATTCGGGCGTCGCACCCACAAAAGCCGCACCGGCCTCCGGCTCAAAGAGGAACACATAGGCCTCGGGATGCGCGGCTAAAAGTAGGGCAAAAGCGCCCACGGGGTCAATACTCGCGGCGGCGCGGATTCGCCGCCTGCGGGCAAGCACCACTTTTTCCAGCACGCCGCTTTCAATTTCGCTCAAGGCTTCGTTTACCGCTTGTGTCCACTCGTCGCGAGGGGTTTCGTCCACGCTTTCGGCGATTTGCCAACGCTGTGGCGGCTTTGGCGGCGCAATCGGGATTGGGCCATGCACTTTTTCAGCAAGCACCAAAAACCCCTCGGGGAAATTTTCCCAAGGGGGGGATGGCGGCGTGGGCGCAAACGCAAAGCCGCCAAACCAAATTTCGTTTGGGGAACGGCTTGCGAGGGCGGCCGCGGTTTCTTCAAAACGGCTTTCGCCCTGTGAAACGATGACGGCGCGCTTGCCTATGCCTGCCCACGCTTGTCCTTGGAACGCAAAAGCCCAGCGCGGGCTACCGGCTGCGGAATTGAGGAGGTCAAAGATGTTGGGCATGGTGAGGTCGGTTGTCGTTGGTTCGTTGGGTCGTTAAGTCGTTGCGTCGTTAGTGTTGGCAGTAGCGTTTTGGTGGCGGGATGTAGAAATAAATTCCGCCGAAGGGGGTTTGGTAGCAAATGTGCAAGCCGTCAATCAGGCGGGCGACCATGCGCTTTGGGTTGCCCCACCATGCTAAATCCTGTCGGGCGGGGTCAGCCCAAATGAGCACAAAAGCCGCGCCGCGGCGCACCAGCCTGTGGGCGGGGTCGGTTTGCACCGTGCCCATCGGCGCGGGCGGCAGGGTGTGGTTGTGCAAACTGGCAAACGGCGCGGCGGGGCGGTCAATCCACAGTATCAGGCCGCCGCGCGCATTGCTCACAAGCGGCATCTGTGGCGGGAAGGCCGCAACGCGCGGCAGCAATTCCTTCCGCAAAGTGTACCACTCTTGCGAAGTGTAGCCCAAGCCGGTGCTGTGGACGCTTTTCAGCGTGGTGTGTTGCGGCGTTGGGGCGGCTAAAAGCGCAATTCCGAGCAAAGCCGCAGCGGTGAAATAGCCGCGCCCGCGGCATTTTTCTTGCCAGCGTGCCAGCCACGAGCCGCGCCAAAGTTTCCCTTCCGCCAAAGCGTCCAGCGCCGCACCGCCCCACAGCAGCAGCCCCATCGCCAAAGCCAGCGCCGCGGGCGCGTAAATCCGCCAATCCAACGCAGGTGTAGGCTGAAAGGCGGCATACGAGGCTAACATGAACGGGAACGAGGCTAAGCCCTCGGCGAGCCAAATTCCGCCGAGAAACCAAGCGCCGCCGCGAGGCGAGCGCAAAAGCGCAAACACAGCAAGCACCGTGAGGGCAATTATCCCAGCCCAAAACAGCCAAACAGCCCACAGCGGCAGGGGCGCCCCCCACGGCAGGATGAATGATTGGGCGGTTTGGGCAAAGAATTTCGGCGCGGTGGTAAGCCAATCTGCCAAATGGAAGTTGAGCCGACCGATTGCAGGGGCGTGCCTAAGCGCAAGCCAAGCCTTCCACGCGCCAAAAAGCGCCGCGGGAGGCGCGTACGCGGCAATTGCCCCGGCAGGGATTTCGGCGCGCGGCAAAAGAAGGATTGCCACGGCTAAGGTGAGCCATGCGTGCAATCCGGCGTAGCGGATGAGCGTGCCCAAGCCCACGGCAAAACCGGCGGCGACCAGCCAGCGCAGGCGGGCGCGGCGGGTTTGCGCCGAAAGGGCGCGCCACAGAGCCAACACCCAAATTGCCTGAAGCACAAAATACGGCGGCTCGGACATTGCACCTGCCAAAAGCCGCGCCACCGGCAACAGCGCGATGACGGGCAGGGCAAGCAATGCCGCGAGCGGGCGGCGCAAGGCTGATGAGGCGCTACGCGCCAGCAAAAATGTGAGCAATCCTGCCGCCAAGGCGCTCACCAGCCGCGCCGCGGCAACCCAATTCAGCCCTAAAGCCATTGCCGTTGCCAAAGCCAGCGGATAGCCGGGCGGGAAGTGCGAAAGCGGCATGAGACTTCCGTCGCTTTGGTAAGCCGTCAGCCCGCGGCCTTGCACCAGATGCTGCCCCGCTTGGACGTAGTCCACCGTGTCGCTTTGCGCCCACGGCCCAAACGGGAGCATGATGTAAAAAAACAGCGCTCCAACGGCAATGGCGAGGAGCAGGGAAATTGCGGTGGCGTGCGGTGAGTTTGCCTCTGCCGAGGGAGTTGACGCGTTGTTCAGCACCAGTTTACCCACCTTTGCAGGGAATATCGCGCGGCGGGTGGGCAAAATACACCCCGCCCCAAGGGCTGCGGTAGCACGCTGTCAGCCCTTTGGTCAGCGCCGCAACCACGCTTTCGGGCTTCCCAAAGCGCTTTAGGTTGCTCATAGAGAGTTTGAGAATCACCAAAGCGGCTTTGTTTTGGGCAAAAAGGCGGTCGCGCGCGGTGTTTCCCTTCCCCAAAGGCGCAATTTTGGAACTGCCGGAGCGCGGCAGAGCGGCGGTTGCGTGGTCGCACCAGAGCCGTAAGCCGCCCCAGTCGTTGGTTATCAGGAGCAAATCGGGCGGTAAGCCCCGCAAGTAGCGGTACATATCGGAATGCGCCCATTCGTGCCATGCGCGCTGGGTGTAGCCTTTGCCGTATCGGTGGATGGTTTCGCCCCACATTTTGCCTTGGAACGGGGTGGCATAAGCCCAAACTGCCAGCCCAACCGCGGCCAGCAGGTAAACAACCTGCGGCAGGCTCAAAGAGCGGCGCAGGCGGCTTGCAGCCCCTTCCAAGTACAAAACCAGCCAAAGGAGCACTGCCCCGATTGCCGCGAAGTAAGCGGGTGTGAACATGCGGAGGTCAACGGTTGGTTTGGGGTTGCCGAGGGCGAAAAACGCGCCTATCACCAGCAGGTAGAGCGCGGCTTCAAGCGTGAGCAGGATGATGCCGCGCGCCAACCGCCCGTATCGGCGGTGAGAGCGTAGCCGCCAAGCGCCGTCAAATGAAACCAAAGCCGCGCCCAAAACCGCTATCCAGATCAAAACCGTGGTTTGCCAGCGGGCGGGCGGCACGCTGTAACCGGCGTTTATCAGAGCGGCGAACTGGCGGGCATACTCCGCGGCGGCATGCAGGATGGATGCCGGGGTGTGGGTAAATTTTCCTGCGAAGCCGCCGCCTGCGAGCCGAGCGTATGCCATCCAGCCGAGCACCGCGGCGGTCGGCAAAGCCGCTGTCAGCGCTCCGCGCACCCATCGGCGGGATTTTGCTTCTACCGCGAGCAAGCCGTAGGTGAAGAAAATCACCGCTGCGAGGTGCAAGCCCGCGTAGCGCGTCAGCGCGGCAAAGACGGCAAAAAGCCCGACCAAAACCGTGCGCCAACCCTTCGGCGCGCGCAGGTCGCTTTCCAGCAAAACCAGCGCCGCCGTGCCCCAAACCAAAAACCACGGCTCGGACATTGCGCTGGTGAACGCCCGCGTGAAGGCGAAAGTGGTCGCCACAATTTCCAAAGCCAGCACCCCCACAAGCGGGCGAGCGGTGATTTGCCAAAAGAGCCTTCCCAAAAGCAGAGCGAAAAGCGCCACGGCGAGGATGTCTTCCCAGCGGGCGACGGCAATCCAATCGTGGGTGAGGTGAAAGCCAAAGGAAAGCATCACGGGGTAGCCCGGGGCGTGCTCGGTGAGCAGGCGGAAAGCACCGCCGCTGACGCGCGTGGTCAAGCCCCAGCCGCGCGCGAGGTTGCGGGCGGCTTCAATGTAATCCGCCGAATCGCTGAACGCCCACGGCCCCCACGGCGTGAGGAAATGCAGAAAAACCGCTGCAAGGGCAAGCGCCGCGCCCGCCAGCGCTAACCAGCCAAACGCATTGGAATTCAGCCATTCGTAAAATTTGCGCATAGGCTGATGCACAATCAATCCTGAGGATTGGTTAGTCTCTCACGAGAGCGTCCAATCGTAACTGCCTATCCGCGGCGCGGGCAGAAGTCCACACAGGTGGACTTTGCAACTTGTAGCCCGTGACTTCAGTCGCCGGGCGCAAGTGGTGGCAGTTGAATCTGCACCTCACGCACCGGCGCTCTGCTGCGCGAGGCGGTATGCTTCAAGCAGTTTGAGGAAATTTTGCGACCAGTCGGCGCGTTCCTCGGCACGGGCGCGCGCCGCTTGCGCCAATTCCTGCCGCCGCTGGATGGGGGTGCGCGCGGCTTCCAGCAGGGCGTTTGCCAGCGCTCTAACGTCGCCATCGGGGAACAGCCAGCCTTCCCGCCCAGTGCGCACCCATTCACGGTTGGAAGGAATGTCGGAAACCAGCACTGGCAAGCCGCTGGCAAGCGCTTCCATCAGTGAAACCGAAGAGCCATCGCTGTGAGAGGCGCTGAGGTAAAGGTCGGCGGCGCGGTAGTAGCGCGGCAGGTCGCGCTGGGAAACCTGCCCGAAGAAGTGAACGCGGTCAATCAGCCCCGCGTCGCGGAAAATGCGGTGGAGCATTGGAGCGAGCGAGCCGCCTCCAAGGAGCATGAGGCGCAGGCGGGGCTCGGCGCGGGCGGCGCGCACGAAAGCGCGCGCCATCACATCCACGCCGTAAATCGGCTCCCACGAGCGGTTGTGGAGCACAACGAAGGCGTCTTCCCAACCGAGGCGGGCGCGCAAGCCGCCATCGCCGCCCGTGGGCGAAAAATGCCGCAAATCCACGCCCCAAGGGAAAACCGCTGTGCGCTCGCGCGGAAAGCCAAAATCCGCCGCACGGCGCGCCACCGTTTCGCAATCGGCAATCAGCACGTCGCTCCGCCGCAGGACGAAGCGCGTGATGCGGCGAAAGGCGGCGCTGCGGTCGGCGTCGCGCAGCAAATCCGAGCCCCACGACATGCTCACCAGCGGGTGAAAGCCCAGCAGTGCAGGGAAAAGGGCAACGGTTTGAATCGGCCCGGCGTGGATGAGGTCGGGCTTGACGGCGCGCACCACCTTCACAAAGTTGGCAAACAGCATTGGAAAATTGCGCCAGCGGAAGGGGCGCTTGCCGCCGCGCCACCGCACCTGCCGAATTTCCGCGGGCACGGGGCGGTCTTCGGTCTGCCGCGGCCCGCGCTGGAGCCGCAGGTAAAACACCTCGTGCTCGGTTTTCGCCAGCGCCGCGAGGATGCGGTGGTCGTGGGGGGTGTAGTCGGAGGAGAAGTAAATTATGCGCATGGGGAAGTTTGGGGGTGCTATGATGCCATGATGCCCGGTGCCCAGATGCCCGGTGCCCGGGTGCCCGGATGCCCGGTGGTGTTAGCGGCGGTGGGTTTTTGAGGAGCGGCGGCGGAGGGAGGCCAATAGCCCGCCGCTCAGGGCTTTGGTCTCTTCGGCAAGATGGTAAAGCGTTTCAAAACTTTCACGGGAAAGATAGCCTGCGTCCAGTGCCACATAAAGCAATGACTGCACCTCCGCGGCAGAGGCACGGGCATAAGTCAAAAAGCGCGAAAAATCGCCATCCGTGCCGCTTTCAAAGCCCTCGGCAATGTTGGTCATCGCTGAAACGGCCGCCCGTTGAATTTGGTCGCGCAGGCCAAAATCGCGAGCGAAAGGTTCTTGCCGCGTGGCGGCATACACGCTGCTGACCAATTTGCGGGCGCTTTGCCATGCTCTCAAATCTTCAAACCGCTTCACCAACGCCATCGCACACCTCCCCACCGGACATCATCTCACAGGGCATCTGGGCATCATAGCATCTGGGCATCACTACATCACGCCCTTCCGACGTCCACCCAATACACCGCATCGCCCTTGGGAATGTCGCGCAGGGCTTTGGTGCCGATGAGGGAGTCCATTTCCCAAGATTGCACTGCGCCGATGGCGTTGGGGCGGAGGACGGTCAGCATGTCGCGGGTGATGATTTCACCGGCTTTGATGTCGCGGGCGGCGCGCACGCAGCGCCTCTGGACGATGTAGGTTTCCTTCTCATTGCCTGCCACGAACTTATCGCCGGAGCCGAGCGCGCGCTCCAACTTGCGCGTTTCCTCAACCATTAGTGCCCATTCATCGGGGTTGGTGGCGAACTTGTGGTCGGGGCCTTCGCGGTTGTTATCGTCGGTGAAATGGCGCTCCACCACGCGCGCGCCAAGCGCAACTGCGCCCAAAATCACCGCCAAGCCGCGGGTGTGGTCGGAAATGCCCAAAACCACATCCGGCCACATTTGGCGATAAGTTTTTAGCACATTCAGGTGAATGTGGTCAAAATTTTCCTCGCTGCCGGTGTAGTTGGTGTTGCACTGCATGAGCACAATATCGTTGTTCACGGCTTTCACCATCCGCACTGCGCGCGCCACATCGCTGATATCCGAAGCGCCGGTCGCCATCATAATTGGCTTGCCCTTCTTCGCCATGTAAACCAGCAACTCAGGCCACGACATCAGCCCCGAACCGGCTTTGTAAACCTCCACATACGGCTCAATGTGGTCAACCGATTCAAAATCGTAAGGCGAAGAGAAGAAATCAATGCCGACTTTGTCGCACTCTTCCTTGAGGTAAGGCGTCCAATCCCGCGGCAGAGAAGCCTCTTCGTAAACCTGATACACGGGCTTTTTCCAAGCCGCTTGGTGCGAAAGTTGCTTGCCTAATGAGCGGAAGCCGTAGTCGGAGACGATCTTGGGCGCAACAAAGTGCTGGAACTTGGCGGCGTCCGCGCCGGCTTCTTTTGCCAAACGGATGAGCATTTTAGCCCGCTCAAGCGAGCCATCGTGGTTAGCGCCAATATCGGCGATGAAATAGGTGGGGTGTCCGTCGCCGATTAAACGATCACCAAGGCGAATTTCAGGCATGATCTACCTCCTCGGTCAGGGTTGCGCCCAAAGTATACCATCGGGTAGGGTATAATCTTGGCATGGTGATTTTGCGGGCGGACGCGATGGATTTTGTAAGCCGCTCGGCGGCGCAAACGCGGCGGCTCGGTATGCGCCTTGGGGCGATGCTCAAGCCGGGCGATGTGGTCGCTTTGGAAGGGGACTTGGGCAGTGGCAAAACCACTTTTGTTCAAGGCGTTGCCGCCGGTTGGGGCTCAACCGACCCGGTTTCCAGCCCCACGTTTGTGATTGTGAATGTGTACCGCCGCGGTGATGGGCGTGTGCTCTACCACATGGATGCGTACCGCCTTTCGGGCGCGGCCGAGGCGCTGGATTTGGATTTGGATTCCATGCTGGAAGAAGCGCCATTGGTGATTGAATGGGCTGACCGCATTGCCGAAGCCCTTCCTGAAGAAGGGCTGACCGTGCGCTTTGAATGGCTTGACGCCTACCAGCGCGCCATGCATTTTGAACCTCGCGGCGAGCGCGCCCGCGTGCTCGTCCGTCATTTGCGGCAGGCCATTTTGCGCGGCATTTGAGCCGAGGCATTGTCATGCTGTTAGCGATAGACACCTCAACCTCGCAAATCGGAATTTCGGTTTACGACGAAGCCCAAGTTGTGGCCGAGATAGCGCTCCGCACGGGCAGGCATCATACCCGCGCACTGGCGGTGTTGGTGGAGCAGGCGCTTAGGCATGCTTCGCTTTCGCCTACTGACATCACGGCAATTGCGGTGGCTTTGGGCCCCGGCTCATTTACGGGCTTGCGGGTGGGCTTGGCTTTTGCCAAGGGAATGGCTGGTGCGCTTGCCGTGCCGATTATCGGCGTGCCGACGTTTGAAGTGGTTGCGGCGGCGACGCCTTTGCACGATGGCTACGAGCGGCTGGCGGCGGTGCTCCCCGCAGGCCGGAAGCGCCTTGCAGTGGGCTGGCATTTTGCCCGTGATGGGCGCTGGGTTGGCCGTGGTGCGCCTGAGGTGCTCACTGCCGACCAACTCGCCGACCGCATCCGCCGCCCAACGGTGATTTGCGGCGAACTACGCCCCGAAGAGCGCGCTCGCCTCGCCCGCAAGTGGAAGAACGCGCTTTTGCCTTCGCCCGCGGCTTGCGTGCGCCGTCCCGCTTACCTCGCCGAACTTGCATGGGAGCGCTACCGCCGCGGCGAAACGGATGATGTGGCTTCGCTCGCACCGATTTACCTGCACACCGGAACGCCGATCCCAACATGAAGCGCATTCACGTGCGTGAAATGCAACCGGCCGACCTGCCGTCAGCCCACGAAATAGACCGGCAGGCTTTTTCTATGCCGTGGCCGCCAGATGCCTATCGGCATGAAATTGAAAATGAGCATTCCTTCCCCGTTGTAGCGGTTGCTGAGGGGGAGGTTGTCGGGGTGGGTGTGCTGTGGATGGTGCTGGATGAAGCCCACATTGCCACGATCGCAGTGCGGCCGGAATGGCGCGGGCAGGGTGTGGGCAGGTTGATTTTAGGCCGTTTGTTGGAAATTGCGCGCGAGCAAAATGCACGCCTTGCAACGCTTGAAGTGCGCGTGGGCAACTACGCGGCGCAGGCGCTTTATCGCTCTTTCGGTTTTGAATTGGCCGGCTGGCGGCCTCGTTACTATTCCGATAACCGTGAAGATGCGTTGATAATGACCCTGCGTTTCGCATAGCCATTGCGTATTTGCAAGCATAAGTTAGGAGGAAAGGATGGAAGCCGAATTCATCCTGAAGCAAATAGCCGAGGAAGTGCAGAACTGCACCCGCTGCCCGCTTCACAAAGCGCGCCGTCATCCTGTTCCGGGCGAGGGCCCGGCAAATGCCGAGATAATGTTTATCGGCGAGGCGCCCGGATTTTACGAAGATGTGCAGGGCAGACCTTTTGTGGGCGCGGCAGGCAAATTTTTGGATGAACTTTTGCAGAGCGTAGGGCTGAGCCGCAGCGAAGTATTCATCACCAACATCATAAAGTGCCGTCCCCCCGGCAACCGCGACCCGCAACCCGAAGAACTGGAAGGCTGTGAACCCTACCTTGACCGCCAGATTGAGGCAATTCAGCCCAAGGTTATTGTAACGCTGGGGCGCTATTCCATGAACAAATTTTTGCCCGGGGCGAAAATCAGTGCCCTGCACGGGCAGGTTTTCAAGGTGAACGGGCGGCTGATAGTGCCGATGTACCATCCCGCGGCGGCTCTCCACCAGCCTTCACTGCGCCCAAAGGTGGAGGCGGATTTTGCTATTCTGCCCGATGTGCTGGCTGGCAGAGTTGAGGCGCATGAATACATTGCCCCAGCGAGCAGGTCTAAGAAGGATGGCCCTCAACAATTGTCTTTGTTTTGAGGTGAATGGTTAGCCTGAAAGAAAAACACAGAAGGATTGTAACTGCCTAACTCTCCTGTAAGCAAGCCAAGCGCTTTGAGAGAGTGCAATCAGAAGTCCACCTGCGTGGACTTCGCAACTTTTGGCCAGTGGCTTCAGTTGCAGGGCCCAAGCGGCGGCAGTTGAAACTGCACCTGATGCTTGCAAAGTCCATTATCATCTAAAACGGGAGATCCTATGGCCTTTTACCTCGTTACGGGGGCGGCGGGTTTTATCGGCGCGCGCGTTGCCGATTTTTTGCTTGATGCCGGTCATCAGGTGGTAGGGGTGGATAATTTTGCGCCTGCTTACGATGAACGGCTAAAGCGCTATCGTTTGGAGCGCCTTCAACGCCGCGAAGGCTTCACCTTCCACCAAGTTGACATCACCGACCGCGACGCCGTCTTTGCCCTTGGCGAGCGCCACCGCTTTGACGGCGTGATAAACCTTGCGGCGCGCGCTGGCGTGCGCTACAGCGTGGAAAACCCGTGGGTGTACATTCAAACCAACACCACCGGCGCGCTCAACCTGCTTGAAATGAGCCGCCGCTATGGGGTGCCCAAGTTTGTGCAGGCTTCTACCTCCAGCCTTTATGGTGAAGGCAACCCCGTGCCCTACCGTGAGGACGCCAACACCGACCGCGTGCTTTCCCCCTACGCGGCGAGCAAAAAAGCCGCCGAGGCGCTTTGCTACACCTACCACCGCCTCTACGGGCTGGACATCACGGTTTTTCGCTACTTCACGGTCTACGGACCTGCCGGCCGCCCCGATATGGCGCCTTTCCGCTTTGTGCAGTGGGTTGCCGAAGGTCGCCCCTTGCACCTTTTTGGGGATGGTTCGCAGTCGCGGGATTTCACCTATGTTGATGACATTGCCCGCGGCACGGTTTTGGGGCTGAAACCACTGGGCTATGAGGTCATCAACCTTGGCAACGACCGCCCTTACACTGTGAACGAACTCATCGCCCTGATTGAGGATGCCCTTGGGCGCAAGGCGAAAATCGTCCGCGAGCCGCGCCATCCGGCGGATGTGGAGACTACGTGGGCGAGCATTGAAAAGGCGCGCCGCCTGCTCGGCTGGCAGCCGACCGTGACTTTGCCCGAAGGCATCCGCCGCACGGTTGAGTGGTATCTTGCCGAGCGGGAATGGGCTTCGCAGGTGGAAACGGGGGTGTGAATTCGTTGCTGAAAATTTTTAGGAGGAACAGTCCGTGAAACTTTCGGTGGTGATACCGGTTTACAACGAGCGCGAAAACCTGCCTTTGCTTTCCAAAGCCTTGCACGAGGCTTTAGCCGAATGCCGCTATGAGTGGGAGGCGGTGCTGGTTGACGATGGCAGCACCGATGGCAGTGCCGAGGTGTTGCGCGAATTGGCTAAAGAGGATCCGGCGCATATCCGCGTTGTCTTTTTGCGGCGCAATTTTGGGCAAACCGCGGCAATTGCCGCCGGTATTGACTATTCTCAAGGTGATGTTGTGGTGCTGATGGACGCCGATCTGCAGAACGACCCGCGCGATATTCCCATGCTCATCGCCAAACTTGAGGAAGGCTACGATGTGGTCAGCGGTTGGCGCAAAGACCGTAAAGATGCTTTTTTTACTCGCGTTTTGCCTTCGCACATGGCTAATGCCTTGATTTCATGGGTTACAGGCGTCCATCTGCACGATTACGGTTGCACGCTAAAGGCTTACCGCCGCGAGGTGCTGGAGGGCTTTAGGCTGTATGGGGAGATGCACCGTTTCATCCCGGCGTATGCCGCGGCGGTCGGCGCGCGCATCACCGAATTGCCCGTCCGTCACCACCCGCGCAAATTCGGCAAGTCAAAATACGGCTTGATGCGCACTTTGAAGGTGCTGTTAGATCTTTTCACCGTCAAGTTCCTGCTGAGTTACTTTCACAAGCCAATTTACCTTTTCGGCGGCGTGGGCTTGGCGCTGATTTTGCCCAGCACGCTGTTGCTGATTTTCTTGATAATTCGCCGAATTTTCTGGAGCGTTGCCCTTTTCACCTCGCCGCTTTTCCAACTTAGCCTGATGTTCATCATCTTGGGCTTTCAGTCGCTTTTGATGGGTTTGATTGCCGAATTGCTGGTGCGGACTTATCACGAGGCGCAGGGCAAGCCTACTTACACCGTGCGCGAGGTGCTCAATCCGCCAAGCGGGGAGGCGTGATGCGGATTTTGACGCTGGTGCACGAGTACCCGCCGGTCGGCGGAGGCGGCGGCAGGGTGGCGCAGGATGTGGCGCGCGGTTTGGCAGCGCGCGGCCACGAAGTCCGCGTGCTCACCGCCCATCACGGCGACCTGCCGCGCCGCGAACTTGATGGCGGCGTGGAGGTGCTCCGCCTGCGCTCGTGCCGCCGTGAGGCTTTCCGCGCCGACCTCAAGGCGATGGGGTGCTACGTTACCGCGGCGGTGCTGGTGGGCTTGCGCGTCGTCCGCCGCTGGAAGCCCGACGTCATCCACGCCCATTTTGCTGTGCCTGCCGGCGCGGCGGCGTGGGCTTTGTCGCGGCTTACCCGCACGCCCTACGTGCTTACCGCCCACCTCGGCGACGTCCCCGGCGGCGCGCCCGAAAAGACTGGGCGCTGGTTTCGCTGGATTTTCCCCTTCACCAAGCCGATTTGGCGCGGTGCGGCGCGCATCACCGCAGTCAGCGAATTTACCCGCCGCTTGGCGCAAGAGCACTATCCGGTTGAAGTGCGCGTTATCCCCAACGGCGTGGATGTGGAGGCGTTGAAGCCGCGCGATTTTCGTTTGCATAACCCGCCGCACATTCTCTTCGCTGGGCGCTTTATGCCGCAGAAAAACCCGCTTCAGGTGGTGCGCGTGCTGAGCCGCCTGCAGTCTTTGCCTTGGCGCTGTACCATGATGGGCGATGGCCCCCTGCTGGAGCAGACCAAAGCCGCAGTGAGCGAAAACGGCTTAGACGACCGCTTCACTTTTACCGGCTGGATTACCCCGCAGGAGGTCTTGGCACAATTTGATGAGGGCGATATTTTGTTTATGCCTTCTCGCAGTGAGGGCTTGCCCGTTGTGGGTGTGCAGGCGCTTGCAAAAGGCTTGGCAGTTGTGGCGGGCAAGGTGGGAGGTTTTTTGGATGTGGTTGCCGACGGCGAAAACGGCTTTCTCATCCCGCCGGAAGACGCCGACGCCGCCGCGGAGGCTTTGCGAAGCCTGCTTACCGATTCCAACCGTCTGTTTGCTTTTCGGAAAGCCAGTTTGCGCCGCGCTCGTCGCTTTGACCTGAGCGAAGTGGTCGCGGCTTACGAAGAGACCCTTTCCCAAGCGCTGCCTGTAGGAGGGGAATTTTCACTCCCATGAAACGACCTTGGTTTTGGGTTAGAGTGCTCGGCACGGTACTGGCGCTCAGTTTGCTTGTTTGGTTGCTTTGGGAGCAAAATTGGGGGGCTTTGCTTTCTGCTCTTGGCAGGTTGTCTGTTCAAGTGCTCGGAACAGCGCTGGGGCTTTATTGGCTTGGCTTGCCGATAAACGCATGGCGCTGGCGGACTTTGCTTCGTGGGGTCGGAATCCCGATTTCGTGGAAGAAGGCAGTGCGCCTTGTGCTGGCGGGCGCTTTTGTTTCCAATTTCCTTCCTTCCACCGTTGGGGGGGATGCTTTGCGGGTGGCCGGCATTTTGGATATTGCCGATCTGAACACGGCTTTTGCTTCAGTTGTGGTTGACCGTGGTTTAAATGTAATCGCTATGTACAGTTTTTTGCCGCTAACATGGAAGACTTTCGGCACTTTTCTGCCCGCTGTGGGTTGGAGTGGAGGAATGAAGGCCGCAGGGTTGTTAGGTGGCTTTTGGGGGCGGTTGGGCAAGTTGCTTAAAAAATTCATCGGGGCGATAGGTGCATGGATGCGCTCGCCGCGCACTTTGGCGGCAGGCTTGGTGATTTCGTGGCTATCGCTCTTGCCTTCTTTCACGGCGACTTGGATTTTGGCGCGCTCGTTGGGCATTCCCGTAGCATGGTATGAAGTTGCCGGTGCAACGGTGATTTCTTACACTATGGGCTTGTTGCCGATTTCGTTGAACGGCTACGGCGTGCGCGAGGTTACGGTGGTGGGGTTGTATTCGTTGCTTGGAGCGACCACTGAGCAGGCCGTGATGTTGGCTTTGGTGACGCGGTTTTTGATGGTGCTCTCAACGCTTACGGGCGCGCCGTGGGTTGGTGAGGCGGTGCCGAAGGGGTAGGGTTTGTTCGTTGGTCGGAAGAGCGTTGGGTCGTTAGGTCGTTGCGTCGTTGCGTCGTGCCGTCGTAGGTTGAGCAAAAGCATCAACCACAGAAGGCACAGAAATTGTTTTTCTTTGCGTGCTTTGTGTCCTTGGCGACCTTGGCGTGTTTATCCACCGATTGGCACAGATTTACACCGATTGGAGAAAAACCACAGAGGACACAGAAATTTACAGAGAACACAGAAAGGGAGAGGGATTGAGGTACTGAGGGATTGGGGCGTTGAGTCGTTGAGTCGTTGAGTCGTTGAGTCGTTGAGTCGTTGCATCGTTGGGTCGTTGCTTTGTGGGCTGGGTAGAAAAAAACACAGAGGACACAGAAATTTACAGAGAACACAGAAATTTTTTCTTGGCGTCCTTTGTGTCCTTGGCGACCTTGGCGTCAACCTCTGTGCTAATCTGTGTAATCCGTGGTTTGTTTCATCTACAGATTGACACAGATTTACACCGATTGGTTGTCTGAAACCGCAGATTCCGCAGAAAAATCGTGACTGCCCACCCGCCCTGTAAGCGAGGGTAAATCCCTCAGTGCAATGCGAGCAAAAGTCCACGCAGGTGGACTTCGCAACCTGTAGCCCGTGACTTCAGTCGCCGGGCGCAAGCGGCGGCAGTTGAAACTGCACCTACTGCCTGCGAAGGCGCCTTACGGCGACTTTTTGGGAAAAGCAAGCCCCAAGCATATTGCACTCACTCTTGCGTAGGTAATTACAAAAAATCTGTGCTAATCTGTGTAATCTGTGGTTTTTCTCTTTGCGCTCTCTGCGCCTCTGCTTCCTCTGCGTCTTTGCGTTACCCTTGGCGTCCTTTGTGTCCTTGGCGACCTTGGCGTCCCGATCCACCGATTGACACAGATTTTTACCGACTTCAGGGAACACTCGCAAATCCTAAATCGCTAATCTTCTCCTCTGCGCTAACCTGCAGTTTTTCCTTTGTGATTTTTTGGAGAGTGGAGCATGGGTAAAGAAACAGGTCAGAACTTTTCTGAAGCGGTTTTGCGCGTTTTTGCGGCGCTGGTGGTTACATGGGGGGCTTATCGCGCTTTCGGCTTTTGGTATCTCGCCGCGGGGCTCAAGCACCTCAGCCCTGCGGCGTGGGCACGGTTTGCATTGCTGGCTTTTTTGGTGCTCGCGGGTTGGCTTTGGGCACTTGCGCCCGCCTTCCTCGGCAAAATTTTGGGGCTGTGGCTCAAAATCCGTGCTCCGTTGGGCAAAGCGCGCTGGCTTTTCGTGCTTTTGGCGGCGGTTGGGGTGCCGATTGCGGTTTTGTGGGTGCCGGGGTATAGCAAAGTTTACGCAAAGCATTCGCCGACCGATGCTGTTGTGGTGTGGGCAGTGGCTTATTTGCTCGCGGCTTTGGGTGTTTTGTTGTTTTTGACCGAGAAGCCTGAAGTTAGCCTACGAGAAGGTTTGGTTTCACTTTTGCTTCCTGCGGCTTCCTTTGCCTTCTTTGGTGCTTATACCAAGGTTTCCTCTTATCCCTTTGCACTCAGTTGGTCGGAAGGAAACCGCTTGTGGGATTATTCGTTGATGTTTGGGCGAAGCCGCTACATTTACCCTGCTGGCCGTCCAATTCCGGCGCACATTGACCCCGGCAGGCAGTTTTTGTGGGGTTTGGTTTTTCTTATCCCCGGCGTAGGCATTTTCTGGGCGCGGTTGTGGAGCGCAATCATGTTCACCGTGCCTTACTTGCTTTTTGCTTTCACCGCTTTTTGGAAGCCAAAGCAGGCGCGCCGAGCGGGCGTTTTTGTTGCCCTGTGGGCTTTTCTCTTTTTACGGCAGGGGCCGATCTACACGCCATTATTGCTCAGTGCGTGGCTGATTTTGCTGGCTGCCGATTCTGCGCCGTGGCTTGGCGCGGTTTTGGCGTTTGTGGGCGGCTACTTGGCGGCAGTGACGCGCTTCACTTGGGTTTTAGCGCCTTTTTTGTGGGCGGCCATGCTCACGTTGGGGGCTGTGCGTGAACAGAAAGATTTTCGCAATGCTTGGCGCAAGTTTGCATGGCTCGGCAGCGCAGCATTGCTTGGTTCGCTCATCAGCGGAAGTTGGCTCGTATTGTTTTCCACTTTGCGGGGCTTTTTGCATAAAATGCTCTATGGCTCGGCCGCTCTTACTGCCCATAGCGATTTTGCCGCAAGTCAGCCGTTGATTTGGGATAGGCTTTTCCCCAACCCTACTTTCCAACCGGGGATACTGTTGGGGGTGCTTCTTGCCGTTGTGCCCGTTCTCGTTTTGCTGGGGGTCTGGCGCAGGCAAGGGCTTTGGCGTTTGCACCGGTGGGCGCTTGTGCTTGATGGACTCATTTTGGCAGCGTTTTTGGCGGTTGGCGTTTTGGTAAGCCTAAAAATCGGCGGCGGCAGCAACTTGCACAACTTGGATATGTTCCTTATCAGTTTGGTGTTGCTGGCCGTTGTGGCTTGGCGGCAGGAGGGATGGCGCTGGGCGGTTTCGGCAAATTGGCGAACTGCCGAGAGGTGGCTCGCGGCTGTGTTAGTTGTTGTGCCTATGTATTTCCTCTTTCTTGGGCTGATGCCTCACCAAATCCCCGAAGAGCGATGGTGGAAGCCAGCCTTGAACGCTGTGCGGCACTATGTGCACAAAGCACAATCTGAGGGAAAGGGCGAGATCCTTTTCATGGACCAGCGCCAGTTGCTCACGTTTGGCTTTGTGAAGGGAGTGCCGTTGGTGCCCGATTACGAAAAGAAATTGATGATGGATGAGGCCATGGCGGGCAATAAAGACTATTTTGCGAAGTATTACCACGACCTTGCCAAAAAGCGGTTTGCCCTGATGATTACCCCCGTTTTCCGTATTGATTATCAGCAAGAATCAAGCCACAACTTTGCGGCCGAAAACAACGCGTGGGATAGGTGGGTGGCCGCGCCAACGCTATGCTACTACAAGCCTATTTACACCGAAAAGCACTTAGGGTTTGAGATATTAGTGCCGCGACGGGAGACGAGAGATTGCTCGCGGCTTTTACCGGTTCCCCCATCGCCGTAAAAGGCCGTTAAAGCGTCAGATGCCTGAGTGAGGGGGGCACCCAGGCATCTGACGGTCGTAATTGTACAACGACTTCCCTATGCAAACGTTGCAACTTCGTTGCGAATTCGTAACAAAGGGTGCTTTGTGTACTCGGCTCTTGGGAAAAAATAAAAAGCAAGCGCACTGAGTGAGGGGGGCACCCAGCGCGCTTGCACTTTTATTGTACCACAAATTTTGTTGCTTTGGCCGGTTATTTGGAGTTTTATGCCGGCAACATTTTGATGATAGAACGCGTTTTCTTGACAGGGGCATAGCCCTCTGGTAAACTTAGCGCCGTCACAAACTGGTCCCGTGGTGTAGCCTGGTTTAACACGCCGCCCTGTCAAGGCGGAGAGCGCGGGTTCAAATCCCGTCGGGACCGCTCAAAAGCCGGTGTAGACCGGCTTTTGTGTTTAAGGCATAAGCAATACAGTGCTCAAAATTATCTTTACTCTTTTGTGCTATACTCTAAACACATATGGCATAGGAAACTGAAAAGTCTGATAAATGCTTTTGACAAAAATTCTTCCCGTCACGAGGTCAGCAATGGCGGGGCGGGAGAGCAACGTTTTTTCCCTACTTTGACTCAAGGGGATTACTGGGCTCCAACCGCGGCAAACCTCTCGTCGTACTTTGCGTACTCATTGCTTTGTTGATTTTTCCCATGCGACAAACGATGGTTTGGAGATTCGTATGAATAAGTCAATGTTACGCGAGATCGTTAAGAATTTTTCCGCGAAGGCGCTGCAAAATTTTCTCCGTAAGGCCAGCCACAACTATTCACCAAGGACTGAAAGCCTTGATTACATCCCTCTCCCTGAGACTTTTACCGTATCTGATCTTCAACAATTCGGCGAAATTCCTTTTGAGGATGGTCGGCTCTTAATCGTGGTGGGAGCCAAAGTGGAGGGTGAACTTACCAGCCGCTCAGGCCGTAAAGCGCAATATGATATTGCGAAGCGCATTTTAAAGCACAAAAACGCGGATGCCGGTCTTTTTGTTTTTTACGACAAGGATGGGCGTTTCCGCATGAGTTTGATCGTTGTCCATTACCTGGGGCGGAAAAAGACTTTTTCTCACTATCGCCGTTACACCTATTTTGTAGACTCAAACCTGCCGAACAAAACATTTATAAACCAACTCAGCAAGGCCGATTTTAGTAGTCTGGATTCCCTTTTAGAGGCCTTTTCTATTGCGGCGGTTACCGATGAGTTTTACCGCGAGTTTGAGCCGATCTTTCAGAAATTGGTTCGTAATGTTCAAGGTACCAATGATGATAACCTGAAATGGGATTTTGCCCTCCTTTTCACCATTCGCACAATTTTCTTGGGTTTCCTGCAAAAGCGTGGCTGGTTGGGGAATAACCCTCGGTTTCTTCAGGATTTTTGGAAAGAGTATCGTTCTCTTCCCCGAGAGGTGAACTCTTTCTACAAACGCTGGCTTGTTCCTCTGTTCTTTGAAGCCCTGCGGCACCCGCCGGGTCATAAGGTCGCCTATCGGAATAACGAGTTTTCTGCTGAGATTGAAAAAGCCTTGCAAATGGCTCCCTATTTGAACGGCGAACTTTTCCGTAAAAAGCCCGGTGTGGACGACCAGGGGCTTTGGTTGCCGGACGAGGCCATAGGCGAGTTCTTCGGTTTCCTCTTCCAGTACAACTTCACCGTGGAAGAGAACGAATTGTATGACGAGGAACTGGAGGTCAACCCAGAATTTTTGGGTATTATTTTTGAGCGCCTTCTCAACAAAGACTTGGGCTCCGTTTACACTCCGCGGGTGGAAGTGGACCTGATGTGCCGTTGGTCTTTGGTCAAGTGGTTGGAGCGCCAGGGGGAGTTTAATCTACCTGATCTATACGAATTGTTCTTCCATGCGCGCGAGTCGGAAGAGGAGCGCGTTGGGGATTTCTCCACCGCCGAAATCAGCCAACTAATTGACTCGCTTGAGGAAGTGCAAATTGTGGACCCCGCGGCCGGGTCGGGTGCGTTTCTGGTCGGTATGCTTCAGGTGCTGGATGAGATTCTTGACAATCTGTACAACCGCCCGAACACAGATCCTAAATTGAAGGCCCAACAACCAAGCCCCTACGAACGCAAGAAACGCATCATCGGCCGTTCGCTCTACGGCGTAGATGTGAACCGCACCGCGGTGTGGATTGCCCAGTTGCGTTTGTGGCTAACTTTGTTTGTTGATTTGCCCGAAGAGCAGCGCTATTCTCAGGCTCCGTTGCTCCCTAACTTGGCTTTCAAAGTCCGTCGCGGGGATAGCCTGGTGCAGCGAGTAGGTGATATTGATTTTCCGGTTCGCGGCACTCAAAGCATTCCCCTTTCACCAGAACTCAAGCGGCGGCTGAAGCGGCTGGCTCGGGCCAAAGTGGACTTCTTCTTCAATCGTTCACCCTTGGACTATCAGGGTATCCAGGAAGAGGAATGCCGCCTGTTCAGAGAAATCCTTCGGGAACGCCTGAATCGTGTTGAGCAAAAACTCAGTGGGATGGCGGGAACCCAAACACGATGGCTGGACGTGGGGCCTTCCAAAGAAGAAAAGCGTCGCGCCAAGGAACGAAAAGCCCTGGAGAAACAGCGTGAGTCCCTGCAGCGGCAACTGCAGGCCCTGCAAAAAGGCGATGTGCCCTTCCTGTGGGCCTTGGAGTTCGCGGAGATTTTCGCGGATAAAGATGGCTTTGACGTGGTCATCGGCAACCCGCCCTATGTGCGCCAGGAAGAAATCCGAGACCCGGAAGCCAGAATGTCACGCTCGGAATATAAGCAGGCTTTACAGAACATGGTTCTCATGGACTTCCCCCATTACTTCGCCAAATCGCTAGCCCGGATGGATTTCCGTAAAGGGCGCAAACCGAGCGGGCGCTCGGACCTGTACACTTATTTCTATGTGCGCACCCTGCGTCTGCTGAATCCTGGGGGCATCCACACCTTCGTATGTTCCAACGCGTGGCTGGATGTGGACTACGGCAAGTGGCTCCAGGAATTCTTACTTCACAAAGTGCCCATGTATTTCATCGTGGATAACCGAGCAAAACGGTCCTTTGCCAGTTCTGACATCAACACCGTCATCACAGTGTTCGGCGCTCCACTGGACGGCACCGCTGAAGTGTCTCCCGACCACGTGGTAAAGTTCGTTGCTTTCAGGAAGCCTTTCGAAGAAGCGGTGTATACGGAAAATCTCCTGACCATTGAAGAGGCTGAGCAAATCGTCAAGGAGGCCGACTTCCGTGTTTTCCCCATCACTCAGGGCGACCTTTTGGAGGACGGGACGGTCAAAGGGGAGGGGTATGTGGGCAACAAGTGGGGTGGTAAATACCTGCGGGCGCCGGACATCTTCTTTACCATCCTGGAGAAGGGCAAGGATAAACTGGTGAAGTTGGGCGACATCGCAGAAGTGCGGTTTGGGATCAAGACAGGGGCTAATGAGTTCTTTTACCTGGAGCCTCTTTCCTATCGCCCTGTCTGTCCTAAATGCGGCGTTGTTCACGAGGATGCGCTTATTGCGGAAGAGGAGCGTGCATATTGGGAGCGGGGCGAGGCGCCACCGGAGGATGCCCTTGTCGCCGTGAAGAACGGCGCGGGATGGGAAGGATATTTGGAGGCGAAGTATCTGAAGCCTGTTATCAAAAGCCCTCGCGAAGTGAGAAAACTTTTTATACGGTCGGAAGATACACTGTTTAGGCTATTTATGTGTCATGAAGGAGAGAGGCATTTGAGGGAAACACATGCTTTGATTTATATCACTTGGGGAGAGGACCATGGGTATGATTTACGTCCCTCCTGTGCATCCAGACCCCGATGGTGGGACTTAGGACGTAGAGAACAAAGCCCATTGCATTTCAATTATCTTATCAATGATGTGGGAAGAACTTTTGTGAGCAAGGTCTACTTTAGCGATAACTTTCATGATATTTCTTTGAGCAAAGACTTCGCTGCGTCAATGAATTCAATGGTGTTTTTCTTGTTCCAAAATATTATAGGAAGAGCGAATTTTGGTGGCGGACTGTTGAAAATCCAAACGTACGAATTACAACAAATGCTTGTGCCTAATGTGCCATATAATCTGGATATCGGGGATGTACCAATAATATCACTTTTTGAGGAATGTGGCTTCCAACCAGAAAATTCGGATCCCACCCCTAATCCATCTAAAACGCGCGTTTTTATAGACACTCCCATATTTGACGCGCTTCACTTAACTGAAAGCGAGCGCGAAGAAGTCTATCGGGTAGTGTGCCAATTGATTTGGGAACGACTTAGCAAATCTCGAAGTACTCGATCGCGGTAATGGAGCCAGAAAATGCCCTCCAACTTCATCACCAACGCACCAACCCGAACGCTGAAGCGTCGCTTGCACGAACTCATTAGCACCAGCCGGGAACTCAAGTTCCTGGTGGGCTTCTTTTACTTCTCGGGCTGGCAGGAACTCTACGAGGCCCTCAAGGAACGGGACGACCTCATCTTGAAGGTGCTGGTGGGCCTGGATGTGGAGCGTATTCTGGGCCAGGCGGTGGCCGAGGTGGGCCTGAGCGATGATTCCCTTTCCAACGCCGAACTGGCCCAGCGCTTTTTCCGTTCCCTGAACCTGGCCCTCAACCGAGACGAAATGGATACCGAGACCTTCTACGAGCAGGTGACCTTCTTCATCCGCCTGCTGGAAGAGGGGCGCCTCCACATCCGCAAGACCCTGCGTCCCAACCACGCCAAACTCTATCTCTTCAAGGTCAAAGACGAACACGCCACCTTGCTCCCGATGGGCGGCAAGTTCATTACCGGCAGCAGCAACCTCACCCGCGCCGGCCTCTTGGGACAGGACGAATTCAATGTAGAAATCGGCGATTACGGCATGGAAGAAGCCGAGGCCTACTTTGATACCCTGTGGGAAGAGGCTGTCCCCATCACCGAAGTGCCCGCCTATCGTGAACGGCTCCTGCGCCTTATCCGCCGCGAGTCTCTGGCTGCGGACGTGCACCCCTTTGAAGCCTATGCCTTCGTGCTCAAAACCTACCTGGACATGGTACAGCAGGCCGAGATTAAGCCCTACCTGGAGCGCATCCTGGAAGCCCGCGGCTATCGCTCCTACACCTACCAGCGCGAGGCTGTGCAACAGGCCCTCAAAATAATTGAGAACTACCACGGCGTCATCCTGGCCGATGTGGTCGGTCTGGGCAAGTCAGTCATCGCTGCCCTGGTGGGCAAACATTTGGGAAAGCGGGGCATGGTGCTCTGCCCGCCCGGCCTGATGGGAGATAAAAAGGCCACCTTTGGCTGGCGCAAATACCTGCACGACTTTGAACTCTACGATTGGGAGGTTTGGTCCCACGGTAAACTGGAAGAGGCGCTGGACTACCTGAACGGCGCAGGCCGGGACATTGAAGTCATCGTGGTGGACGAAGCCCACCGCTTCCGCAATCAGGACACCCAGGCTTACGAGCACCTGAGCCTGATTTGCCGCAACCGAAATGTCATTTTGCTCACGGCCACCCCCTTCAACAACAGCCCGGCGGACATCTTCGCCCTGCTCAAACTCTTCCTGGTGCCGGGGAAGTCCGCCCTGGGGCTGGATGATGACCTGGAGGCGCGCTTTAGCCGTTACGATGCCAAGTTCCGCCGCTTGGCCTACATCTCCCGCTACCACAACGCGGGGGGCAAAGCCCAGGAACGGGCTCAGAAATACTACGAAGACCTGTTTGGCCCTGGTCCCATCCAACTCTCAAAGATGAGGCAACGCTCTCGCCTGCTGGCTCGTCACATCCGGGAAGTGCTGGAACCTGTGCTCATCCGCCGCAATCGCATTGACTTGCAGCGGGACCCGGTGTACGCGCGGGAGATTCCCGACCTTCCCAAAGTGGCAGACCCCATTGAGTTGTTCTTTGAACTTACTCCCGAGCAATCCGCGTTTTACGACCGCGTGGTCAGCGAATACTTCGGGGAAGAAGGGAAGTTTACGGGCGCCATCTACCAACCCTTTGTGTACGAATTGCCCGTGCTGGATGTGGACGAACTGGACCTCCAGACCCAGTTTGTTTACTTCTCCCAGCGTAACCTATATGACTTCATGCGGCGCTTGCTGGTCAAACGTTTTGAGAGTTCTTTCGGCGCCTTCAAGCAGAGCATTGAGAACTTTATCCGCGTGCACCAGCGCGTGTTGGCGTTTATCGGGCGTTCAGGCGGGCGCTACGTGCTGGACCGGCGCCTCATTGAGAAGATGCATACGGCGGACCCGGAAGAAGTTGACAAAGCGTTAGCCCAGTTCGCCGAGAAGTTGAGTGGCAAACCCAAGCGCTCTAAATACGAACGCATCTACGACACCAACAAGTTTGCTCATAAAGACCGATTTCTGAAAGACATTCAGGCGGATCTAACCCTCTTAGAGCGCATCTCGCGAGAAATTGAGAGTCTGGGACTGGTGGAGGTCACTGAGAGCGAGGACGTCATCGAAGATCCCAAAGCACGCAAACTCATTGAAGCCCTTTCAGAGATGCGTGAAAGCACGCCCAAGAAAGGTGAACCCAGGCGCAAAATCGTTATCTTCAGCGAGTACGCGGACACTGTGCGCTACCTGCGCCCGATTTTGGAGCGCGCTTTCCCCGGGCGCGTGCTCACCATGGACGGGCGGCTGACCGCGACCTTGGAGCGTCAGATTCTCGAAAACTTCGACGCCTCGGTGCCTCCCAAGCAACAAAAAGACAATTTTGATATCTTGCTCACCACAGATAAGTTGTCCGAGGGCGTCAATTTGAACCGGGCCGGCGCGGTGATCAACTACGACATTCCTTGGAACCCAACCCGTGTGATTCAACGTGTGGGGCGCATCAACCGCATCAGCCGCAAAGTGTTTGAAACCCTTTACATCTACAACTTTTTCCCCACCGAACAGGGGGCGGATTATGTCAAGAGCCGCCAGATTGCGGCTCAAAAGATGTTCCTCATCCACAACACCTTGGGTGAAGATGCGAAGATTTTCGCCGTGGACGAAGAACCTTCCCCGTCCGAACTGTATCGGCGGCTCAATCGCTCCCCTGAAGAGGATGAGGAGCCCAGTTTGCTCACCTCAATTCGCCAACGCTGGGAAGCCGTGTGCGCCCTGCATCCGGACATTGGAGAACGCGTCCGTCATTTCCCCACTCGCATCAAGACCGCCAAGGCGCACTCTCAACATCAAGTTTTGGTGTTCCGCCGCAAGAACCTCAGTTTCTTCGTCCATGGAATCCTGGACATGAGCGCCGAGAAGGCGGAGCCACAGCCCTTGTCCTTGGAGGAAGCCTTGCCTTTAGTAGAGTGCAGGCCGGACACGAAACGTTTGCCCTTGAGCCCCTCCTTTTGGCCTGCTTACGAAGCCATCAAGAAGTACCGGGAAATTATTCCCACCCCAAAGGCGGAAAACACGCTGGAAGTGCAGGCCATGAACAACCTGCGGAGCGCGCTAAGACATCCTCAGGCTCAATTTAGTCCTGGCGAACGGGAATTTATGCGTCTCCTTTTAGAAGACTTGAGGACATATAAGACTTTCCCGAAATATACCTTGCGGCGTTTAGTAGAAGTAGACTTGTCTCCTTCAGCAAAAAAGGAAGATGTTGAAGCCTTTCGGCAAGAGATCAATTACCTCCGACGTTATCTTGGCGATACGTTTTTAAACACTATCCGTGAGAGAATTCAAGAAATCAAGAGGGAAATTATTGTGGCGGTAGAAAATCAATAAAATCACCCATCTACGGCGCCACTACGGCGTATTGCTTACTCCCCTCAATTGTATGTTGTCCATCGCTGACGGCTACTCTGATTTCGTGTGCCCCGGGGGCTGCAGGCGAGACGGGGCATTCAATTCGGTACTGGTTTTCAAGCTGTTCCCCGATTTGTTGGTACACAGAAAGCAGTTCGTCCGGCGTTGGGGCGTAGAGGTAACGCCCGTTGGTCGCCTCTGCCAGACGCCGCAGGGGCTTATCTGTGAACTGGGCGCTGTGCAGGCCGATGGCAAAAACCGGAATGCTTTGTGCTTGGAGGAGAGCAATGCCGTCTTCCAGTTTGTGATGGCGGCTGGCTGTGTCCATGCCGTCGGTCAAAATTAGGAAGGCGCGGCGCCCCACCTGGGTGTGCAGTTTGGCGGCCGCCTCGTAGATCGTGTCGTTGAGGGCCGTATCCCCGCGGGAGCGCATTTTCCCGATCTGCTGGATTAGAGATTGGTGGTCAGTGGTAAAGTCGCTGAGCCATATGATGCGGTCGTCAAACTGAAGCAGAGCCAACCGGTCCTTAGGGTTGGAGCGTTGGACGTACTGAATAGCCGCCTGCCGAGCCTTCGCTAACGGCTCACCCTTCATGCTTCCGCTGATGTCAATGGCAATGACTGCCGAAATCGGGTCATAAGCCTCTTTGACTGGAAGAATTGTGCATCCGGATAGGCGTACTCCATCGCGATACACGGCAAACTGCTCGCCGGGTAAATTGGGCACGGGATTCCCATCTTTATCCAGCACCGAGACGTAGGCAATTGCATGAGCCGAATTTGAGGAAGAATTGGAAGGGTTTGAATTTGGAGAAGGGGTGGTCATCTTTGCCAAATCTTCCAGTGAGGCTTTGGTGGCTTCTGGTGCCGCAGTCCCATTTGGAAGTAAAGTTGCTAATCCGGCTGCTGTGTGGGTGCCCTCGGGAGTGGCAAACACAGCCGTTGCGTTGGGGTTTTGCTGTTGGTGTTTCTCTTCCCATACCTGATTGACTATTAGGGTGTCATCTTCTACCGGCATAGGAGGTTTAGTAGGCAATGGTGATGGTGTAGCAACCGGTTTCGGTATCTGCACCTCCACAACGTGAGGCGTTGGCGTGGGTGTTGGTGTGGGTGTGGGTACTGGAAACAGCGAGGCTAACATGCCGGTTGCCACGCCGCCGGCAATGGCCAATACCAAAAATGCAATGGTCACAAGAATGGTTGCTACTGGCAGCCATGGGGGTAACCCTTCCTTTACTTTTTTGCGGCGGGTTTTGCGCTCGCGCCGCCTCAAAATTTGCCAAAGGCGGAGCATGTCGGCGGCCATTGCGCGGCCGTCGGGGTAGCGCCGTTCCTGATCAGGGTGCATGGCTTTGGCCACCACCGCTTCGGTTTCCTCTGAAATTGCCGGGTTGAGCACGCGTAATGGGATCCGTTTGGCAGGGTCTTCGGCAGGGTGCTTGCCAGTCAAAAGCATGTACATCGCCGCGCCCAGCGCATAGACGTCGGCCGAGGGTTTTGCCTCATCGTCTTTATAAGCAAAAAAGACCATCGGCGAGTCATAGTCCCAGTTAGCGTTGTTACTTCCTTCCCGAAGCGGAGGCGGCAGGATGCGGCCGTTACGGTTGAAAACATAAGCGCGCAAGTCCAAAGGCTGGCTTGTTAGCAAAATCAGGGGTGGCTCTTCTGAATGCCATACGCCGAAATCGCGGCACACGATCCCCCAAGCCGCGGCTACCCAAAGTTCATCCAGTCGTCCAACTGTGCGCAAGACGTTGGCCAGCCGCACCCCTCTAACCGGGAAGACTTGGTAATACCAACCATCTTGGCTGAACACCTCTTCGGGTTGCCCAAGCAGGCGCGCTATTTTCTTGCTCCGAGATTCCCACACCAAGCGGCGATTCTTTTCTTTACCCCGATTAGCCAGATATAACCCTCCCCGCTCTGTAAAACCGATAATGGCTAAAATTTTGAGATCGTCTGTCAATTGAGTTCCGGGTGAAAGCGGCAACAGATCTTCAGCGCTTCTGTGGCTTTTGGCTTTGCTTTTTGTTTTACCGCGTTGTGACCCCATCCCATTTCTCCTTGAGCATATTCTTCCCCGAAAGTATTTTGCTTGAAGGTAATTTTGCCTAAGAAAATTGTACCAAAGGCAATTTTCTTGGGCAAGTTGCCATTGAGCCAACTTCGCACTATCCCTTGACCCTTGGCGGGCTTGAGGATACAATTTCTCCGTAACTGAAAATCATTTTCATTTAGCCCGCAGAAGTACGACCTTTCCTGCGGGTGGCTTTTCCTTTGGCTTGTTGCTTGTGGGCTAAGCAGTGACGCAAAGCCCGACGCGTGGCGAGTGGTAGGAGCGGGCTTCAAACCAGCCTTGTGGGTGAATTTCTTATGCAAAATCCGCCCTCGGACTATGATGCAAAACGGGTTGCCCATTGGCGGGAGGTGCTTCGCGCCAACGGCTATCGCATCACGCCGACGCGCGAAGCCGTCTTGCGGGCACTTTCGGCGGGTAATTATGCCCTTGAGGCTACGGAAATTTTTGAGCGCGCCCGCCGCTTTGCCCCGCATTTGGGCTTGGTGACGGTGTACCGCACGCTGGACGCCATGCTTTCGCTGGGCTTGGTGGAGCGTGTTCACTGCACCGGGCAGTGCTCACTTTACGTCGCCGCGGAAGAGGGACACCACCACATCTTGGTTTGCCGCAAATGCCGCCGTGTGTGGCATTTCAGCGGCGATGATTTGACTAATTTGATGAACGACGTGGCTAATGAAAGCGGATTTGTGATTGAGGACCATTGGCTTCAGTTGGTTGGGTTGTGTCCTGAGTGTAGGGATTCGTAAGTCGTAAGGTCGTGGGTCGTAGGGTCGTGGGTCGTGGGTCGTGAGGTCGTAAGGTCGTAGGGTCGTGAGGTCGTAAGGTCGTGGGTGTGGGTCGTCACCGTAGCACCGGAGCACTGGAACACTGGAACACTGGAACACTCTTTGGAGGCTTTTATGCGCCGAACAAGGTTTGGCACGGTTTTGGTCGTTTTGCTGGTGGTTGTGTTGGTTGTGAGCGCCTGTGGTCGTTCTTCCTCGCCGAGCACGGGGCGGGTGGGGAAGGGCAAATTGTTGGTCGCGGCTTCAATTCCCCCCATTGCCGATTTTGTGCGTGAGGTAGGCGGCGACCGCGTTGACGTGCTCCTCATGGTGCCGCCCGGGGCGAGCCCGCACACTTACGAGCCCACTCCGTCGCAGATGCGCCAACTCGCGCAGGCGCGCTTGCTTTTCATCAACGGCGTTGGGCTTGAATTTTGGGCGGAAAAAGCCGCCGATGCCGCTGGCCCGTCGCTTCAAGTGGTTGTGCTTTCCAAGGGCATGGAAATTTTGGGCAAAACAGCCCACGGCGGCGGCAACCCACACATTTGGCTAAGCCCGGTCCGCGCTCAGGAATATGTGAAGCGCATTCGCGACGCCCTCATTGCCGCCGACCCCGATGGGGCGGATGAATACCGCGCCAACGCCGATGCCTACCTCAAGCAACTGCAGGGGCTGGATGCCGAAATTCGCACCGCCGTCAAAACTTTCAAGAGCCGTGAAATGGTCACTTTCCACGCCTCATGGGCTTACTTCATCCACGATTACGGCTTGCATCAAGCGGCGGTTTTGGAGACTACGCCGGGTAAAGAGCCTTCTGCGGCGGAAATTGCGCGCATTGTGGAAATCATCCGCAAAACTCACGCGCCCGCGGTGTTTGCCGAGCCACAGTTTTCGCCGCGCGCCGCCCAAGTGATCGCCGATGAAGCCGGTGTGCCTGTGCTCACGTTAGACCCGCTCGGCGGCCTTCCCCCACGCGAAACCTACATCAAACTCATGCGTTGGAACCTTGCCCAACTCAAGCGCGGTTTGGGAGGAGAAAAGTGAGCCAGCCCATCGTTGAACTCCGCAATGTGACAGTGCGCTACGGCGATTTGCCGCCGGCGCTGGAAAACGTCAACCTCAGCATCCCTGAAGGCGCTTTTTTGGCAGTGTTTGGGCCAAACGGAGCGGGCAAAACAACGTTGGTGCGCGCCATTTTGGGTTTGATTGAGCCGACCGAGGGCGAAATCCGCGTTTTTGGCAGGCGGCCGCGCGAACTCGGCGCTCTGCGCCGCGAAATCGGCTATGTTCCGCAAATCCTCGCAGTGGATTTGCACTTTCCGGTGCGCGTGCGCGATGTGGTGATGATGGGGCGCTACGCCCGCATTGGCTTGTTCCGGCGGCCGGGCAAGCGCGATCGCGAAATTGTGCAAGCCGTCATGGAAAAAGTGGATGTAGCCGACCTTGCCGACCGCCATATTGCCGACCTTTCGGGCGGTCAGCGGCAGCGCGTTTTCCTCGCACGCGCGCTTGCTACTGAGCCGCGCCTGCTCGTGTTGGATGAGCCGACCACCGGCGTGGATACCAAGGCCTCGCGCTCGCTTTACGAACTTTTGCAGGATTTGCACCGCGAGGGCATTACGGTCATCATGGTTTCGCACGATATTGGCGTGGTTTCCGAATATGTTGACGGCGTGGTGTGCGTGAACCGCCGCGTTTTGGCGCACGGCCGCCCCGAGGTGGTGCTCACCGATTCCACCTTGGCGGATATGTACGGCTGTCAGGCGGTACTTTTCCATCACGGCAAAGTGCCGCACATGGTTGTCAAGCCTGAGGAGTGGGAAAAATGACCTTTTGGCATTACGCTTTCATGCAACGGGCGCTTATCGGCGGGGTAATGGTGGGTTTGCTGACGGCGATTTTGGGCGTGTATGTGGTGCTGCGCGGCATGTCGTTTATGGGCGCGGGTATTGCTCATGCCTCATTTGGCGGCGTGGCTTTGGGCTTTTGGCTGGGGATTGACCCACTTTGGGCGGCGGTTGCCTTTTGTCTTGCCGTAGCGTGGGGAATTGGTGCGGTGACCCGACGCGGCGGCATCAAGGAAGATACCGCGATCGGCATTTTCTTTGCCTCAACGATGGCATTTGGCGTGCTGGTGATAGGATTGCTACACGGCTATCAGGTTGATTTGTTCTCATACCTGTTCGGCAGTATTTTGGCGATAACCCGTGGCGATTTGTGGATGGTGCTCGGTGTGGGTGTGCTCACCTTGCTGACCGTTGCCCTGCTTTACAAAGAATTTCTGTTCATCACCTTTGACCCCGAAACTGCCCGCGTCAACGGCATTCCCGAAGCCGCGCTTGATTACCTGATGCTCACGCTGATTGCCCTCACGGTGGTTGTTTCCATCAAAGTTGTGGGGATTGTGCTGGTTTCGGCCTTGCTGGTTACGCCCGCTGCGGCGGCTTATCAACTCAGCCGCGATTTTGGCAAGATGATGGCGCTTTCGGCGGTATTTGGCGTGCTGAGCGTGGTGGTGGGGCTTGTGCTTTCGTACTACATCAACACCGCCTCGGGCGCGACAATTGTGCTCACCGCGACCACAATTTTCGCCCTCGCACTGCTGTGGAAGCGCTTGCGGGCGCGCATGGTATAATTTGCCGCGCACGGGCATGTGGTGGAATTGGCAGACACACCAGACTTAGGATCTGGTGTCCGCTGAGGACGTGTGGGTTCGAGTCCCACCATGCCCATCTTCCCGCCGCAAAGGCGGGCTTTTCGCGTTGTCGGTGGATGAAAACCACAGATTACACAGATTAGCGCAGATTTTTCTGCGAAATCTGCGAAATCTGCGGTTTCAACCATCCAATCGGTGAAAATCTGTGTCAATCGGTGGATGATAACGCAGAGGCGCAGAGGAACGCAGAGACGCAGAGAAACGCAAGGGACGCAAAGAAAAAATTCTGTGTCCTCTGTAATTTTCTGTGTTCTCTGTGGTTTTTCCTTCAATCGGTGTAAATCGGTGTAAATCTGTGTCAATCGGTGGATAAAAGCCACAGATTGCACAGATTGGCACAGATGTTTTCTGCGAAATCTGCGTAATCTGTGGTTCCCTTTGATGATATAATTCACCCGCTTAGTCATCCTTTTGAGTGAGGTAGAGCCTTGAAAGTCAATGTTGAACCCCTTGAAGACCAGCAAGTAAAACTGATCATTGAAGTTGAGCCTGAAGAGTTTGAGCGCGCTAAGCGGCGAGTTGCCCGTCGGCTTGCTAAGCGCATCAAAATCCCCGGCTTTCGCCCCGGCAAAGCCCCTTACGAAGTGGTTGAGCGGCGTGTGGGCGAGCGAGTCATAGTTGAAGAAGCGATAGATGATTTGCTTGATGACCTTTACCCAAAGGCAATCAAGGAAACCGAGATCAAGCCTTACAGCGCCGGCGTGCTTAAGAACGTTGACTTGGATGGTGAGAAGCCGCGCTTTGAAATCCTTGTGCCGCTTGAGCCTGAAGTGAAGTTGCCGGAAGATTACCGCTCTTTCCGCCTTCCTTACGAAGAGCCCGAACTCACCGATGAAGAGGTTGAGGAGGCGTTCGAGTCCTTCCTCAGGATGTTTGGGAGTTTAGAGCCCGTTGACCGCCCTGCCCAGGTGGGCGATGCGGTTTATGTGGATGTGGAAGCCTACGAAGAAGGAAACGAGGAAGGCGAGCCGCTGTTTGCTGACCAAAACCATCCGCTTTTGGTAGATGAAGAGCCTCACGATGGCGAGTGGCCTTTCCCCGGCTTTCCGGAAAATTTTGTGGGAGCGAAGCCGGGCGATGAAAAGACCGTGATTTACACCTACCCCGAGGATTGGGATGATGAAGACCTGCGCGGCAAAACCGTGGTTTTCAAGGCGGTGGTGAAAGAAGTAAAGGCCTACACGGTGCCCGAGTTGACGGACGAACTTGTGGCGAAAATCGGCTATGACAGCGCCGACAAGTTCCGTGAAGATGTGATTGAAGACCTAAAGGCGGATAAGAGAGCCAAATACGATGATGAGTATTTTGCCAAGGTTGTGGATGCTTTGCTTGAACAAACCGAGGTGAAGTTCCCGCCGCAAATGCTGGAAGACGTGATAAAGGACATTATGGCTTCTTTGGAAGCGGATTTAGAGTCTTATGGCATAAGCAAAGAGGAGTATTTGGAACAGCGCGGCATCACGGAGGATGAATTGGAAGAAGAAATCGCTGAAGAGGCAAAGAAAACTTTGCTGCGCGAACTCCTTATTTCTGAAATTGCCCGGCGCGAGGGGTTGACTCCTACCAAAGAGGAAATCACCGCGAAAGCCGTCCTGCTTCTTCAGCGGATAACCGCCGGTATGAGCAAAAAAGAGCAACGCAAGATGTTGAAGGACAAGCGCCTTATGGCAGGTGTGTACGAACAGGCGCTTAGCGACGCTCAGTTTGAAAAGGTGCGCTCTTTCCTCATCTCGCTTGCTAAAGGTGAATTAGGAAAAACTGCGGAGGAAGCCGAAGAAACGGAAGCGCAAACCGAGACCGCTGAGGGCACGGAGGGGCAGGCTGAGGCTGCCGAAACTGAAACTGCCGAGGCCGAACAAGCCGAGCAGGAACAGGCTGAAGCCACCGCCGAGGAAGAGCCGCAAGCCGCAGAAGATTCCCCTTCCCCCGAAGCGGCAGCCGAGCCCGAAGCCGAGGCTGAAAAATAGGAGGCAGTATGCTTTCACCACAGGCGCTAATCCCGATGGTGATTGAAAGTTCGGGGCGCGGCGAGCGCGCCTACGATATCTACTCGCTTTTGCTCAAAGAGCGCATTGTCTTTTTGGGTACTCCCATTGACGCTAACATCGCCAACCTGATTGTGGCGCAGTTGCTTTACCTCAACCGCGAAGACCCCGAAGCCCCAATTCAGATGTACATCAACTCGCCGGGCGGGCAAATTTACGCCGGAATGGCGATTTATGACACGATGCAGATGATTACCAACCCGATCAGCACCGTTGCTGTGGGGTTGACCGCTTCGTTTGGGACGGTTTTGCTCACCGCTGGCACTAAAGGGCAGCGCTACGCCCTGCCCAACGCCACAATTCACATGCACCAGCCGCTTGGCGGTGCTCAGGGGCAGGCTTCGGATATTGAAATCCAAGCCAAAGAAATCCTGCGCTTGAAAGCCCGCTTGAACGAAATCCTTGCCTACCACACGGGGCAGCCGCTCAAGCGGATAGAAGAGGACACCGAGCGCGATGTTTACATGAGCGCGGCGGAGGCGGCCGAATACGGCTTGGTTGACAAAGTGCTTGAGCCGCCAAAGGCGGCGGAATAGCCCAAACACCCACCGCGCCGAGCCTACCTCGGCGCGGTTCCTTATTTCCCCCAATCCCTTTTTCCCTGTTCCTCTTACCTTATACCATGCCCATCACCTCACTGATTTTAGACATGGACGGCGTGCTCTGGCGGGGCGGCGAGCCTTTGGGCGACCTGCCGGAGTTATTTGCCCGCTTGCGGGCGCTTGGCATTTCGTTTGTTTTTGTAACCAACAACGCCACCCGCACGGTGGAAGATTATGTGGAGCGCCTGCGTCGCTTTGGCGTTGAAGTTGAGCCGTGGCAGGTGCTGAATTCGGCTTTGGCGGCGGCAGAGGCGCTGCGGCAGGAATTTCCCCACGGGGCAGAGGTGTACGTTTTCGGCGAAAAGGGGCTAAAGCAAACCTTGGCGGAGGTCGGATTTCGTATAGCCAATCCGTGGGATGACGACCAAGAAGGCAAAGCGGATGCTTCAAAGCAAATCCTTGCTCGCGGCGTGGATGCCGTGGTGGCGGCGCTAAACCGCCACTGCAATTACTATTCTCTGGAAACGGCGGCGTTGCTCATCCGCCGCGGGGCGCTTTTCATCGCCACAAACCCCGACCGCACTTTCCCCATTCCCGAAGGCAAAGCGCCCGGCGCGGGGGCGCTGGTTGCGGCCTTAGAGGCGGCAACCGACGTGCAAGCGCGCGTTGTTGGCAAACCCCAGCCCTTCCTCTTCCAACTCGCCCTGCGCCGCCTTGGCTCGCGCCCCGATGAAACGCTTGTGGTCGGTGACCGGCTGGAAACCGACATTGCCGGAGGTCAGGCGGCCAACTGCCGCACCGCGCTGGTGCTCAGCGGCGTTACCACCAAAGAGCAAGCAATGGCTTGGGAGCCTTCTCCCGACCTGATAGCGCCCGACCTGACCGCTGTGGTCAATTTTTTGGAACGCGAGCGCTCATGGCAGGGCACGAAAGTGGTGGGATAGATGGAAACTAAGCCTTTGATTTACGACCTTACTTTTGAGGAATTGGTTGAATGGGCGGCGGAGCACGGTCAGCCTGCCTACCGCGCGCGCCAAATTTGGGAAGGGCTTTACCGCAAACTCTGGGCGAGCGCCGACCGGTTTACCACTTTGCCGAAAGCCCTGCGTGCCGCGCTTGACGCCGAATTTTCGTTTAGCGCCCTCCAGCCTGTGACTTCGTTGGTTTCCACCGACGGCGAAACGCACAAAACGCTTTTCCGCCTGCCCGACGGCGTGCAAATTGAAACCGTGCGGATGCGCTACTTGCGCCGCCGGACGCTTTGCATTTCCACGCAGGCGGGGTGTGCGATGGGCTGTGCTTTCTGCGCCACGGGGCAGATGGGTTTGCTTCGCAACCTTTCTGCCGGCGAAATTGTGGAGCAGGTGCTCTACTACGCCCGCTGGCTGGGGGAACGCGGCGAGCGTGTTACCAACATCGTTTTCATGGGCATGGGCGAGCCGTTCCACAACTACGATGTGGTGATGCGCGCGATTGCGGTGCTGAACGACCGCCGCGGATTTGGGCTTGGCGCGCGCCGCATGACAATTTCCACAGTGGGCTTGGTGCCGCAAATACGCCGGTTTACCCGCGAGCACAGTCAGGTGAACTTGGCGATTTCGCTCCACGCCGCCGATGATGAACTCCGTTCCTCGCTCATCCCGATAAACCGCAAATATCCCATCCGTGAGTTGATGGCGGCAGTGGATGAATACATTGCCGCAACCCACCGCCGCGTTACCTTTGAATGGGCGCTGATTCGCGGCCTAAACGACACGGCAGAGCAGGCGCACAAACTCGCCGTTTTGTTGCGCGGCCGCTTGGCGCATGTGAACTTGATCCCACTGAACCCGACCGACGGGTTTGTGGGCGAGCCGACCAAGCCGCATGAGGCGCGGGCGTTTTGCGAAATTGTGCGTGCCGCGGGTGTGCCCTGCACGGTGCGGCTGCGCCGCGGCATAGATATCCGCGCCGGCTGCGGGCAGTTGGCGTCCAAGCCGCCGCGTGAGGTTGGTTTTGTGCTAAAATGAAGTAACCAGCCTTCCAGCCTGCAAGGAGGAAAATCATGGAAGAGTCGGTAGTTCGCTTGGTTTACCCCCCAGAATTGCTACGGGTGCCTATCCTGAACCATCTCATCCGCCGATTTGACGTGACCGTAAACATTTTGCGCGCCCAAGTAGGCAAAGAGACGGGGTGGGTTGAAATGCAAATTTCTGGTGACGATGAGGTGGTGGAAGACGCGCTCAATTGGTTGCGTGAAAAAGGCATTTACGTGCAATTTGTAGAAGGAGAATCCTGACCCTCGCGATGGTGCTACGGCTTTGCGCGCAGGCTTATCACCAGCATTGCGACCAAAATGCCCCATCCTCCTAAAAAAGTGAGGATTTCGGCAATTTGGGGGAAAGGGGCAGGCAGGCCAAAACCGTTTCCTCCGAGGATGATGAGGCTCGCGCCGAGGAGCATCATTGCCCACCGTGCGCCGCGCCTTCTGGCGCGGGCGGCTTTTTGAAACGCTGGCGTGGTAAATTTTCCTCGGGAGGGGGAATGCGGAGGGCCTTTTCCAGACTCGGCTGAAAAACCCCTGCAAGCAGCAGCAAAATTCCGCAGATGAGCAACAAGTTCATAGTCGGTTGCCTTTGAGGGTGGTCTGGAAGTAAGCAAGGGTGATTATAACCTTTCTCGCGGTGGCAAAGACGCCCGGAAGAGGTGGTAAAATTCTGGAACTGCTTGCGTTTGTGGTTCGTTGGGCGACAACTTAGTTTGAGGAGGTGCCGAATCTAAAATTTGCGTTTAGCACGGAGGGAATAGCGCCGGGCCCAACTTGTGTTGGGTGACGAGGATGAGGGTTCCCTGCCGCGAGGCAGGGCTAACCGGCGACAGCCGGGAAAATCGGAAGATCGGCGGATGCCCTCACGGGGTTGCCGCGCCCCGTCCCTCCCAAAAACAGGGGGAATTTCTCAACCTCGGCGACAACGCCGCTTGGGTAACCGAGCGGACAAAACGCCGAGGAGCGGCGCGCTCAATCTCAGCCTTTTGCTAAAAAGCGGGTCTTGCCTCGCGCTGCTGTGGGCGCGCGTGGTGCCTTTTTCCCTCTACCTGCTCTGTGTGAGGCAATCATCCCGCGCAATTCAACTTTTGGAGGTTACTATGTGCGGCATAGTGGGCTACATAGGGCCACGTGATGCTACGCCTATCATCCTCAACGGATTGAAACGCTTGGAATACCGCGGCTACGATTCTGCCGGCATTGCTGTTCTCAGTTCGGACGGTGAGGTTGAACTGAGGCGCGAAGTCGGCAAATTAGACCGCCTGCAAAAGATGGTGGAAGAAAATCCCCTTTCGGGAAACCTCGGCATTGGGCACACGCGCTGGGCAACTCATGGCGTGCCCTCTCGCCACAACGCTCATCCGCACCTCAGCGAGCGCGGCAGCGTGGTAATTGTGCACAACGGCATTGTTGAAAATTTCCTCGCCTTGCGCGATGAATTGGCGGCCGAAGGTGTTTCCTTCCGCTCCGAAACCGACAGCGAAGTCATCGCCCACATGGTGGAGCGCTTTTATGACCCCGCCGAGGGCTTGGCCGAGGCCGTGCGCCGCGCTTTGCTTTTGCTTGAGGGCTCAAACGCCATTGTGCTTTTCTCGGCCTCTGAGCCGGACAAAATCATAGCCGCTCGCTTGGGCAACGCTGGCGGCATTGCTATTGGCTTTGGTGAAGGTGAAATGTTTGTCGCCTCCGATTTGCCCGCCATCCTTGAGCATACCCGGCGCGTCGCCTTCTTGAGCCCGGGCGAGATGGCCGTTGTCAGCCGAGATGGGGCGGAAATTTTCTCGCTGGATGGCAAGCCCCTCGCCGTGGAGCCCCAAATTGTGCCTTGGGACCCCGTGGCGGCCGAAAAGGGGCAATATCGGCACTTCATGCAGAAGGAAATCCACGAACAACCTCGTGCTCTTACCGATACCATTGCGGGCAGGGTGGATTTTGAAAGCGGCAAAGTTCACCTTGACACTTTGAATTTGACCCCTGAGTTGGCGCGCCGCATTCGGAAAATTTTTATCACTGCTTGCGGCACCGCCTACCATGCTGGTTTGGTCGGCAAAACTTTGATAGAACGCATTGCCCGCATTCCGGTTGAAGTGATGGTGGCTTCGGAATTTCGCTATTCCGACCCGCTTGTGGGCGAGGATGATGTGGTGCTGGCAATCAGCCAGTCCGGTGAAACTGCTGACACTTTGGCCGCCATGCAAGAAGGGCGCAAGCGCGGCGCGTTGCTTTGGTCTATCGTGAACGCTATCGGCTCGCAGGCTATGCGGATTGCCGACGGGTACATTTCCATGCAGGTTGGCCCGGAAATCGGCGTGGCTTCTACGAAGGCTTACACCGCGCCGCTGGTGGATTTGTACATGCTTGCCGTTTTGCTGGCGGATATGCGGGGCGTGATTTCCGAAGAAAAGCGCCGCTCTTTGGTGGCCGATTTGCGCTTGGTTCCCGACTTGGTGGGGCAGGTGCTGGATCGTGAGGAAGAAATAGTTGAGGTCGCGCGGTGGATGAAGGATGTGCGGAGCACCCTTTACATCGGCCGCGGCATCAACATGCCTACCGCTTACGAGGGCGCTCTAAAATTGAAAGAGATTTCGTATATCCACGCGGAAGGCTACCCCGCCGGTGAGATGAAACACGGCCCCATCGCGTTGCTGGATGAAGAAACGCCGGTGGTGGCGATTGCGGTTAGAGACCCGTGGTATGCAAAAATGGTGATGCAGGTTGAGCAGGCGAAATCGCGCGGCGCGCCGGTGGTTGTTGTAGCCACGGACGGCGATGAGGAACTGCCGCCGGTGGCCGACAGAGTGCTTTGGGTGCCGCCTACGCCTTGGCTGCTTAGTCCTGTTGTCACGGTAGTGCCCCTCCAGATTTTGGCTTACCACATTGCCGCCATGCGCGGCTTGGACGTAGACCAGCCGCGCAACCTTGCCAAATCGGTTACGGTTGAGTGAGTGCTTTTCTTGAACACAGAGCTGCTTCACAAATCACAAAAGGGATGGCATCTTTGCCATCCCTTTTTGTGGCGGCCTTTGTGTGGGTAGGGCTAAGAGCGTTCCAAGTAGCGCTCTATCTCCCAATCGGTTACGCGCAGGCGGTATTCTTCCACCTCGGCCAGTTTGGCGCGGGTGAAGGATTTGTAGAGTTGCTCGCCGAGGGCTTCTTTGAGCACTTCGTCTTGAGCCAGTTCTCCCAAGGCTTCGCTCAGGGTGCTGGGCAATTCGCCAACGCCTTTGGCGGCGCGTTCTTCTTCGCTCAGTTCGTAGAGGTTCACGTTGTTCATCGGCGGCGGGGCTTGCAGTTTGTTTTTTACGCCGTCCAAGCCAGCGGCCAGCATCACCAAAAAGGCGAGGTAAGGGTTGGCCGAGGGGTCGGGGAAGCGGAGTTCCAGCCGCGTGGCTTTAGATTTGCCTTCGGTGTAGCGCGGGATTCGGATCAGGGCTGAGCGGTTTATTTGCGCCCACGAGATGTAAACCGGCGCTTCATAGCCGGGGACAAGCCGTTTGTAGGAATTCACGGTGGGGGCGACAACCGCCGCCAAGGCGCGCGCATGCTTCAACTGCCCCGCGATGAACTGATAGGCCACTTCAGAAAGGTGGTAAGGGTCGTGGGCATCAAAGAATAAGTTTTCGCCTTTCACATCAAAGATGGATTGGTGGCAGTGCATACCCGAGCCGTTGATGCCGTAAACCGGTTTAGGCATGAAGGAGGCTATCAGGCCGTGCTGGTTGGCAATTGCCTTCACGGTGTATTTCATTGTGATGACGTTGTCGGCCGTGGTTAGGGCGTCGGCAAAGCGGAAGTCTATTTCGTGCTGGCCGAGGGCAACTTCGTGGTGTCCCATTTCAACGGTCAACCCCATGCCAATTAGGGCTTCCATGAGTTCGGTGCGCACTCTGGCTGCTTCGTCGTTGGCCGAAAAATCAAAGTAACTCCCCACATCGTGCGGTACTGGGTGGAGGTGGCCGTTTTCGCGGGGCTTGAATAGGAAAAATTCCGGTTCTGGTCCCACGTTGTAAATCCAACCGAGTTCATCTTTCACCTTTTGGATGAAGCGTTTGAGGCGGCCGCGCGGGTCGCCTTCAAACGGCTCGCCGTCTGGACGGTAAATGTCGCAGAAAATACGCGCCCGTTTCCTTTCCTCCGGCGACCACGGCAAAACGGCGTAAGTTTCAGGGTTGAGCACCAGCCGCATATCGCTTTCTTGAATGCGGGCAAAGCCCTCAATTGATGAACCGTCAAACCACACGCCGTCTTCAAGGGCGCTCGGCAGCAATTCCACAGGGATATCTACGCTTTTGACCGCGCCGGTTACATCGGTGAACTGAAGCGAAATGAATTTCACGTTGTCTACTTTGACGCGCGCCATCAACTCTTGGGTTGTGCTCATGGTTTCCTCCTTCCTGAAAGTAATTAGCCCAAAAAGGGGTAGGACTTACTGCATTCTCAAACAAGATTTTGGTTATTACGGAAGGCGCTATCCGCTCTCTTTGTGGCAAGATCTCACCCATCCCCCGATGAGCCTCGCTGGCGCTCGGCTCATCTGCCCCCTTCCCTCCCTTGGTAAGGGAGGGAAGGGGGCGGCTACGGCGGGCTGAGCGGAAGCGAGGCCTCGCCGTAGCGGGGGTAGGGAGAGATTAAGCCAGACGACTGGGTATTGCCGAAGAGCCTGAACCCAACATCTTGGTTGATTATGCATTACGCAGTTGCTCGTAGAAGCGCTCCTCTTCATGTCATGGCGAGCCGCCGTAGGCGGCGAAGCCATCCCCCAGATGATGGGGGAGACCGCTTCGGCGGTCTACGACCGCCTCGCGGCGACATTAAGGAGGAGAACTGCGTAACTCCTAAATAGGCTTTAAAAACAACAGACACGCCGGGGCGTGCCTGTTTTGGTAAAGATGGACGCCCTTCCTTGTAGAAATAGACGGACTTGCCGTCGCCACTGAGCAGTCCTTGTCCCACCCGTCGCCGGATGGTTTTCGGCTCTGCTCTTCCTTTTGGAAGGGAAAGGAGGCCTGTGGCCGGGCCTCGGAGGCATCCGCTGATCTACCCGATTTTCCCTGCGCAACAGGTTAGCATTCCCCTCGCGGGGAAGAACCTCCACCTCGTAATCTCACCCAAGGGTGAGATCCAGCCGCTACTTTCCCTTGTATTCTGTTGTTAGGCAAATTTTAGCCTAATTTGAGAAGATGTCAAGAAAAGAGCGTGGTCTTTGGGAGGAAGTTTGCAAACTTTTTGCGCGCTTCCTTGCCATTTGACCAAACTTTTCCCTCATGGTATCCTACCCAGCGCTTTGGTGGCCTTTGGCGGCCGAGAGTTTTGGCTGCTGTGCCAATTTGGTTTTGTAGGTGATTTTGTGAGCGAGCATCCATTTGAAACACGCCCAGTTGTCGCCATCATACAGGCGCGCATGGCTTCTTCTCGCTTGCCCGGCAAGGTAATGAAGCCCATAGGCGGCAAGCCCATGTTGGAATGGGTTGTGCGGCGGGCGCGCTCCGCCTCTCGTGTGGATTTGGTGGTGGTCGCCACCACAACCGCGCCTTCGGATGATGAATTGGCGGCTTGGTGCGCCTTGCAGGGCATACCCTGTTACCGCGGCCATCCTTACGATGTGCTTGACCGGTACTACAAAGCCGCTTTTGCCTACCGCGCCGCCATCGTGGTAAGGTTGACCGCCGATTGCCCATTTCTTGACCCCGACCTGGTGGATGAACTGGTGGATCGCTTTTTGAGCGCTTCTCCGCGGCTGGATTTTGCCGCAAACCGTCTGCCCCAGCCATGGGGGCGTTCTTTTCCTATTGGCTTGGATGCGGAAGTGATGACCGCCGAGGCGTTGGAGCGTGCTTGGCGCGAGGCCGATGAGCCGCATCAGCGCGAGCACGTCACCCCTTATTTTTACGACGACGCGGCGGTTGACGCTCTCCGTTTTGACGAAAACGCCCCCCGTTGGCGTGAAACGAGCACGCCGCGGGGCTTTCGCATCGCCCTTTGGCATGCCCATTCCCCCTTGGGCGATTTGCGCTGGACTGTGGACACGCCTCAGGATTTGCAGTTTGCCCATGCCCTCGCTGCGCTTTTGCCCGACGGCGATTTTTCGTGGCGCACCATTCTGCGCTTGCTTGGCGAGCACCCGGAATTGCAAAAAATCAACGCCAACGTGAAGCACAAAACACACCGCGATGTTGATGAGCGCATGATTGAGGGCAAGAAACCCGAAAACGACTTCGTATAGCCATGACAGGAAATCAGCCTCAAAAATTGCCAGCAATCCAAGAATCAAAGCCGCTGATTGCGCTTGTTACATCACCAAAGCCGTTTACCGACCCGCTGATCCGCACCATACAGACCAATGCTTTGCGTTCATGGCAGGCGTTGGGGGATGAGGTCGCCATAGTGGTTGTGGGCGATTCTGCGGGTGCGGAGCAAGCCGCGGCTGAGGTGGGCGCTCTCTACGTTCCCGATGTGCCGACCAACGAGGAAGGGCTGCCGCTGGTTTCGGCGGTTTTTGAAGCCGCGCGCGGCGCAGGTGCGCCGCTTATTGCCTACGCCAACGCCGACATCATCCTTTTGCCCGATTTTGTCTTCGGCGTGCGTGCGGTGGCAGGGCATTTTGAGCGCTTTCTGGCCGTTGCTCGTCGTTGGGATTTGGACGTGACCGATTTGCTTGATTTTGCCCCCGGCTGGGATGAGCGCCTGCGGGCGGAAGTGGTTCGGCGCGGCTCCCCGCACGGCTTTGCCGGAATTGATTTGTTCGTTTTCCCGCGTGAGGAATACCGCGCCGCTCCACCGTTGGTTATCGGCCGCGCCGGTTGGGATAACTGGATGATTTACCATGCCCGCAGTTTGGGCTTGCCGGTTGTGGAAATGAGCCCTTCGGTGACGGTGATTCATCAGAACCATCACTACAATCATCTGCCCAACGGGGAAAAGCCCCACCGTATGCTTGGCTCGCGGCGGAATGTGGAACTCGCGGGCGGCCTTGGGCGTATGTTTACCCTGTGGGAGGCAACGCATACGCTGCGGGATGGGCAGGTGAAGCGGCTTCCGCCGCGCTGGGGTGCATTTTTGCACCGCGCGGAATTGTTGCTGAAGGTCGCTCCACTCCCCGGACGCGCCCGCCAAATTTTGCTCAGGCCGCTTCGTTTGTGGAGAGAGGCGCTGGAGCGCAGGCAACCATAAACCAGTGGAAACCAGTTGCGATGGTGTTATCCGATTCACGAGGTGAACCGTGGCGCGCATTGGCATAAACCCGGCTCGCGGCAAAATCTCATCTTACCGACCGGCGCGGGTTACGGCGGTGCTCATCACCTACATTCCCACGCTGGAGGGCTATTTTAGCCAACGGCTTGATATTCTCAAGGCGGTGTTGGCGAGTGTGCGCCGCACAGAAGAGCCGTTTGACCTGCTGGTGTTTGACAACGCGAGTTGCGCGCCCGTAGTTGATTACCTGCGAGAGATGGAAAACGCGGGCGCAATTGACTATTTGTTGCTCTCGCGCCGCAATGTGGGCAAAATAGGGGCTTTTCAGATTGCTTTTCCGGCCGCACCGGGGGAGATTATCGCCTACAGCGATGACGACATTCTTTTTTACCCGGGCTGGCTTGAGGCGCAGTTGCGGATTTTGGAGGCTTTCCCAAGGGTTGGCATGGTGAGCGGTGTGCCGGTGCGCGATGCTTTTACCCATGCCCGCGGGGCGCTTGAGGAGTTTGCGGCCAACCCGCCTGCTGGTGTGGAGGTGCGCCGCGAGCGCCGCATTCCCGACGAATGGGAGGCGGATTGGGCGCTGAGCACTGGCCGCGATCCGCAGGAGCACCTTGCCGCCACCGCGGAGCATGTAGATTTGGTGCTTCGGCGCGGCGGCGTTGAGGCGATCGGGGGAGCAAATCACTTTCAGTTTGTCGCGCCCAAGGAGGTGATGATGAAGGTTTTGCCCCGCGAATGGACTGGGCATTTGATGGGGCAGATGCGTGAGTTGGATGCCGCGGTAGATCGCCTCGGTTACTTGCGGCTTTCTACCGCTGAGCGGTATGTGAGGCACATTGGCAATGTCATCACCCCCGATTTAGCAGAGGAGGTACGCGCTTTGGGCGTGGAGGCCTCAAAACTGCTGACGCGAGTGCATCGCCATTGGTTGCTGCGTATTCCCGGCATGGGGCGTTTGCTTTGGGCGATTTACAACCGGTTGTTCTACATTTTGCATCCGGTTGAGTGAGCAAATGGCGCAGTTTCAACTGCCGCCGCATGCTGTCGTTGCGAGCCGCGGAGCGGCGAAGCAATCTCCCGCCCGGGTAACGAGGCCGGTTTTGCTTTCCGGTAAGGGGATGGCTTCGGCTCCTGCGGAGCCTCGCCATGACACGGCTTACCTTGTCGTTGCGAGCCGCGAAGCAAATTTCTTTTTTGCGAGCGGGTAGGGGCGAGGCACGCCTCGCCCCTACGGAAACCCCACACCCTCACGCGTGGCTGTAGGGGCGCAGCGTCGCCGCGCCTGCCTTTGGGCCAAGTCGCCGTAGGGCGATTTGGCGAATAGTAGGTGCAGTTTCAACTGCCGCCGCATGCTGTCGTTGCGAGCCGCGAAGCGGCGAAGCAATCCCCCTTTTTAGGCTGCGGGAGGCTGCTTCGGCGGCTTGCCCCGCCTTGCAGTGACACATTTCCGCCGCATGTTTTGGAAAGCAGTAGGGGCGCACGCCGTGCGCCCCTACATGCTGTTTTTGGACAGGGGCAAACCGCCGTTTGCCCAGCACTTTACCACACCAGCCGCGGCATTCCACTGCCGCCGATGCGCACGGTGCTTGGGTCTTCAGGCCAAACACCGGGGATTTTCGCACCGCATTTCGGGCATGTGCCCTCTGGGGTGATGTTGTATTCTTCAATGATGTAGCCAAAGCGCTTGATGAGCGGCGCGCCGCACTTTGGGCAGAATGTGTGCTCGTATTGCCCAACGCGGCCGGGGATGTTGCCCGCATAGACAAAGTGCAAACCGGCTTCTTGCCCGATTTCAGCGGCGCGCAACAGCGTTTGCACCGATGTCGGCGGCGGCTCGGTCATCTTGTAGTCGGGATGGAAGGCGGTTACGTGCCACGGAATGTCGGGCGAAACCGATGCGATGTAGCGCGCCGCCTCCATCAACTCATCGGTGCTGTCGTTGTAGCCGGGGATTACCAGCGTTACCACCTCTACCCACAAACCGAGGTCGTGCGCGCGCTTGATTGTATCCAGCACGTTGTTCAAGTTCCCGCCAAGTTTGTGGTATTCGCGCGGGTTCATCGTCTTCAGATCAATTTTGTAGCCGTCAAGGTGCGGGCGCAAAAATTCCAGCGCTTCGGGCGTCGCGTGCCCGTTGGAGACGAAAACGGTTTTTAGCCCGTGCTGTTTGGCGAGGCGGAAAATGTCCACCGCCCACTCAATCGTGATGAGCGGCTCGTTGTAAGAAGAGGCGATGGTGCGCGAACCGGTTCTCAGCGCCAAGGCTACCATTTCCTCAGGGGTAATTTCCCGAATGTAGCGCCCTGCAATTTCAGTGGCGGGGTCGCGCAGCGCCTGCGAGGTCAGCCAGTTTTGGCAAAACGGGCAGTGCATATCGCAGCCCAACATGCCGAAAGTGAGCGCGTCGGTGCCGGGCAAAAAGTGGTAGAAGGGCTTTTTCTCAATCGGGTCGGCTTGCAAGCCGGCAACATAGCCCCACGGCACCATCAATTTGCCGTCGCGGTTGAAGCGCACTTGGCATACGCCGCGCTTGCCGGGCTTGATTACGCACCTGTGCCCGCAAGCAAGGCATCGCACGCTACCATCGGGCAGTTTCTCGTAAAGTTTACCCTCGCGGGTATGGGAATCTAACAACTCCGCGAGCGTCTGCGCTGCCATGAAAGCCTCCTACCGCACCAGCATTACCGGGCATTTGGCGTGCGAGGCCACTTTGAGCGCCTCGCTGCCCAATAGCAGCGCGGCGATGCTACTGATGCCGCGGGTGCCAAGCACAATCAAGTCGGCTTTGTGCACATCTGCTGCCGAAAGAATGACCTCTGCAGGTGCTCCTTCTATCGCCTCGGTTTCCACATCGGCGAAATCGCCTATGCGCTCTTTGGCCTTTTCCAAAATTTCCTCGGCCTTTTCGGTCTGCCGTGCCATTGCCTCCTCAAAGTATGGGCTTCCCAAATAGGGCGGTATTGGGTCAAACGCCGTAACGATAACCAAATGCGCTCCCACTGTGCGCGCCAGTTCTGCCGCTTTTTCTACAGCCTTCAGCGAAGGCTCGGAACCGTCTACCCCTACCAAAATGTTTTTGAACATCGCAACCTCCTTGTGTGCTGTGGTGTGTTTTCCTTTTTCAGTATATTGATTTTTTAGTGGACTGTAAAGTGACCTCCGTTAGAGTTGTGTTAGAACACGGCATTGGGCTTGACTTCCACCCTTTCAATGCTCTACAATCTAAGTGACTCGGTTTGTTTGATGGCAAGCGCCGCTTTTGAGCGCTTGATTCGCCAAATACATCCCAGCATACATGGAAGAGGTGGAAATGGAATACAAGGACTACTACAAAATTTTAGGAGTGCCCAAAAACGCCAGCGCCGACGAAATCAAAAAAGCATATCGGAAATTGGCGCTGAAATATCATCCTGATCGGAATCCGGGAGATAAAGAAGCCGAAGAAAAGTTCAAGGAGATAAACGAAGCGTATCAAGTCCTTTCCGACCCTGAAAAGCGCGCAAAGTACGACCGTTTTTCGGAATCGTACCGTCACTGGCAGAGCACCGGTGGGCAAGCGCCGTTCAATTGGGAGAACTGGACCCAAGGCGCCCCCGGCGGTGTGCGCGTGGAATTTCGCGATTTGGACGATTTGCTCGGTGGCATTGGCGGCTTTTCGGATTTCTTCCGCAATCTGTTCGGCGGATTTGGCGGGGTTGGAGGTGTTGATTTTGGAGATGTGGCCTACGCGACTGGCGGAGCAGGCACAGCGCAGGGGAGAAGGCGCACCGAGCGTCGCCGTCCGCCTGCGTATGAGCAGCCGATTGCCATTTCGCTGGCCGAGGCTTACCACGGCTCAACCCGCCATATTGCCGTAAACGGCCGCCGCCTTGAGGTGAAAATACCGCCCGGGGCGCGCACCGGCACGCGCATCCGTCTGCCGGAGGCCGTGCCTCTGCCCGATGGAACCAAGGCTGACCTTTACCTTGTGGTTGAGGTAATGCCCGACCCGCGCTTTGAGGTGAAAGGGCACGACTTGCACACCGAGGTGACGGTTGACCTTTACACCGCTGTTTTGGGCGGTGAGGTGAAAGTGCCGACGCCCGCCGGCGACGTAATCCTGACCGTCAAACCGGGAACCCAGCCCGGGCAGATTTATCGGCTGCGCGGGCGGGGTATGCCTTACTTGAAAAATCCCGATAAACACGGCGACTTGTACGTGCACATCAAAGTCGCTTTGCCTAAAAAACTGACCCCGCGCGAACGGGAACTCTTTGAAGAGTTAGCCCGTTTGCACAGGGGAAAGTAGAACCTCGGCGCGCCGTGAGGCGCGCTAACCCTTTTGTAGGAGGCTTACGATGAAGCGAACTTACACTTTCACCCTTGCCTTTTTTGCTTTGCTGGCGCTGGTTTTGGTTGCTTGCAACGTGGGCAATGTGTTTAACTTTGGTGCAAAGCCCACTGCTCAAACTTCTCAGGCGGCTTTGCCTACCGTTCCCCCTGCTGAGCATAACGCTCCTCAACCTACGGTGGCGCCGAGCACAGGTGCACAAGCGGCCGTTTCCGGCGCTTCGGTGGCTACATTTCAAAGCGAATTGGTGAACCTTTACCGCAAAGTTTCCCCCGGTGTTGTTGCTGTTCGCGTTTACCTCAAGCAAGGTGGCGTGCAGGGCTCGGGATTTGTGTTTGACAAGAAGGGGCATATCGTGACCAACTATCACGTCGTCGCCGATGTGACGCCCAGCACCAAGATTGAGGTGGACTTTATGTCGGGCTTGAAGGCGTGGGCTCGTGTGGTCGGTACGGATTTGGATTCCGACCTTGCAGTGCTTCAAGTTGAAGATGTGCCTGCCAGCAAATTGCACCCCCTCCCGCTGGCAGATTCTGAGAAAGTGCAGGTTGGGCAAATTGCAGTTGCCTTGGGCAACCCCTTCGGCCTGAAGGGCACGATGACCGTTGGCGTTGTTTCGGCGTTAGGGCGCACGATGCCCTCCGAGCATCATGCCAAAAGCGGCGGCTATTTCACCTTGGGCGACATGATTCAAACCGACGCCCCCATCAACCCCGGCAACTCTGGTGGCCCGCTGCTCAACTTGAAGGGTGAGGTAATCGGTGTAAACCGCGCCATCCGCACCACCAACGTGAACCCGCTTGGCGAGCCTACCAACAGCGGAATTGGCTTTGCCATTCCCAGCAACATTGTCAAGCGCGTTGTGCCTGCCTTGATCACTAAAGGCCGCTACGACTATCCTTACCTTGGCATTGTGAGCGTCGGCGACCTCACGCTCGAGGATGTTGAGAACTGGAACTTGCCTCAGGATACTGGTGCTTACATTGTTACTGTGGTGCCCGGTAGCCCGGCGGATAAGGCCGGTTTGCACGGCGCGATTCCTTATGATGAGTACAACCCCAACGCTGAAATTCCTGCAGGTGGGGATTTGATAGTCGCTGTGGATGGGTATCCGGTGCGGGAATTCAACGACCTGATTCACTACCTCTTTACCTACACTGGTCCGGGTGACACCGTTACGCTGACGGTTATCCGCGACGGCAAGAAGATCAACCTGAAGTTGACGTTAGGCAAACGGCCGCACTAACTGCTTGAAAAGCAGGGGCGCATTTTGTGCGCCCCTGTTTCGTTGAAGTCCGAAGTTACCCAACCTCGGAGGTGCGATATGCCTGTTAACTCAGTGGTAACCGAAGAAGAGTTGCGCCAACTCTTGTCGTTTCGGCCGGGCGTTCCCGTCCTTTCGGTGTATTTGAACACTTCGCCGGAAATGGGGAACGCAGATGACCACCGCACGCGTTTGAAGGCTTTGCTTAGGAAAACCTCACTCCGCGAGGACGCAGAGGCCGTCCAGCAGTATTTTGAGCAATCGCATGACTGGAGCGGCCGCTCGGTGGTAGTGTTTTCGGCCAAGGGGGCCGATTTCTTCCGTGTTTACATCATGCAGGTCGGCATCCGCGACCAAATTTGGGAGGGCAAAGCGCCCTACGTGCGCCCTTTGACTTCGGCTTTTGACGCCTACGGGTTTTACGGCGTGGTGTTGGTGAACAAGGAAGAAGCCCGCTTCTTTGTGTTCCATTTGGGAATTTTGGAGGAGCAAGAGGGCTTCAAGGGCGAAAAGATTAGGCATTTGAAAGCCGGGCAAAGTTCTTCAAAGCCCGGGATGAAAGTGGGCGCCCCCGGACTTGACAACCGCGTTGAGGAAATTGTTGAGCGCAATTTCCGCAATGCCGCGAACGCCGCGATGCGCTTCTTCGCCGAGCACAAGGTGCGTCGCATTCTCATCGGCGGCAGCGAGGAGAATGTTGCCGCGTTCCGCCGCTTTTTGCCCAAGCGCTGGCAGAGCCTGATTGTGGGCACTTTCCCGATGGATATGCGCGCCAGCCATGCCGATGTGTGGCGTAAAGCGATGGAAATTGGCGAAGAAGCCGAGCGCAAGCAGGAAGCCCGCCTGATTGAAAACATCCGCACTTTGGCGGCGAAAGGCGGGCCTGCGGTGACCGGCCTTGATGAGGTGCTGGGAGCGGCGCACGAAGGGCGTATTCAACTTTTGGTTGTAGAAGAGGGCTATGCAGAGCCCGGCTACCGCTGCAAGCAGTGTGGCTTCCCAACCACGCAGAAATTGGATGAATGCCCGTTCTGCGGCGGTGAGTTTGAAGAGGTGCCGGATGCCGTGGAACTCGCTGTCCGCAAGGCTTTGGATGACGGCGGCGAGGTGGAAGTGGTGCCGCGGCCGCTTGACGAAATTGCCCATGTCGGCGCGCTGCTGCGCTATTGAGGCAAGGGGTGAGGAACGAAGTTTTCACACGGAGGACACACGGGGAGCACGGAGGCTTTTGCCTTTTTTCTCCGTGTCCTCTGTGTTCTCCGTGTGAGTTTGTTGGGTCAAACACGAGGGCGCGGAGTTCTCCGCGCCCTTGGTTTTTGTAACCGTCTACCTGCCTCGCAAGCGAGGGAAAACACTTCAGCACAGCCCGAGTAAAGTCCACGCAGGTGGACTTCGTAACTTGTAGCCTGCGACTTTAGTCGCTGAATGCGAGCAGTGGCAGTTGAAACTGCACCTACTGCCTGCGAAGTCGCCCTACGGCGACTATTTGAGGAAAGCAAGCCCCAAAATGGCATTGCGCCCACCCTTCACGTGGGTAATTGCCTGTTTTTTCACCTTTGTGCCTTACGGCCATCACCCTAACGCTTCTTTTGCCTTTTCCAACTGTGCGCGCACGGCGGCTGGTGCGGTGCCGCCTTCCACATTGCGGCGGGCTAAGCACGCTTCGGGGCTGAGTACATCCGTGAGGTCGCCCGCCAATGCCGGATGGATGGCGGCGCGCACATCCTCCGGAAGTTCGTTTAGCGGAACGCCGAGCCGCAGCGCGGCGCTCACCGCTTTCCCGACGATGCTGTGTGCCTCGCGGAAGGGGATGCCGTGCGTCACAAGGTAATCGGCAAGGTCGGTAGCCAAAGTTGCGCTGTCCAAAGCCGATGCCATGCGCTCGCGGTTCACCTTCAGCGTGCGGAGGGCTTTTGCGAGCACCGGCAAAAGCGCCATTAGGTCGTCGTAAGCGCGGAAAACGGGGGCTTTATCTTCCTGCAAATCCTTGTCGTAAGCCGAAGGCAACCCTTTCAGCGTTGCCATCAAGCCGGTGAGGTTGCCGATGAGCGCGCCGCTTTTGCCGCGCGCCAGTTCAAACGCGTCGGGGTTTTTCTTTTGCGGCATCAGGCTTGAGCCAGTGGAATAGGCGTCGCTCAGTTCAAAGAAGCCGAATTCGGCGCTGGAAAACAGGATGACGCCCTCGGCGAGTTTGCTGAGGTGGACGCCGAGCATGGCCGCATTGAAGAGAAACTCGGCGGCAAAGTCGCGGTCGGAGACGGCGTCGTGGCTGTTTGGGGCGACGGCCTTGAAGCCCAAATCGGCGGCAAGGGCGGCGCGGTCAATGGGGTATGCCGTGCCTGCCAGCGCCGCGGCGCCCAACGGCATCACCGAAGTGCGCTCGCGGCTTTGGGCAAAGCGTTCGCGATCGCGCTGAAGCGCCCAGAAATGCGCCAGCCACCAATGCCCGAGCAAGATCGGCTGTGCCTGCTGAAGGTGGGTGTAGCCGGGCATGATGGCGTCCAAATCGGCTTCGGCGCGCTCCAGCAGGGCGCTTTGCAGTTCGGCGATGGCGCGGCGCACCGCGTCAATCGCGTCCAGCATCCACAGGCGAAAGTCGGTCGCCACTTGGTCGTTGCGGCTTCTGCCGGTGTGAAGTTTGCCGGCGACCGCGCCGACCAATTCCCCCAAGCGCCGTTCAACCGCCGTGTGGATGTCTTCATCGGTTGGGGCAAACACAAACCGCCCCTCGGCAAACTCTGCCGCGACCCGCTCAAGCCCATCTTGCAGGGTTTGGGCTTCTTGGGCGGTGAGGACACCGGCGCGGTGCAGCGCTCGCACCCATGCTTGGCTGCCGCGGATATCGTGGAACGCCAAACGGCGGTCAACCATGATTGACGCGTTCAGCGCCCACATCTGCGGGTCGGTTTCCTGCTCAAACCGCCCGCCCCAAAGCGTGTGTTTTTCCATGCCTTCCTCCCGCTGCCTGCTGCCGAATTTCCTAATCCCTCTTGAACCGCGAATAATCCGGCTTGGGCAGGTTTAGCCCTGCGACGGGGAGGTTGTTGAGGGCGCGCACTTTCAGCGGCAACCCGAAGAGGTGGATGAATCCCTCGGCGTCCGATTGGTCGTACACGTCGTCCTGCCCGAATGTGGCGAAATCTTCGCGGTAAAGGCTGAACGGGCTCTTGCGTCCGGCGACGATGATGTTGCCTTTGTAGAGTTTTAGCCGCACGGTGCCGGTAACCGGGCCTTGGGTGGCGTTTACGAAGGCGTCCAGCGCCTCGCGCAGCGGGCTGAACCACATGCCGTTGTAAACCAATTCGGCGTATTTCAGCGCGACCATATCTTTGAACTGCATGGTAGCGTGGTCAAGCACCAAAGATTCAAGTTCGCGGTGTGCGGCCATCAAAATTGTGCCGCCGGGGGTTTCGTAAATGCCGCGCGATTTCATGCCGACCAAGCGGTTTTCAACCATGTCCACGCGGCCAATGCCGTGCTTGCCGCCGAGTTCGTTCAGGTAGGCAATCAGCGAAGCGGGGCTTAATTTTTCGCCATTTACAGCAATCGGCGTGCCGCTTTCAAACTCAATTTCTACGTATTCGGGCTCATCGGGGGCTTGTTGGGGAGATTGGCTGAGCATGAAAACCGACTCATCGGGCTCCCACCACGGGTCTTCAAGCGGGCCACCCTCGTGGGAAATGTGCCAAAGGTTTTGGTCGCGGCTGTAGATGCTCTTTTTGCTTGCTTTGACGGGGATGTTGTGCGCGGCGGCGTATTCAAGCGCGTCTTCGCGCGAGCGAATTTCCCATTCGCGCCACGGGGCGATAATTTTGAGGCGCGGGTCAAGCGCCATCACGCCCAATTCAAAGCGCACTTGGTCGTTGCCCTTGCCGGTAGCGCCGTGGGCGATGGCGTCCGCGCCGACTTGGTGGGCGACCTCAACGAGGTACTTGGCAATGAGCGGGCGCGCCGCCGATGTGCCGAGCAAGTATTTGCGCTCATAAACCGCGCCCGCGCGCACTAACGGGAAGAGGTACTCCTCGGCAAATTCTTCGCGCAGGTCTTTGATGATGATTTGGCTTGCGCCACTGGCGATGGCCTTTTCCTCCAGCCCTTCCAGTTCGTCGCTTTGCCCAAGGTCAGCGGTGAAGCACACCACTTCGCAGCCGTAGTTTTCCTTGAGCCAAGGCACGATTACTGAGGTGTCCAATCCGCCGGAATAGGCCAGCACAACTTTTTTAACTTCTTTTTTGTCTTTCATGGTTCTCTCCTTTTTGAGAAATATAAAAGCCCTCCGCGGAAGGAGGGCTCGCGAACAGATGCAGGGCGTCGGCGCGCTACAAGCCACTCCTCCCGACCGGAGGGTGGTGGATACGCACGCGACGAACACGGTACAGCGCTTTGTTGAGCATAAGCGCTTTATACCAACCGCTTTGGGATTAGTCAATCTTTGAGTGTAAAAATTGCATAAAAACTATTTCTACCTGTGACAATCATCACATTTTTGTTGCAGATTTCTTTTTTGAAAAGTTTGGTTGCTCCTTAGGGGTATAATGTAACCTTGGCGCGCTGAAAGTGCGGCCGTTATCATTTGACTATCACGAGGAGATGTTGCCATGAGTGAACAAGTTTTGGAAGCCCCCGAGAATGTGGGAATAAAGCGCAAGATGCATTTTCGCGGCAAAGTTATCAAGACCACAACGGCAGGGGCGATTGTGGATATTGGCGTAAAACAGCCCGCTATTATTCACATTTCTCAATTAAGCCCCGAGCCGGTCAAGAAGGTTGAAGATGTGGTGAAGGTTGGCGATGAAGTTGATGTGTGGGTGCGGCGGATTGCTCCCAAGGGCGTGATTGAACTCACTATGATTAAGCCCCTTGATCTGGAATGGCGCGAAATTAAGAAAGGCATGGTGGTCAAGGGCAAAGTTGAGCGCATTGAGAAATACGGCGTTTTTGTGAACATCGGCGCTGAGGTGCCCGGGCTGGTGCACATCAGCGAGATGACGCATGGGTTTATCCGCTCGCCGCGGGACTTGGTGAAAGAAGGTGATGAAGTTGAGGCGAAGGTGATCGCTGTTAGCCGCCGCAAGCGCCAAATCAAACTGAGCATGAAAGCCCTTGAGCCTAAGCCCGAAGAGATTATGAAAGAGGTGAAGGCTGAGAAGCCGGCGCCCAAAGCCGAAACCAAGGGCAAGCCAAAGGCCAAAGCAAGGGCTTCGCACCCCGAACTGCCAGCCGATTACGTGCCCACCCCCATGGAAGTGGCTTTGTTAGAGGCTTTGAAGCGTGCTAAAGAAGACCTTGAAAACAGCAGCGGCAAAGCCCGCACGGCGGCCAAAAAGCGCGTCAAAGAACTTGAAGCGATGCTTTCCAAGCGCTTGCAGGCTCATTTGAACTGAGCCTCTGCGGCGCAGGCAACGCTCCTGATAAAAACACCCACCGCTCGGTGGGTGTTTTTTTATCGGTTGGCAGGAATGCAAAACGCCCCGACTTTGGGTCGGGGCGTGTGGGGCGAGTGGGAGTCGAACCCACACGGGGCTTGCGCCCCAGAGGATTTTAAGTCCCCGGCGTCTGCCTATTCCGCCATCGCCCCGCTGGTGATATTCTACCCGTGTGGGCTTTAGGCGTCAAGAAGCGGCGATTTTCTCATTTAAATTCCCTTTGTCACATGGTAGAATACCCCAACTTCATACGATGGCTAAATACACAGCATAGGCGAGCGATTTTACCGAGGTGAGCGATGATCCCTATCAAAGACACCGTCCGCGCCCGCAGTTTTCCAATTGTCAATTGGTTGATAATCATCGCAAACTTTTTGGTGTTCTTTTACGAACTCAGCCTTAGCCACCCAGCCTTGCGCCATTTCGTAGCCACTTACGGAATGGTGCCTGCGCGTTTATGGCACGACCCGGCCGCCGCGTGGCCTACCATTTTCACCAGCATGTTCATCCACGGCGGCTGGTTTCACATTTTGAGCAATATGTGGGTTTTGTACATCTTTGGGGATAATGTAGAAGACCGTATGGGCTCTGGCAAATACCTCATTTTCTACCTGCTCAGCGGCGTGGCTGCGGCTCTTTTGCAGGCGTATGTGTTGCCCAATAGCCATATCCCAACCGTGGGTGCAAGCGGTGCAATTGCTGGAGTGCTCGGCGCTTATTTGGTGTTTTTCCCCAATAGCCGAGTCATCACGCTGGTATTTTTCTTTGTATTTGTCACCTTTGTAGAAATTCCATCGGTGCTTTTCTTGGGATTTTGGTTTTTCACCCAACTTTATTCCGGTTGGTTGGCGCTCCTCAGCCCTACGGCTATGGGCGGTGTGGCTTGGTGGGCGCATGTGGGGGGCTTTGTTTTTGGAATGCTGTTTGCCAAGCCGTTTGAAGGTGGGCATTATCGCCGGCCATTCCCAGATGAGTTTTTCCCTTGGTAATATCGCCACTGTAGTCTCAAGGAGGTGAAAGATGGGTTCGTCCTTTTGGGATTTGTTTTGGCTGTTCATCATGCTGGCTTCTTTGGAACCGTGGTTTCGCCAGCGCATGCTGGAGAACGCGCGCCTGCGGATGATGCGCACGCTGGAAAAGAAGCGCGGCTCGCGCGTGATCGCCCTTATCCACCGGCAGGAAACTCTTTCTTTTCTCGGTTTTCCGATGGCGCGTTACATTGACATTCAGGATTCTGAACAAATCCTCCGCGCCATCAAATTGACCGACGACAGCGTGCCGATTGACCTTATCCTGCACACGCCGGGCGGCTTGGTGCTTGCGGCCGAGCAAATTGCCTATGCCCTCAAAAAACACCCTGCCAAGGTGACGGTGTTTGTGCCTCATTATGCAATGTCGGGCGGCACGTTGATTTCGCTCGCGGCGGATGAAATTGTGATGGATGAAAACGCTGTCCTCGGCCCGGTTGACCCGCAGTTGGGGCAGTATGCCGCGGCCTCAATTCTCAAGGTTGTGGAGCAAAAAGACATCAACCGCATTGACGATGAAACTTTGATATTGGCCGATGTTTCTCGCAAGGCGATTGAGCAGGTGAAGCGCACGGTGGCGCATATTTTGGAAGGGAAAATGCCCCCCGATAAGGCGCAAGAACTGGCCGAGACTTTGTCCACCGGCCGTTGGACGCACGATTACCCAATCACTGTGGAAGAAGCCCGTGAACTCGGTTTGCCCGTTTCTACCGATATGCCAGCCGAGGTTTATAAGTTGATGAATCTCTACCCGCAGGCCGCTCAGCGACGGCCTTCGGTGCAGTACATTCCGCTTCCTTACGGTCCCCGGAATGGCAATGGTAATGGCCAGAGCAAGTGATAAGGGTTTTGGTTATGGAAGTTTTGCGTGAGCGCCTACTCCCCGGCGGGGCGAAGTTGCGTTTGCTCCGCGGCGATATAACAGCCGAGCCGGTGGATGCGATTGTGAACGCGGCGAATAGCCGTCTCGCTCACGGCGGCGGCGTTGCCGCGGTGATCGCCCGGAAGGGCGGCCGGGTGATTTGGGAGCAGTCGGAGGCGTGGGTGCGCGAGCACGGCCCTGTTCCGCACGATAAGCCCGCTTACACTGAGTGCGGCAATTTACCGTGCAAATACGTCATCCATGCAGTAGGGCCGGTTTGGCACGGCGGGAATGACGATGAAGATGCCAAACTCGCCGCCGCGGTGCGCGGCTCGCTTGAGCGCGCTGAGCAACTCGGCTTGACTTCCATTGCGTTTCCGGCCATCAGCACGGGCATTTTCGGTTTCCCAAAAGAGCGGGCGGCGCGCATTTTTTACCGCACGATTGACGAATACTTTGCCGCTCGCCCTGAAAGCACATTGCGCGACGTCCGCATTGTGCTTTACGACCGCCCGACTGTGGATGCTTTCCTTCGTGCTTGGGATTCATACGAGCGATAGTGGAAATCACCTCACCGCGTAACCCGCGCCTCAAGTTGGTGCGCCGTTTGCAAAAAAGCGCCCGCGCCCGCCGTGAAAGCGGCTTGTTTGTGGCCGAGGGTGTGCGGCTGGCGGAAGAAGCCCTGCGCGCAGGTTTGCCTGCGCGCTTTGTGCTTTTTGTGGAAGGATTGAGCCCCCGCGGCTTGGCGGTCGTGGAGGGCTATCGTGCTCGCGGCGCCGAAATTTGGCCTCTTTCCTCAGAGGCAATGCGTTCGGTCAGTGCGACCGAAACCCCGCAGGGGATTTTGCTCGTGTTGCCTTTCCCTGCTTTGCCGTTGCCCTCAAAGCCAGATTTTGCGTTAATTTTGGATGGCGTGCGCGACCCGGGCAACATGGGCACAATCCTCCGCACGGCTTGGGCGGCCGCTGTGCAGGCGGTTTACCTCATTGGTGGTTGCGTTGACCCTTTCAACCCAAAGGTGGTGCGCGCGGCGATGGGGGCGCATTTCCATTTGCCTGTTCGCCAATCCTCGCCGGAACGGCTTGGCGGCATGTTGGGCGGCGCGAGGGTTTACCTTGCCGCCGCGGGGGAAGGCAAGCCTTACACCCAAGCCGATTTCCGCCGGCCGCTTGCTTTGCTCATCGGCGGCGAGGCAGATGGAGTGAGCGAGGCGGCGCGGCGCGCCTTGCGCCCTTCCCCCGTGCATATCCCCATGCCGGGCGGGGCAGAATCCTTGAACGCCGCCGTGGCGGCGGCGGTGCTGATGTTTGAGGTGGTTCGGCAGAGGTCAACAGGCTAAACAACTTTTTGTGGCCTTAACCTTGTTCATACTGCGCACATTTCACCGAGTACTGAGCCGCCTGACAACGGCTTACTTGACACTGGATCACTTGACACTGGATCACTTAACACCGAAACACCGGAGCACCCTTTTTCCCCATGCCCACCATCCCCGACCTTCTCCGTTTTCTGTACGGACCGCGGCGCGGCGATGAAGCCGCCCGCCGCCTGCTGGCGCGCTTGGCTGCCTTCCGCCGCGAACACCCCAACCTGCGGCAAGCCCCGCCGCCGCGCCAGCGTCTCACCGAGCGCGACGCCGTGCTCATCACCTACGGCGACCAGTTCCGCGCCCCGGACGAGCCGCCCCTGCGCACGCTGCACCGCTTCCTGCGCGCCCACCTCGGCGAAAGCATTTCCGCCGTCCACATTTTGCCCTTCTTCCCCTACTCCTCCGACGATGGCTTTTCGGTGATTGACTACCGCCGCGTCAACCCCGATTTCGGTACATGGGAGGACATCAAGGCGCTGGAGCACGACTATCGGCTGATGTTTGACGCCGTCATCAACCACGTTTCGCGGCAATCGGCGTGGTTTCAAGGATTTTTGCGGGGCGAAGCGCCTTACACCGACTATTTCATCGTGGTTGACCCGAAAACCGACCTCTCGCAGGTGGTGCGCCCCCGCCCTTGGCCGCTTCTCACCCCTGTGGAAACCGCCCACGGCGTCAAGCATGTCTGGACGACTTTCAGCGCTGATCAGATTGACCTCAACTACGCCAACCCCGCGGTGCTGCTGGAAATTGCCGACCTGCTGTTGTTCTACGTCGCTCGCGGCGCGCGCATTATCCGCCTTGACGCCATCGCCTACCTGTGGAAGGAAATCGGCACGCCCTGCATCCACTTGCCGCAGACCCACGCGGTGGTCAAACTTTTCCGCGCGATGTTGGACGAAGTTGCCCCGGGGGTGCTTCTGATTACCGAAACCAACGTGCCCCATGCTGAAAACATCTCCTACTTCGGCGACGGGCACGACGAGGCGCAACTGGTCTACAATTTCACCCTGCCGCCGCTCACCCTGCACGCCCTGCAAACCGGCGATGCCACCCGCCTGACCGCGTGGGCGCGCACGCTGGAAACCCCCAGCGAAGCCACGGCTTTTTTCAACTTTCTCGCCTCGCACGACGGCATTGGCGTCCGCCCAGCGGAAGGCTGGCTGAGTGCGGGGGAAATTGCCGCCCTTGCCGACCGGACCCTCGCCCACGGCGGCCGCGTTTCCACCTATGCCCGTCCCGACGGCTCGCAAGCCCCCTACGAACTCAACATCACCTGGTACGACGCCCTCAATGACCCTGCCCGCCCCGATGGGCATGAGGTTGCCCGCTTTATGGCTTCGCAGGCAATCATGTTAGCGTTGGCGGGAGTGCCGGGCATTTATGTGCATTCGCTTTTCGGCTCGTCCAACTGCGAAAGGTGCTTCCGCGAGCGCGGATACCCGCGGGCGTTGAACCGCGAAAAGTTTGCTTACCACGATTTGGAAGCCCAACTCGCTGACCCGCAAAGCCGCCCAGCGCGCGTCCTCGCCGCCTACCGCCACCTGCTGGACATGCGCCGCCGCCACCCCGCTTTCCACCCGCAGGCCGCGCAGGAAGTGCTGGAACTGCACCCCGGGGTGTTCGCCGTCCGCCGTGGGGAAGGCCGCGAGGCGCTGCTGGCCTTAGTTTCCGTGCGCCCTGAGCCGCTTAGGTTGCACCTGCCCGCGCGGGAAGGTTTCCCGCCCGCTCCGTGGCGCGATTTGCTCACCGGCAAATTGGTGAACCCGACGGATGTTGAAATTGAACCGTATGGGGTGTTGTGGTTGGCGCTGGATGGGTAGTTATTTGCTGGGTTGGCTTTTCACATGGCTTTGTTTATAATAACTCGTGGATGGGTAAAAACCTGCCCCCTATTTGGCTCAAAATTCACTTTTGGAGGAAAACCATGGGCAAGGCTGACAAGTTTATCAAAGGATTGCTCGGCGGGGCCGCGGTTGGGATGCTGACGGCCATTTTGCTTGCGCCTGAATCGGGCGACGGCATTCGCAAAAGCATACGAGAGCGCATAGAAGGGGCGCTGGAGGAGGCGCGCCAGGCCGCTGCCGAACAGCGCGCGGCCTTGGAGGAAGAACTTGCTCGTTTGCAGGGCAATAGCAGAGAGTAGAATGCTACTTTTGTAAAGCATAGGTGTTAATGTATGTGAAATTGCCGTTTTTGTTCGCTGTTTTCTTTTGCTCTCAGAAGGAGGTTAGCCATGTCACCAGTTGATGAACGCCGTGAAGAAGAAATCCGTCAGGCTCAGCACGAAATTTATCCCCCGCCCAAGCACGTGATTGAAACTGCTAATGTCAGCCCTGAAGATTATGAGCGCTATCGCAAGGAGGGCACGGAGAACCCGGTAAAGTTTTGGGAAGACCGCGCTAAAGAAATGGTTGACTGGTTCCAGCCGTGGGAAAAAGTGCTGGACGACAGCAATCCGCCTTTTTACAAATGGTTTGTTGGCGCTAAGACCAACATTGTTTACAACGCTTTAGACCGCCACATAAAGACTTGGCGGCGCAACAAATTAGCACTCATTTGGGAAGGCGAGCCCGGCGATCGCCGCGCTTTTTCTTACTATCGCCTTTGGCAGGAGGTCAACCGTTTCGCCAATATTTTGAAGGGGATGGGCGTCAAGAAAGGCGACCGCGTTACCATTTACATGGGGCGCATCCCCGAATTGCCGATAGCAATGCTGGCTACGGCTAAAATTGGCGCCATCCATTCGGTTGTTTACGGCGGCTTCAGCGTGGAAGCGCTTGCCGACCGCATTCGCGACGCTCAAAGCCGGGTGCTCATCACCGCAGATGGGGGCTGGATGCGCGGCAAAATTGTGCGCTTGAAGAATATTGTGGATGAGGCAGTCAAGCGCTCCCCTGTGGTGGAGCACGTGATTGTGGTGAAGCGCACTGGCCACGAAGTCCACATGGAGACTGGGCGTGATTTTTGGCTGCACGAATTGCAAAAGTTGCCGATCGCCGCTGGCACTTGCGAAACCGAAGTGATGGACGCTGAAGACCCGCTTTTCATCCTTTACACTTCGGGCACTACCGGTAAGCCGAAGGGTGTGTTGCACACTCATGGCGGCTATCAGGTTGGGATTGCCACCACGCTGAAGTGGGCGTTTGACATAAAGGACGAAGACCGCTGGTGGTGTGCCGCCGACCCGGGTTGGATTACCGGCCATTCCTACATTGTGTACGGGCCGCTCATTTTGGGCGCGACCAGTTTCATGTATGAGGGCGCACCCGATTACCCCTACCCCGACCGCTGGTGGCGCATGATTGAGCACTACGGCATTTCCATCCTTTACACCGCTCCGACTGCTATCCGCGGCCTGATGCGCTACGGCGACGCATGGCCTAAGCGCCACGACCTTTCCAGCCTGCGCTTGTTAGGCACGGTGGGCGAGCCCATCAACCCCGAGGCGTGGCGCTGGTACTACAAAGTCATCGGCGGCGAGCGTTGCCCCATCATTGATACATGGTGGCAGACCGAAACGGGCAACTTTATGATTACGCCGCTGCCGGTTACGCCGCTCAAGCCCGGCTCGGCCACATTCCCCTTCCCCGGCATTGTGGCGGATGTGGTGCACGACGACGCAACGCCTTGCGCTCCGGGCGAAGACGGCTATCTCGTCATCAAGCACCCGTGGCCTGCTATGGCGCGCACTATTTACGGCGACCCCGACCGGTACGTCCGCCAGTACTGGAGCAAGTTCGCCGAGCAAAAGTGGTATCTCACCGGCGATTCTGCCCGCAAGGATGAGGATGGCTATTTCTGGATCATCGGCCGCATGGACGACGTCATCAAGGTTGCCGGTTATCGCCTTGGAACGGCGGAAATTGAAAGCGCCTTGGTAAGCCATGAGGCAGTTGCTGAAGCGGCCGTTATCGGCGTTCCCGACAAAATTAAGGGGAATGTGATTTACGCTTATGTGATTCTGCGCTCAGGCTACGAGGCGCGTCCTGAACTTGAGGATGAGTTGAAGAAGCACGTCCGCCATGAGTTGGGGCCGATTGCCGTGCCTGCTAAAATTGAGGTGGTGGATAAGTTGCCCAAGACCCGCAGCGGCAAGATTATGCGCCGTGTGCTCCGCGCCAAGGCGATGGGGCAAGATGTGGGCGACCTTTCAACGCTGGCCGATTGAGAAAATAAGGCCGACAGCGCGGTTTCTTGCACAAAATCCCCCGCCACGCGGGGGATTTTGCGTGTGGTATCCTCTGGGAACGGGGGACTAATCTGCTAAAAGCGTTTCTTCCTTACCACAGCGTTTCCTGATGCGGCGGTCTGCGGCCGTCAAGCAGGATGAAAGGCGCGGCTTTGCTGACTGGAATGCCCAGTTTGCGCAACTGCGTTAGCGAACGGATGGTGGTTTCTTTGCGCGCTTGGACGATCGCCGCGGCTCGCACCGGCCCTATTCCCGGAATGCGCATTAGCATTTCCGGCGGGGCAGTGTTCACCTCAACCGGTGCTTGGGCAAGGTGGGTTTTTGCCCACCATTCTTTGGGATCGTCTGCCGGCAGCGAGGCGGCGTTTTGGGGGAATAACTCGTCTACCGAAAAGCCGTAGTCGCGCAAGAGGAAAAAGGCGCGGTAAAGTCGGTGGACGCGCTCGGGGCGCTCGGCGGCTTTTCCTTCCAACGGCGTGTTGATTATGGGCCGAAATGCGGAATAGTACACCCGTTTTACGGCGGCTTCGCGCAATAGGCGGACGCTCCAACTTATCAGGTCGCGGTCGGTTTCGCTTGCCGCCCCTACCACAAATTGGGTGACTAAAGACGGCCATCGTTCGCGCCCGTATCGCTGCGGCGGCAGGTTTTCTTTGATCTTTGCCGCTTTGGTTAGCGTGCCCATCAGTTCACCCCAGAATTGTTTTTGCGGCGCTAAACGGCTCAGATATTCTTCGCCCGGGGCTTCCAGATTGACCGATACCCTATCAGCCAGACGCATTGCTTCTAAAATTTGCTCTTGCTCCGCGCCGGGCATCAATTTGAGGTGTATGTAGCCGGTGTAGCCATCTCGGCGGAGCATGGCGGCGGTTTTTAGCAGGCGGTCTTGGGTGGCGAGGCTGCCGCCCGCTATGCCACTGCTTAGGAGCACGCCGCGGATAAAGCCGCGCCGCGTCATCAGTTCTATTTGCGCGGCCATTTCGTGCGGTTTGAAGGTTTCTCTGCGGAAATCGCGGCCCGCGCGGAAAGGGCAATAGGCGCAGTTGCGCTCGCAGGCCGAGGTGAGCAGTGCTTTGAGGATGGGCATCTTTTTGCCCCCTGCGGTTACCCACGAGATGGGCCCTGCGCGCATCGGCCTTTTCGCTGCTTCATCCTCGCCTGCTTCGCGGTCTAAATCGGCCTCTGGCGTGAGCCGCGATAGCCTTTCCCAAATTTCCATGCTTCCCTCAAGCGTAACTTTTTCGCCCTAATGATAGAACATTTGCTCGGGTTTTGCAAGAGCGAGGGCGGCATTTGTCCCACACAACAAAGTAATTACCTGCGCGAGTGGGGGCAATAGCCGTTTTGGGAGTTGCTTTTCCCAAAAAGTCGCCGCAGGGCGACTTCGCGGCTGGTAGGTGCAGTTTCAACTGCCGCTGTATGATGTCATTGCGAGCCGCGGAGCGGCGAAGCAATACCTTTTTTGGCCGCAGGAGACTGTTTTGTTTGGCGGCCATGCCGCCTTGTACCCTCCGGAACAGGGGGCGCACGCCGTGCGCCCCTACGAGGTGTTTTTGGCATGGAGGCCTTTGTAGGGGCGAATGGCTGTTCGCCCAGCGCCCCGAGTCGCCGTAGGGCGACTTCGCAGCTGGTAGATGCAGTTTCAACTGCCGCCATTTGCCCGGCGACTGAAGTCACGGGCTACGAATTGCGAAGTCCGCCTGCGCGGACTAAAGTCGCCGTAGGGCGACTTCGCAGCCGGTAGATGCAGTTTCAACTACCGCCCCTTGCCCTGCGACTGAAGTCACGGGCTACGAATTGCGAAGTCCGCCTGTGCGGACTAAAGTTGCCGTAGGGCGACTTCGCAGCCGGTAGATGCAGTTTCAACTGCCGCCATTTGCCCTGCGACTGAAGTCACGGGCTACGAATTGCGAAGCCCGCCTGTGCGGACTAAAGTCGCCGCAGGGCGACTTCGCAGCCGGTAGGCGCAGTTTCAACTGCCGCCCCTTGCCCGGCGACTGAAGTCACGGGCTACGAATTGCGAAGTCCGCCTGTGCGGACTAAAGTTGCCGTAGGGCGACTTCGCAGCCGGTAGGTGCAGTTTCAACTGCCGCCATTTGCCCGGCGACTGAAGTCACGGGCTGCGAATTGCGAAGTCCGCCTGCGCGGACTAAAGTCGCCGCAGGGCGACTTCGCAGCCGGTAGGCGCAGTTTCAACTGCCGCCATTTGCCCGGCGACTGAAGTCACGGGCTGCGAATTGCGAAGTCCGCCTGCGCGGGCTTTTGCGCCGAAGAGTTTTCCCTCGCTTGCGGGGCGGGTAGGCGACCACAAAAAAAAACGACCGGCTTCGCGAAGCCGGTCGTTTCCGCTGCAGTGTTTTTGCGTGCATTACGCCCGATGCTTGATGGCGGCTTGCGCCGCGGCCAAGCGGGCGATGGGCACGCGGTAGGGCGAGCAACTGACGTAGTTCTGGCCGATGAGATGGCAGAATTCAATCGTTGCCGGGTCGCCGCCGTGCTCGCCGCAGATGCCCACTTCCAGTTCGGGACGGGTGCTGCGGCCTTCTTCCACCGCGATCTTCATCAACCGCCCGACGCCGTCGCGGTCAATGGTCTGGAACGGGTTGGCGGGCAGGATGCCCTGCTCCACATACAGCGCGAGGAAGTTGCGCTCCGCGTCGTCGCGGCTGTAGCCAAAGGTCATCTGCGTCAGGTCGTTGGTGCCGAAGGAGAAGAACTGCGCGACCTCGGCGATTTCTTTCGCGGTCAGCGCGGCCCGCGGAATTTCAATCATCGTGCCGAACTTGTATTCCACGGTCACGCCCTTTTCTTCCATCACCTTCTTGGCAATTTCCTCCAGCCGGGGCTGGATGCGCTTCAACTCGTTCACGTGGCTGGTGAGCGGGATCATCACCTCGGGCTTGGGCGTGCCGCCGGCGGCTTTGCGGTTGCACGCGGCTTCAAAGATGGCGCGCACTTGCATTTCCACAATTTCGGGCATCACAATGCTCAGGCGCACACCGCGCAAGCCCATCATCGGGTTGCTTTCGTGCAGGGCGCGCACTTTTTCCAACAGCGCCTCTTTCTCAGCCAAGCCCTCGGTTTCGCCCTTGGCCTTCATGGTGGCAACTTCCTCAATCAGGCTTTCCAGCGAGGGCAGGAACTCGTGCAATGGCGGGTCAATCAGGCGGATGATGACGGGCAAGCCGTCCATCGCCTCAAACAAGCCTTCAAAGTCCTCGCGCTGGAAGGGCAGAAGTTCGTCCAAGGCGGCCTTGCGCTCTTCGGGCGTCTCGGCGAGGATCATGCGCTGGACGATGGGCAGGCGCTCGGGCTCAAAGAACATGTGCTCGGTGCGGGCCAGGCCGATGCCCTTGGCGCCGTAGGAGCGGGCGCGGCGGGCGTCTTCGGGGTAGTCGGCGTTAGCCCAAACCTGCAAGCCGGTGGTCGGCCAGCCTTCGGGCGCCTTGCGGATGCCGGGAGTTGCCGCGATTTCGTCCGCCCATTCAAGCAGGGTCATCAGTTCGGTTTGCTCTTCAAGGCTGGGGGCAACGGTGGGCATCTGCCCGAGGAAGATTTCGCCCGTGGTGCCGTCAATGGAAATCCAATCGCCTTCTTTGATGACGGTGTCACCGATGGTCATCTGGCGCTTGTCCAGGTCAATGCGCACCGCGGAAGCGCCCACCACCGCGGGGATGCCGAACTGGCGAGCGACCACCGCGGCGTGCGAGGTCGCGCCGCCTTCGCTGGTCAGGATGCCCTGCGAAGCGATCATGCCGTGCACGTCGTCGGGCTTGGTGAACGGGCGCACCATGATCACCTTTTCGCCGTGCTCTTTCGCCATCTTTTCGGCGGTGTCGGCGTCAAAGTAAACCTTGCCCACCGCCGCGCCGGGCGAAGCATTCACGCCCTTGGCGAGCAGGCGACCGTCTTTGCGCGCCTTTTCCACCTCTTGCGGGTCAAACTGTGGATGCAGGAGCGTATCCACCTGCTCGGGCGTTACGCGCATCACCGCTTCCTCTTTGGTGATCAAGCCCTCGTTCACCATGTCAACCGCGATTTTCACCGCGGCTTTGGCGGTGCGCTTGCCCGTACGGGTTTGCAACATCCACAGTTTGCCGCGCTCAATGGTAAATTCCACATCCTGCATGTCGCGGTAGTGCTTTTCCAGTTTTTCGGCGATGTCCAAGAACTGCTTGTATGCTTCGGGCAGTTCTTCGGCCATCTTTTGGATGGGCGAAGGCGTGCGGATGCCCGCGACCACATCCTCGCCCTGAGCGTTGAGCAGGTATTCGCCCCAAATTTCCTTCTCGCCAGTGCTGGGGTTGCGGGTGAAGGCCACTCCGGTGCCGCTGTCCCAGCCCATGTTGCCGAACACCATGGTCACAATGTTGACGGCGGTGCCCAAATCGTGCGGAATGCCTGCGGCATTGCGGTAATCAATGGCGCGCTTGCTGTTCCACGAGCGGAAGACGGCTTCCACCGCCAAGCGCAACTGTTCCAGCGGGTCTTGCGGGAAGTCAAAGCCTTTGTGCTCGCGCACGATGGCTTTGAAGCGTTCCACCAGTTCCTTTAGGGCTTCGGCGTCAAGGTCGGTGTCTTCCTTTGCGCCTTTTTCTTCCTTGAGTTTTTCAAGCGCCTCTTCAAACGCCTCGTCGGGAATTTCCAGCACTACCGAGCCGAACATCTGAATCAGGCGGCGGTAGGCGTCGTACACAAACCGCTCGTTTTTAGTCAGTTCCACCATGCCCTTGGCAGTTTCGTCGTTCAAGCCCACGTTGAGAATGGTGTCCATCATGCCGGGCATGGAAAACTTAGCGCCGGAGCGCACGGAGACCAGCAGGGGGTTTTTCGGGTCGCCGAATTTCTTGCCGGTCATTTCCTCAATTTTGTGCAAAGCCTCCAGCGTCTGCTCCCACATGCCTTCGGGGAATTTGCCGCCGCTTTCGTAGTAGGCGTTGCATGCCTCGGTGGTGATGGTGAAGCCGGGGGGCACCGGCACGCCGATGCGCGTCATCTCGGCCAGGTTGGCGCCCTTGCCGCCCAAAAGGCCGCGCACGTCGTCCCAATTGCCGCCGACGTACTTTTCGGCCTCATCAACCTCTGTGAACAGATAAACCCATTTCTTTGTCATGGCTACCTCCTGAAAATAAGCCTCAAAAATTAGCAAACAACTTTCCCAAATGCTAAGTTTACCACAGCGAAATGCCGTGGCAAAAGTTTAAATGGCGAAAAAGAAATTAGAGAAGGAATAGAAAAAGTGCCGACTTACCGCCGCAGCCGCCAAAGAGCGGGCAATAGCAACCCTGCTGCGATGGCTTTGAGCGCATCGCCCAGCAGGAAGGGTAGCACTCCCAGTGCGAGGGCTTTGCGAAAGCCGACGAAAAACCCCAGCCAGGGCGCGCCTAAGGCGTAGATGGCGGCTTCGCCGAGCAGAAAGCCGAGCCACGCGGTCGTGAGGCGGCGGTCGCCGCCGCGCTCGGCAAATTCTCCCACCAGCCACGCGGCGGGCACGAAGCCCAGCAGGTAACCGCCGGTGGGGCCGAGCAGGTAGGCCGCGCCGCCGCCAGCGGCGAACACCGGCAAGCCGGCCACCCCCTCAGCGAGGTAGGCTAGCACCGCGGCGGTGCCGCGCCTTTTCCCCAGCGCCGCGGCAACCAGCAGCACCGCGAAAGTCTGCCCCGTGATGGGCACCGGCGTGAAGGGGAGAGCCACGCGCACGTGCGCTATCAGTGCGATGAACAGGCTTGCGCCCAACACCAGCGCCGCATTTCCGGCCGCGGTGAGCGGCGGCACTAAAACGCGTGGTTGAAGCCGAGATGAGGTGTAGGCCGTCATTTGTCTGCTCCTTTTTTGTGGTGGGAATGCGCCTCTGCCGAGGCTGGGGTGTGCTTGTGTGGCAGGCCGCCTTTGAGTTTTGGAATGGGTTTTTCGGGGGCTTCGCCTTTGCTCATTGGGTCAAAGACGTTGTTGGCTACCCAAAGGTGATCCGAGGCGGCGGCAAATGCCCGTTCTGCATAGTTGCTCGCTTCTTTGAGGATGCGGTCGCGCACCGCCGGCGGCAGGTTTTTGAGCCATTTTTCGCGCTCTTCTTCGCTGCGCAGTTCGGCGGCTTGTTTCAGCAAGGCGCGCAGTTCTGCTTCGCTCATTTCTTCCACGGCCTTTTCTCCTTGCTCCTCGTAACTGCCTACCCGCTCTGTAAGCGGGGACAAACACTTCGGTGCGGGGTGAGCAGAAGTCCACGCAGATGGACTTCGTAACTTGTAGCCCGTGACTTTAGTCGCGGTGCACAAGCGGCGGCAGTTGAAACTGCACCTACCGCTTGTGAGGTCGCCCTACGGCGACTTTTTGGGAAGTGCGATCCCAAAAATGGCATATTGCATCCGCGTAGGTAATTGCTGCTCCTCAAGGATGCCCCTTCACCCACGCAGTTGCGCTTTTAGTTCGCGCTGGAGGGCTTTGATGATGCGCTTGCGGATTTTTGCGGCGTCTTTGTCGGTGAGCGTCTTTTCCATGTCTTGGTAGGTGAGGTGGTAGGCAAGGCTCTTTTTGCCTTCGCCGATTTGCGGGCCGCGGTAGACGTCAAAGAGTTGCACATCCACCAGCCGCTTGCCGCCGGCTTTGCGGATTACGGCTTCAACCTGCGCGGCGGGCACGGCTTCGTCCACCACTACCGCCAAATCTTCCACCACCGGCGGGAAGGGCGAGATGGGCTTGAGCGCGTAGCCGTCGGGGATGAGGTCAATGATGGCGTCGGCGTCCAACTCGGCAACCAGCACCGGTGCGCCTTCAATTTCGTACCGTTGTTGCGCTTCGGGGTGCAGTTCGCCGAAAACGCCCAGCGGGATGCCTTCCACGCTGACCTGCGCGCTCTTTCCGGGGTGCAGGGCGGGGTGCTCGGCGGGCTCAAATTCGGCTTCGCCGAGGTGCAGGGCTTCTATCAGGGCTTCTATCACGCCTTTGAGGTCGTAGAAGTCCATCTTGGGCGGTTCGCCACTTTCCCAATGGGGAAGTTGGCGGTCGCCGGTGAGCAAGATTGCCAATCGGCGAGGCTCATCGGGCAGAAGTTCCCCTTCCCGCGGGTGGAACACTGGGCCGAGATCAAACAGCGCTTGGCGGTTGCGGAAGCGGGCATTGCGCTCGGCGACCTCCAGCAAGCCGGGGAGCAGGTGGCGGCGCATGGCGCGCCGGTCGGGCGCAATCGGGTTCACCAGTTCCACATAGGGCTCTTTCGCATAGTCAGGCACAAGGCGGGCTTCGCGCTCGGGCGAAGTGAGGCGGTAGGTGATGATTTCCTGCAAGCCGAGGGTGGTGAGAATGTCGCGCATGTGTTCTTCGCGCTCCAAATCGGGGTTGGGGCGCTGAGGTGGCAGTTCGTCGGCAATCCGCGTTTCGGGGATGCGGTCGTAGCCGTACATGCGGGCGATTTCTTCCATCAGGTCGGCTTTGCCGATGACGCCTTCGCCGATGTCAAGACGGTGCGGCGGCGTTTTGGCATAGACGGTGTCGTCCACGATTTTGCATTCAAATTCAAGCGGGGTGAGCAGGTCGGCGATTTCGTGGGGTGTGAGTGAAATGCCGAGCCAACGTCGCACGTCTTCGGGCGTTATGACGACCGTGGGGTCTTTGGGCGGGAGGGGGTATTCGTCAATGAAGCCTTTGGCGACCGTGCCGCCGCTCCACTGGCGCATGAGTTCCAGCACGCGCCGCAGGCCGACTTCTGCCAGCGCGGGGTGGACGCCGCGCGAAAACCGGTATGCCGCTTCGGAGGAGAGTTTTTGCTTTTGCGCCGTGCGGCGGATGTTGATGAAGTTCCACGATGCCGCTTCTAAAAGCACGTTGCGGGTTTGGTCGGTCACTTCGCTTTCTTCGCCGCCCATCACGCCCGCGATGGAAAGCGGGCCTACGGTGTCGCACACCAAAACGGTGAATTCGTCCAAAGTGCGCTCTACGCCGTCCAGAGTTGTGAGTTTTTCGCCTTTGTGGGCGGTGCGGGTGATGATGGTGGGAGGTTTGCCGCCGGCGCGCTTCACCAGCACGTCGTAGTCAAATGCGTGGAGCGGCTCGCCTGTTTCCAGCATGACGTAGTTGGTGGCGTCCACGATGTTGTTGATGGGGCGCATTCCCGCCATTTTGAGCCGCCATTGCACCCAGAAGGGGCTGGGTTTGATTTCTACATTGCAAATCAAGCCCAGCATGAAGCGGGGGTTGAGTTCGGGGTTGGTGATTTTGACGGCGGCGCGGCCTTGGATAGGCTTGCCTTCGGCCAGCACTTCCAACGAGGGTTTGTGGAGGGGCTTGCCGAGCAGGGCGGCAGTTTCGCGCGCCACGCCCAGCACATTGGCGTTGCGTGCCATGTTGGGCGTGATGGCGATATCTAACACGGCGTCGCCCATGTATTCCGCGAGCGGCATTCCGACCGGTGCGTCGTCGGGCAGGTAGATGATGTCGTCCATTTCTTCGGAAATGGCTAATTCTTTTTCGGAGCACACCATTGAGTAGGAGACCACGCCGCGGATTTTGGTGCGCTTGAGGGTGATAAGTTTCCAGCCGGGGTTGTGCCCATCGTAGAGACGGGCGCCTTCGCGGGCGTAAGCCACTTTGAGCGGCTTTTCAAGTTTTTTGCCCTTGAGCGGCAGCAGGGAAGGCGCGCCGGTGAGCACAATGTGCTCCTGCTCGCCGTCGTCTAAGCGGCAGAGCACCAGCCGGTCGGCGTTGGGGTGGGGCTTTACTTCGTAAATTGCCCCCACCACGAACTTGTCGGCCGGCCATTCCAAGCCCGAAATTTTGAAGTCGTGTTTCCCTTCCTTGGGCATCGGCAAGCCAACATAGCGGATTGCTTCAACTTCAAGCCCGGCAAGCGTCAATTTGCGGGCTAATTCTTCTACCGGAATGTCAATTTCAACAAATTCTTTGAGCCATGAGAGGGGGATGAGCATGGGTGCCTCCGTGAAGCGTTAGTCGTTGGGGCGTTAGGTCGTTAGGTCGTTGGGGCGTTGGGTCGTTATTTGGAGTGTTGGTTGTTTTGGCGGGATCGCAAGTAGCGGATGTAGCCATTGATCATTTGTTTTAGGCGGTAAAGGTGTTGAATCGCATGTTGGTGCGTCTCGTCGGGAATGTAGTGCAGCCGGTGAGCGAGTTCAAGATAGGTGAAGGTCTCTTCGGCTGAGCCGCGGGCGATGTAGCAGAAACGAATTTGGTCGCCCAGATGATAGCGCCCATATCCTTCGGCAAGGTTGGCAGGGATACTTTGAACGGCACGCTGCAGTTGCTCTTGTAAGGCAAATCGTTCGTGAGCAGGCAGTTGAGGTATGACTTCCTGATAGATAGTTTCTACAAATGTCATGGCTGCTTGCCAAACCTCCAGCCGTTCTAAGTTGCTCTGAGCCATCCCCTGCCTCCGTTCATCGTCATTAGCGCAACGACTCTACGACGTAACGACTCAACGACTGCACGATTAAACGAATCAAAACTGTTCCAAAAACCTCAAATCTCCACTCCAAAAATACCTGATGTCTTCAATGTAATGGCGGAGCATGGTGATGCGCTCAGGGCCCATGCCGAAGGCAAAGCCGCTGTATTTTTCGGGGTCGTAGCCGCCGTTGCGGAGCACTACGGGGTGCACCATGCCTGCGCCTAAAATTTCCAGCCAGCCGGTGTGCTTGCACACATTGCACCCCTTGCCGCCGCAAAGGAAGCATTCCACGTCCACTTCGGCGCTGGGCTCGGTGAAGGGGAAGTGCGAGGCGCGGAAGCGGACGCGTGCCTCCGGCCCGAACATGCGGCGCGCGAAATCCGCTAATGTGCCCTTTAGGTCGCTGAAGGTTATGTTGTGCCCCACTGCCAGCCCTTCCACCTGCGTGAATTGGATTTCGGAGCGCGCCGTGATCTGCTCGTAGCGGTACACCATCCCCGGCAAAATGACGCGCAACGGCGGCGGGTTTTCGGGCAGTGGCCCTTCGCCTGTGTAGCCGCTCATCATCCGCATCGCGTGGATTTGCCCGGGCGAGGTGTGAGTGCGAAGCACCACGGGGTAGGTGTCGTCTTCGGTTTGGGTTTTCACGTAGAAAGTGTCTTGCATTTCGCGCGCCGGATGGTGCGGCGGGATGTTGAGCAGTTGGAAGTTGTACTCATCGGTTTCAACTTCGCGCGAGCGCAAAACCTGAAAGCCCATCTCGGCAAAAATTTCGGAAATGCGGCGGATGGTTTGGGTGACGGGGTGAAGGCGCCCGGGCGCGGGCTTCCGCCCCGGCAGGGTGACGTCCAGCCTTTCTTCGGCGAGGGCGCGGCGCAGTTCCGCTTGGCGGATGGCGGCGGCGCGTTCTTCATACGCGGCTTCAAATTCGCGGCGGATTTCGTTGGTGCGCTTGCCGACCAGTGGTCGCTCTTCGGGCGGCAGTTTGCCCATCTGGGTGAAAACCTGCTTTAGCGGCGATTTGCGCCCCAAGTATGCCACGCGCCACGCTTCCAGTGCTTTGGCATCGTTGGCTTCGGCGAGTTTTGCCAATGCTTCGGCACGGATTTGCTCTAATTCTTCCAGCATAATGCCTCCTCAAATAACTGCAAAATTGCCAGAGCGCCCTGCCTGACACAGCGCTCATTTTCTCACACGGAGGGCACAGGGGACACTGAGAGCGCTGAGAAAAATCTCTGTGTTCCCCGTGTTCCCTGTGTGAGTTGTTATTGAACTCGCGGCAGGGCGAGCATGATGTTTTCCGCCACGAGGCGGGTGTTGACGAAGTGGTCAAGGTCTTCCAGCGCTTGCGTGAGCCGCCGGACGATTTGGAGCGCCTCTTGGGGCGTGAGCACTGCCGCGAGTGCCTCAATTTCCATTTCTTTGTCGGGGTTTGCGGGCAAAATTTCGGCTCCGGCGGAGCGGACGAGCACGTCTCGCCAAAACGAAAGCCAATAGGTGAGAATTTTGGAAAGCACCCTGCGGTCTTTTGCCCATTCGGCGGCGCGGGCAAAACGCTCAATGCGGTCGGCGGCGACCATTTCCCAAAGGCTATCCAAAGCCTCGCGGCGTTCTTCAAGCAGTTCGGGGTGCTTGTGCAGTGCCAGAGCGTAGCCCGGCCTTCCGCCCGAAATTTGCGCCAGCGCGACCGCGCCTTCTTCGGTCAAGCCGAGCCGCTTTTGGAGTGCGGCGGCGATTTCAGTTGTGGGCACGGGGCGCAGGCGCACCACCTCGCACCTTGAAACGACTGTGGGCAAAAGCGCCTCGGCGCTTTCGGCGGTCAGCAAAAGGATGGCGCTCGGCGGCGGTTCTTCCAGCGTTTTGAGAAGGGCGTTTGCCGCGGCGGGGTTTGCCCGCTCAAAATCCAACAGCAAGCCGATGCGGTAAGGCGCGCTCAGCGGCGAAAGCGAAAGCAGGCGCTCAAGCGCCCGCACTTGCTCAACTTTGATGACGGATGAGCCTTCCTCGCGGCGGACTATGGCGAGGTCGGGGTGCGTCATTCGCTCAATTTGGCGGCAGTTGCGGCATTTGCCGCAGGCTTCACCTTTGGAGGGCGGGTTTTCGCAAACCAAAGCCTGAGCGAAGCGCAATGCTAACGTGCGCCGTCCCACGCCATCCGGGCCGGTGAAAAGGTAGGCGTGGCGCACGTTGCCGTTGCGGATGTGGCTCTGTAACAGCGCAACCGCCCATTCATGCCCGATTAGGTTCCAACTCATGGCTTCATTGTAGCCCAAAGAGCGGCGCGCGGCAAGGGAAGTTGGGAGGAGTGTGGGCGTTGGGGTGTTGGGTTGTTGGGTGGTTGGGTCGTTAGGTCGTTGGGTCGTTGGGTCGTTGGGTCGTTGGGTCGTTGGGGCGTAAAGGCTGGGGAAAACACAGAAGACACAAAAATACCACAGAAAACACAGATTTACATTGCGAAAAAGAAAAACCACAGAGGACACAGAAATTCACAGAGAACACAGAAAAAAATCTGTGCTAATCTGTGTAATCTGTGGATTTTTTCTTGGCGTTCTTTGTGTCCTTGGCGACCTTGGCGTTACTCTCTGCGCCTCTGTTTCCTCTACGTCTCTGCGTTACTTTCTTGGCGTTCTTTGTGTCCTTGGCGCCCTTGGCATCTCTGCGTTCCTCTGCGTCTCTGTTTCCTCTGCGTCTCTGCGTTACTTTCTTGGCGTCCTTTGTGCCCTTGGCGCCCTTGGCGTCTCTGCGTTCCTCTGCGCCTCTGTTTCCTCTGCGTCTCTGCGTTACCCTTGGCGTCCTTGGCGCAACCTCTTGGCGCCCTTGGCATCAATCTCTCTGCGTTCTTCTTACTCCGCCGTTACGAGCGTACCGACTTCCTCGCCGAAGAGGGCGCGGCGGAGGGCGCTTTTATCCCACAGGTTGAGCACCAAAATTGGCAGGTTGTTATCCATGCACAACGAAAGGGCGGTGGAGTCCATCACAGCGAGCCGGCGATTTAGCGCATCAATGTAGGTGAGGTGGCTGAAAAGTTGGGCGTTGGGGTTGGTTTTGGGGTCGGAATCGTACACGCCGTCAACCTTGGTGGCTTTGATGAGCACTTCGGCGCCGATTTCCATTGCGCGGAGCGCGGCAGCGGTGTCGGTAGAAAAGTAGGGGTTGCCGGTGCCGCCGCCCAAAATGACAATGCGCCCTTTCTCCAAGTGGTGGATGGCGCGGCGGCGGATGTATGGCTCGGCTACCGAGCGCATTTCAATCGCGCTTTGCACGCGCGTGGGAATGCCCGCGCGTTCTATTGCATCCATCAGCGCAAGGGCGTTCATCATGGTCGCCAACATGCCCATGTAGTCGGCGGTGGCGCGGTCCATGCCGCGGTTTAGCCCTTCCTGCCCGCGCCACAAGTTGCCCGCGCCAATCACCACTGCCACCTGCACCCCCAAGCGGTGGACTTCGCCGATGCGCTCGGCTAAAGTTTCGGCGGCGTAAGGGTCAATGCCGCGCTTGCCTTGCGGCGCAAGCGCTTCGCCGCTGATTTTCAACAAAATGCGTTTGTATTTCAATTCCGGCATGTGATTGCTCCTTTCCGCGGCGTTGCGGCTTTTTAGCAAAAAAGCCAACCCCGAGGGTTGGCTTTTGGGGGCTATTCGCTTTCTTCGCCCTGACTCATTTCGCCGAGTTCCCAGCGCACGAAGCGCCTTACCACGATGTTTTCGCCCAGCGCGGCCACGTTTTGGTTGATGAGGTCGCGGATGGTGATTTTGTCGTCGCGGATGTAAGCCTGATTGAGCAGGCAGACCTCATCTTTGAATTTCTTGAGCCGCCCTTCCACAATGCGGGGGATGACCTTTTCGGGTTTGCCTTCGCGCTCGGCTTGTTCGCGGGCAATTTCGCTTTCGCGCTCAATCACCTCGGCGGGGATGTCCTCTTCGGAAACATAGCGCGGCGACATAGCAGCGATTTGCAGGGCGATTTCGTGTGCCAGTTTTCGGAATTGCTCGGAGCGGGCGACGAAATCAGTTTCGCAGTTCACTTCAACCATTACGCCGATGCGCCCATCGCCGTGGGAATAGAGTTCAATCACGCCTTCGGAGGCTTGACGGTTGGCGCGCTTGGCGGCTTTGGCAAGCCCTTTCTTCCGCAAAATTTCAACCGCTTTGTCAAAATCGCCGTTTGCTTCAACAAGGGCGTTTTTGCAGTCCATGATGCCCGCGCCAGTGGCGGCGCGCAGTTCTTTGATTTGTTCCATTGTTACAGCCATAGTTACCTTCCTCGGATGTGGAGATTGGTTGCACGGCGCGCCGACAAGAAGCCGGTGCTCCTTGTCGGCGCGGTGAGGGGATGCTGTTTAGTTTTCCTGCTCTGCGGCTTCAGCGTTTTCTTTAGCCTTTTCGGCAGGTTCTTCGGCTTCGGCGGGTTCTTCCGCCGCCTCGGCCTCAGGTTCTGCTTCGGCCTCGGCTTCAGGAGCGGCTTCTTCGGCAGCCTCGGCTTCTTGCTCCTCAGCAGTAGGCTCGGCTTCGGCTTGGATTTTTTCAAGCGTAGAAGTGCCCAAAAGCGCCTCGTCGGGGATTTCTACCTCTTCCTCTTCGTAGGCGCGAGCCGCCATCGTTTCGGCTTCGGCTTCTGCTTCGGCCTGCTCTTTTTCGCGGATGGCTTTGCCTTCCAGCACGGCGTCGGCAATTTTGCCCACGATGAGTTTGATGGCGCGGATGGCGTCGTCGTTGGAGGGTATCACGTAGTCCACGCGGCTGGGGTCGCAGTTGGTGTCCACCACCGCCACGACGGGGATTTCCAAGCGGTTGGCTTCTTTGATTGCGGTTTCTTCGCGGCATACGTCCACCACGAAGACAATGTCGGGCAGGCCTTTCATCACGCGCAGGCCGCCGACGCGCTGCTGCAGGCGGTTGATTTGGCGGTTGAGTTGCAGGGCTTCTTTTTTGGTGAGCCGTTCAAATTCGCCGGCGTCGCGGCGGCGTTCCAGTTCCTCAAGGTAGCGGACGCGTTGGCCGATGGTGCGCCAGTTGGTCAGCGTGCCGCCGAGCCAGCGGTAATTGACATAGGGCATACCGCACCGCTGGGCTTCGCTGGCGATTGTTTCCTGCGCTTGGCGCTTGGTGCCGACGAAGAGGACTGTGCCGCCTTTGGCGACGGTGTCGCGCACGAGGTTGTACGCTTCTTTCAGGGCTTTTTGGGTGATTTGCAGGTTGATGATGTGGATGCCGTTGCGCTCGGTGAAAACATACGGGCGCATGTTGGGGTGCAACTTGCGGGTGCGATGCCCGAAGTGCACACCGCATTCAAGCATGGTTTTCATAGAAACGAGAGCCATACTACCTCCTTGAGCGTTTTGCCTCCGCTCCCGTCACCCTTGGGCGGCACCGCACAGCGGCCCTCTGCGCGGCACGCACCGCCAAGTCGGGGAGCGTGCGAGATTTGCTTCCGCCGACGCGAAAGCGGGCAGAGTATAACATAAGAAGCGCTCTTCGTCCAATTTTTTTGGTCGGTGGCTTCGTTTGCTTCGGTTTGTGGTAGTATTATTGATAAGACTTACACAGTTGCTCGCAGAAGCGTCCGTTTTTATGTCATGGCGAGCCGCCTATGGCGGCGAAGCCATCCCCCAGACGGTGGGGGAGACCGCCGAAGCGGCCTCCGACTGCCTCGCGGTCACATAAAGCAGGGGACTGCATAACTCCCGTTATTGAAATCTTTTGGAGGATGAGGTATGGACAACACCGTTGTGCTGGAGAAGATTGCTCGCGAGGTTGAGGCGTATCTCGGTGAGGAGGATGCCTCTAAGGCGCGCTACCAATTGCAAATGCAGGTCGCTAATTATTTCGTAGGGATGTTTTTAGCGTTGGTGGTGGCGCTTTTTTGGCTGCCTACTGGCTTTGCGGTTGACTTGCGCAATGCTTTGAATGCCAATAGTACATGGTGGGCTACGTGGCTTGCTTTGCTGGTGTTTTTGGCTGTGGATGCGTTGTTTAGTTTTCCCCTCGCGTGGTATTTTGAGTTTCGTTTGGAAAACCGCCTTGGCACTAATCGCCAGTCGTTTGTCGGTTGGCTTTGGGATCAGTTCAAGCAGATGGCATTGAACTTGCTACTGCAAAGTGTGCTGTTTTTGGCTTTGTACCTCATCTTCCGCCGTTGGCCTGATTATTGGCTGCCGGGGATGGTGGCGATTGTTGTGGTGTTTATATTTGTTTTGCACTTGCTTTCGCCTTTATTTGTGCGGATGCAGTACAAATCTGAACCGCTTGATTCGCCGGAACTGACCGAGCGGTTGAGGGCTTTGTTTGAGCGTGCCGGGGTGCGCTTTTCCGGGGTTGGAGTGCTGAAGTTTGGCGAGAAAACTGCCCGTTCTAACGCCGCCGTAATTCCGGATGGGGTCGGGAATAAGGTGGTGATTTCGGACACTTTGTTGGAAAAAAACGACCCCGAAGTTATAGAGGTGGTGGTTGCCCACGAGTTGGGTCACAAAGTCCATAAAGATTTGCTCAAGCAGTATGTGGCCATCGGCACTATGCTGATTGTTGTGCTTCTTGCGGCCTATTGGGTTCTTCAGACGGTTGGGCGCTGGGATGGGTTGGGCGGCCCTACCGATGTGGCTACTTTCCCCTTGCTCTCTTTGGTTATTGCGTGGGGCTTTGGCTTATTGCAGGTTGGGCTGAACGCGTTTAGCAGAAGGCTGGAAAGGGCGGCGGATGCGTACTCTTTGCGCTTGACAGGCAATCCTGAGGCTTTTGAGCGCGCAATGTTGCTTTTGGCAAAGGACAATAAAAGTTTTCCTTTGCCGCCAAGTTGGGTTGAGACGCTTTTTTATTCGCACCCGAGCATAGCGAAGCGGATTTACGCGGCGCGGCGCTATGCGCCCCATCGTTCGGCAAGCGGTGGCGCTTGAGAGGTGAACCGTTTTCGTGTTTTCCTTATTTCTCATTTACTTGACTTTCCCCGAAAGGCGTGTTAACCTATTCCTACCTCTCACAGCAGGGGATTCGTTTTTGGTACCCATGAAGGAGAGATATAATGCGCACAAATAAAACACTGGCATTGGTTGCACTGATTCTGGCGGCGCTTTTGTTGCTGGGGGCCTGCACTCGTTCGGCAACCGGCAAGGTGGAATTTACGCCGGTGCCGCAGGTGACCGCTTTCCCGACGCCGGTGCCTTTGAACGGCACTGGTGAGGTAACTGTTACTCCGACCGCAACTGAGGTGCAGAAGGTCGCCACTCAAGTGGTTGAGGCTTCGCCTACGCCTAAACCTACGCCCAAACCCAAGCCCAAGCCTAAGCCAACTCACAAACCTTCCCCTACCAAAGCGCCGACCAAAGCCCCTACCAGCGTGCCGAAGCACAATGCGGGCGTGCAGGTTCCTTCAAAATATGTGCTTCACAAAGGGGAATATCCTTACTGCATAGCCCGGCGCTTTGATATTGACCCTGACGCCCTCTTGCGGGCTAACAATTTGCGGCGCGGCCAGTGGGTGTATCCGGGGACGGAACTCGTCATCCCGAAAAATGCTGGGCATTTCCCCTACCAGCGCGCGTGGCACAGCCACCCAACCGATTACACCGTGCGCTATGGCGATACAATTTACAGCATTGCCTGCTGGTTTGGCGACGTGACGCCGGAAGAAATCGCCGCGGCTAACGGCATCAGTGTGAATACCCCGCTCACGCCCGGGCAAGTTTTGCACATACCGTAAGTTGGTTACACCGAGGTTTTACGGGGCGTCGCGGGCAAGCGGCGCCCCTTTTTTTGGAGGTTTGTGCCATGAAACCTGAAGTTTTGCAATCTGAAATTGTTTTTCAAGGCAAGGTTTTTACAGTGCGGCGCGATGCTGTCCGCTTACCTAATGGGCGCGTTGCTCATCTTGACATCATCGCCCACCACGGTGCGGTTACGATGCTCCCGATAGACGCTGAGGGGAATGTGTGGTTTGTGCGCCAATACCGGCACGCGGCGGGCGAAACCATTTTGGAACTGCCCGCGGGCACTCTTGAACCCGGCGAACCGCCTGAAGCCTGCGCCGCGCGTGAGTTGCAGGAAGAGATCGGCATGGCCGCTGAGAATTTGACCCTCCTTGGAGAGTTTTACCTCGCTCCGGGCTATTCTACCGAGTATCAGTACATTTACCTTGCTACTGGCCTTACCCCCTCTTCGTTGCCCCAGGATGCCGATGAAATTTTGGAACCGGTGGCTTTCCCGTATGAAGAGGTGGTGAAGATGGCGCGCGAGGGCAAAATCCGCGACGCCAAAACCCTCGCCGCGCTGTTTTTAGCCGCCGCACGCGGGGTTGTAGAACTCGTGGGGCGTTGAATCGTAAAGTCGTAAGGTCGTTGAATCGTTAGGTCGTTGAGTCGTTGGGTCGTAATCTGCGTTAATCTGTGGTTCTCATCCACCGATTGACACAGATTTTCACCGATTGGATAGTTGAAACCGTAGATTTCGCAGGTCTCGTAGAAAAATCTGTGCTCATCTGTGTAATCTGTGGTTTTCTCTCTGCGCCTTTGTTTCCTCTGCGTCTCTGCGATTACCATCCACCGATTGACACAGATTTACACTGATAGAACTCACGCAGTTGCCCGTAGAAGCGCTCGTTTTCATGTCATGGCGAGCCGCCGTAGGCGGCGAAGCCATCCCCCAGATGATGGGGGAGACCGCTTCGGCTGTCTACGACCGCCTCGCGGCGACATAAAGGAGGAGAACTGCGTAACTCCTATGCTCTAAAATGAAATCCCTTTTTGACGGAGGATAAGCAGTGTTGAAAAAACACTTCATTTTGGGCTTGTTGGTTTTGCTGGCCGCGGCTTTTGTAAGCGGTTGTGGAAGGGCAAAGTCGGTTTCAAGTGCCAGTGATGAGGTTCTTATCATCTTCCACGCTGGAAGTCTGACCGTGCCCATCCAAAGGCTGACCGAGGCTTTTCGGCAGGAGCACCCCAAAGTCCGTTTCCAGACCGAAGCCGGAGGAAGTCGCTCGGTGGTGCGCAAGGTCAGCGAACTCGGCAAGCCCGCCGATTTGGTCTTCGTGGCCGATTACACAGTGATTGATCAGTTGCTAATGCCCAAGTTCGCCACGTGGAACATCAAATTTGCGCGCAACACGATGGTTTTGGCATACACCGACCGCTCCAAGTACGCCGATGAAATCACTCCCGATAATTGGTATAAAATTCTCCTGCGCGACGGCGTGGTTTACGGGCATTCCGACCCCAACGCCGACCCGTGCGGCTACCGCACGCTGATGGTTTGGCAGTTGGCGGAAAAGTTCTACGACGTGCCCGGCCTCTATTCCCAACTTTCCGACCACTGCCCGCCGCGCAACGTCCGCCCCAAAGCGGTGGAATTGCTGGCCTTGTTGCAGTCGGGTGACATGGATTACGCTTTTGAATATCGCTCGGTGGCGGTGCAACACAATCTCAAATTTGTGCAACCGCCGCCGCAAATAAACCTCGGCGACCCGAAATACGCCGATTTTTACGCCCAAGCCAAGGTAGAAGTGAGCGGCGCAAAGCCCGGCACGACCATCACCAAGGTAGGCGCGCCGATAATTTACGGCGTTACCATCCCTAAGACCGCGCCTCATCCCGATTTGGCGGCGGAGTTTCTGCGCTTTGTGCTCAGCCAGCAGGGGCAAAAAATTTTAGACCAAGCCGGACAGCCGCCCCTCATCCCGCCGCAGGCGGAGAACGCCGACGCCCTCCCATCCGCCCTACGCCCGCTTTTCCCCTGATTACCGAGCACTCGGAGGCATTTTGAATTCCCGCCTTTACCTCATTTTCGCCGTCCTCGGCGCGGTGCTGTTGGCCTTTGTGGCGTACCCAATTTTCAACACGCTCGCCGCAGTGCCGCCCGCGGATTTGTTGAAGGTGCTTGCTGATTCCGAAGTGGTCGCCTCGGTTGAACTCACTTTTTTGGCCTCGGCGATGGCGACCGCTTTGGCATTGGTCTTCGGCATTCCGCTGGCGTATGTGCTCGCCCGCGCCGAGTTCCCCGGCAAGGCGCTGGTGAGCGCGCTGATTGACCTGCCGGTTGTCGTGCCCCATTCTGCCGCGGGCATCGCCTTGCTGATGGTTTTTGGCAGGCACACCTTCCTTGGCAGGCTTTTCGGCGCGCTGGGCGTTCACTTTGTTTCCGCACTCCCCGGCATAGTGATAGCGATGCTGTTTGTGAGCATGGCGTATTTGGTGAACGCGGCGCGCGACGGGTTTGCGGCTGTTGACCCGCGGCTTGAGGGGATGGCGCGCACGCTTGGCGCTTCGTCGTGGGAGGCGTTTTGGCACATTTCGCTTCCACTGGCGCGCCGCAGCATCCTTTCGGGGGTTGTGATGATGTGGGCGCGGGGGCTGAGCGAATTCGGTGCGGTGGTTATTTTGGCTTACCACCCGATGGTTACGCCGGTGCTGATTTTTGAACGCTTTGAATCGTATGGACTGGCATATGCGCGGCCGGTTACGGCACTGGTGGTGTTGATTTCGCTGGCGGTTTTCGTGATTTTGAGATGGGTTGGCGGCGATGAACGGGCATAACTTGCTGGTCGTTGAGGGTTTGGCGGTAAAAAAAGGCGCGTTTCGTATAGCCAATATATCTTTCGCCGTTGCCGAGGGCGAAAGTTTCATCTTGCTCGGGCCTACCGGCTCGGGCAAGACCCTGCTTTTGGAGACTATCGCAGGGCTTCATCGCCCGACTGCGGGGCGGGTTTTGTTAGCGGGTGAGGATGTTACCCTTCAGCCGCCCGAAAAGCGGGGGATTGGGTTTGTGTATCAGGATTATGCCCTTTTTCCGCACTTGAGCGTTGCGGAGAATGTGGCGTTTGGGTTGGCTTTGCGTGAACGCCCGCGCCTCCGTCGCTTTTTGCCGTGGGGGGCGCGCCGCGCCCTGCGCCGTTTCGCCGCCGATGCCCGTGTGCGTGAAATGATGCGCCTTTTGGGCATTGAAAAACTTGCCACCCGCGCTCCCCTTTCGCTCAGCGGCGGGGAACGCCAACGCGTGGCTTTGGCGCGCGCTTTGGTCATCAAACCGCGCCTTTTGCTTTTGGATGAGCCGCTCAGCGCGCTTGACCCCAACCGCCGCGAATCCCTGCGCCGTGAACTGAAGCGCCTTCAGCGCCTGCTGGGCCTGACCGTGCTCCATGTTACCCACGATTTTGAAGAGGCGCTGGCGTTGGGCGACCGTTTGGGCGTGCTCCGCGCCGGTCGCTTGGAGCAAGTGGGGACGCCCGACGAAGTCTTCCGCAAGCCCAAAACCGAATTTGTGGCTGAATTTGTGGGCATGCGCAACATTTTCACCGCTGAAGCCGAGGGGGCGCCCAACGCCGCGGCAGTGCTCCACCTTCCACAAGGGCTGGACGTGTTTGCAGTGACCGACCAGCGCGGACGAGTTCGCTTTGCCGTCCGTCCGGAGGATGTGGTGGTTGCCCCCTGTGCCGAAGCCGGCTCTTTTGCCCGCACCAGTTTGCGCAACCGCTTTTGCGGGCGCGTTGTGGAACTGGAAGCGGGCACGGCTTTGGTGTTTGTCACCGTCGCTGTGCCCGCCGAGAATGGGGAAGTGCATTTCGTCGCCGCCGTTACCCGCCGTTCGTGGGAAACGCTTGGCTTTGAGGTCGGCTCGGCTGTGGAAATTGCTTTCAAGGCTTCGGCCGTGCATGTTTGGTGAAGCCTACAGCATCAGCCAAATTACGCCGGCCGTGGCTATCACGGTGCCGATGATGGCGCGCGCGGTTATGCGCTCGTGAAACAGCCAGTGCCCAATCGGCAGAAGTAAAATGGGCGGCAGCGAACTCAGCGTCGCCGCGACCCCGATGGGGATGTTTTTGATGGCAAACAGGTTGAGCGACATCCCCACAACCGGCCCGATGAGCACACCCAGCGCCACGAATTTTAGGGCTTTGGTGTTGGAAATGAAGGTGTTGATGGTGGGGCGGGCTTTGCCTACGGCTACGGTCCAGCCCCACAATGCCACCATTCCGCCGAACATGCGGATTGTCGCGGCGGAAATGGTCGGAACGCCGGTGTTTAGACCTTTTTTGGCGAAAAGGACACTTAGCGCGCCCACAACGGCCGCGATAAGGGCGAAGAGAAGGCCGCGCGGATCATAATGTTTTGCTCGTTCGCCTTCTGCAGATGGGGGCTGGCGCTCAAGCACGACCCAACTTATTCCGCCGAGCACAACAGCCATGGCGGCCAACTGCGATAGGCTAAGGTGTTCCTTGAGCCAAATCCAAGCGAAGGCGGTGGCTATGGCTGGGGTGAGGTTTAGCACGAGCAAGGTGATGCGAGGCCCCATCAGCACAAATGCTTCAAACATGAAAGCATCTGCCAGCGCTAGCCCGACGATGCCCGAGGCCAGCAAATAGCCAAACGCCTCCGGGGTTGCCTTGGGAATGGGGGAGCCGTACAGTGCCCAGTGGATTACGCCGAAGTACAAAGCGCCCAATAACAAGCGGAGCCGGTTGGTCGTCAGCGAGCCGACCATCCTACCGGCTAATGTAAAAAGCGTTGGCCCCAGTGAAAAACACACCGAGGCCCCAAGAGCGGCAAGTTCGCCTAACAGAGTAATGCTGTGCATGGCACAATGCTAACATGCTTGTGCCAATTTGTCAGCGTCCGCTCTTGAGATTCAGGGGCGGACAAGGGGCTGAGCCCTCTCATCCCCCGCCGCCTCGCGCGTCCTCGGCGGCTGCTTCCTTCTCTCTCCCAGTGGGAGAGAGAAGGAAGCGCGGTGAGGTCATAAAAAAGTCGCAGGGCGACTTCGCAGGGGGTAAGTGCAGTTTCAACTGCCGCCGTATGCCCGGCGACTGAAGTCACGGGCTACGAATTGCGAAGTCCGTCTGTGCGGACTGAAGTCGCCGTAGGGCGACTTCGCAGGGGTAGGTGCAGTTTCAACTGCCGCCGCATGTGTCATTGCGAGCCGCCGAAGGCGGCGAAGCAATCCCCTTTTGGGCCGCGGGAGACTGCTTTGGCGGTTGTGGCGAAAGTAACGCTGGAGCGCCTGAACGCCCTCACTTATCCCCCGCCGCCTCGCTTATGCTCGGCGGCTGCCCCCTTCTCTCTCCCATTGGGAGAGAGAAGGGGGCGCGGTGAGGTCAATAAAAAAAGTCGCAGGGCGATTTTGCAGCCGGTAGGTGCAGTTTCAACTGCCGCCGCATGCCCGGCGACTAATGCATAATCAACCCAGATGCTGGGTTTAGGCTCTCCAGCAATAGCCAGTTACACGGTTTGATCTCTCCCTACCCCGCTCCGGCGACGCTATCGCGTCCCGTAGCCGCCCCCTTCCCTCCCTTAGTAAGTTTCAGGGGCGGACAGCCGCCCTTGAAAACGCCATTTTTTGGAGTGCAGTGCCTCGGCACCGCTTTGGAAAGCGGCGACTTGTCGCCGCACTCCAAAAGAACATCCTCCGAAAAAGCAAGTATTGGCGATAAGATTGGAAAATTCGGGTATCTGCCTCACTTTACTAAATTGCCTTATCGGCGCTAAAAGTGCAACATTTCGGTTGTTCTGCCTTTGGAGGGGGTAGGACAGGGGTCTGATAGACCCCTGTCCGCCTTTGAACTTAGTAAGTTCAGGGGCGGCGAGGGTAGGCTGAGCGAAGGCGAAGCATTGCCAGAGCAGGGGGTGAGTGAGGGCACCAGTGACCGCGATTTGTGTCCCACTTCGTAAAAAACAGAGTGCGACGATTATCGTCGCACTCTGTTGGTCAGTGGGTTTCGTGTGTTACTCCGAAGCCCCAAATTCGTCCAATGCTTCTCGGAGCGGCGTGAGGTACATGAGGGCGGGGCCTCCGTGCATCATCACGGCTTGGAAGGCGGCTTCCATTATTTCATCGCGGGTTGCTCCAGCATCCAGCGCCCCTTTCACGTGGAAGGCTATGCACCATTCACATTGGGCGGCCACAGCCAGCCCCACATTCACCAGTTCTTTGACTTTTGCGCTGAGTGCAGGCCCACTTTGAGCCGCTTTCATGAACTCTAAAAATGCCCCCGTTTCGCTCGGATACTGCTTTCGCAGTTCCATAACCAGTTTGTGCACTTGGTCAAGTCGTTCTTTGGCGCTCATTTTTGCCTCCTTTGGCAGGGGAATTTAGCGTTCTATCACTTCAACCGGTGTGCCCCCGGGCATGCTTACGGTTACATCGCCCGGCTCGTAGGGGACAACCGGCAAAGTCCACCGGAAGACCCACTTGGCATCTTCGGGGCGCGCGTTTACGCACCCGTGGGAGCGCGGCACTCCGTAGTCGTTGTGCCAAAACGTGCTGTGGATGGAAACCCCCGTGCCAACAAACAGGCTTGTCCAGCCAATTCCCGGCAGGTCGTAGCCGCCGCCTGTTGTGCCGCCGCTCATGTGCACTGAAATCAACTTGCGCCAAATCGGATGCGTTCCCAGCGGCGTTGCCCATTTGTCCACCTTTTTGCCTGAGGCGTTGAATTTTGCGCCGGTGGAGACGCGGCAGAAAAACACCTCTTCTTTGCCTTCGTAGCAACTCATGGTTTGGTAGGTCACATCAACCACTACGCGCTTGTTTTCCGCCTCTGGATGGATGGGGGTAATTTCTTCGGGGGTGATAGGGCGGAAGGCCTCGGCGCGCGCCCAAAAAATGTCGCCGTATGAGCCGTAACGCTCGTTGATCCGATACCAAGTTAGCCCGTTTTCTTGCTTGATCTGGTCTACCCATAGAATTTGGCTGTAGTAAAACCGTGGGATTTTTGCATGCTTGAGCCACGGCGAGCGCGCTGGCGGGTTTGCGAGGATGATGTTGGCATACGGCACTGTAACTTCCACCCACATTCCCTCTTTGGCGTATGGGAAATGGGTGATGGGGGAATTTGGACGGTACCACACCGGTTGGAGTGTTGGCGCCCAAACGAAGCCGCGCGGCGTTTCCACAAACCTTTGGTTCACTCGGTAGGGATTGCGGCCAACTACTTCGCGTAGCCATTCCACCACCGCATCTTCGTAGAGTATGCCTACGGTTGGGCTATCGGCGTCCGGGCGGGCTTTTATTTCAACCTTGCCGCCAATGCAAACCCGGCCTAACTTCTTACCTTTTGGAAATTCCTTCCAACCTCGCACTGAGATTGTTGGTAAGGTGAGATAGGCACCCAAGCCAGCCACTGCAAGTTTTAGCACATCTCTACGGGTGGGTTTCATGGCGCACTCCTTTGCGTTTACATTGTAGCATATATGTGGACTTGCGAATATATGACTACTGTCACAAATGCTCTGTTTCTCTTCTTTGGAATCGCGGCTACAAGTTGCTAAATTCGCCTGTGCAAAGTTCTTTTCACCGATTAGATAGTTGAAACCGCAGATTACGCAGATTACGCAGAAAAGATCTGTGCTAATCTGTGTAATCTGTGGTTTTCATCCACCGATTGACACAGATTTACACCGATTGGATGGTTGGAACCGCAGATTTCGCAGATTTCGCAGATTCCGCAGAAAAATCTGTTCTAATCTGTGTAATCTGTGGTTTTCATCCACCGATTGACACAGATTTACACCGATTGGATGGTTGGAACCGCAGATTTCGCAGATTTCGCAGATTCCGCAGAAAAATCTGTTCTAATCTGTGTAATCTGTGGTTTTCATCCACCGATTGACACAGATTTGCACCGATTGAAGAAAAAACCACAGTTGAAACCGCAGATTTCGCAGATTTCGCAGATTCCGCAGAAAAATCTGTTCTAATCTGTGTAATCTGTGGTTTCCCCTTTGCGTTTCTCTGCGTTACCCTTGGCGTCCTTTGTGTCCTTGGCGTCCTTGGCGTTAACCTCTCTGCGCCTCTGCGTTTCCCCGCGTCTCCGCTGATCGCCAACTCGTTAGGGGGTAACATAGATTGGATTGCTGAAAATCCACCCCCGACGCCGCCCCCATGCGTTTAGATAAGCCTCAACCCGATAAGCCCCGGCCGCCTTGGCGTTGTAACTGCACACATCTCGGCGTTTCCACACGCGCACCGCCTCGCCTTGGTAAATCAGGCGGCATTCTGCCCGCTTTGGTAGCCTTACCTTGAGGGTTACTCCGCCGTTCAGTTGGATGGTCTCTCCCATTGAGACTTTGTTTTGGCCGTTTGTGGCGGTAAAGCGGAAGCCGCGCGTGCTGGCGGGGAGGTCGTAGCCAATAAAGGCTCGCCCTTCTCGCAGGGCGTTGTAAATCAGCGCGCGGTCATGCTCGGCTTTGCCGTTTAGCGGCGTTTTTAGCAGCAGGTGAGTTGTGATGGCGCGAAAATGCTTTTCGTATGGGAAGAGGGTTATCGTGAGCGGCCCGAGCCGCTTGCGCAGGGCGTGTGCATCCGCCCCCCCGACCGCGACCACCCGTTTCCCTTCCTTTAGCATTTCATCCCAGAGCGCCAGCGTTTCTTTGTACGGCGCAACCGCTACTTGGTGGAAAAACAGGCTGTAGAAAACCGTGTTGAGGTAGTTTTTCAAATGCCCCTTGAATTCGCTAAGACCGTTCCACAGTTCAATGCCGGTGAAGGAATGCACTTGCCAGTCTTCCCAAGAAATATCGGGTTCGCCAACGAGCGGTGAGGCAAAATCTACCGGATGAGCGAGGAAAGAGACTCCCCCAAAAGAATTCACCTTGTTGATGACCACTTGCATATCTTCGGCATAAGGGCTGAGGGTGGTTGGTGCACCTAACGCCAAGAGGTGGTTTTTTTGTGGCTTGCGGGTGCGGTCGTGCACTTCTTCACCCACCAGCACCAGTACGTTTTTGCCTTCCACGCGATGGTAGCCTTCTATGCCTTTTGGGCGCACATTGTGGTCGGTCACTATGATGGCGTCCACTCCGGCCCGCGCGGCCGCTTTTGCCACTTCCGCGTGCGTCCCACTGCCATCAGAAAAGCGCGTGTGTATGTGCATCGCTACTACAATTTCGTGGAGTAAAGGCCGGGTTTCGGGGGACACAGCAGAACCTTTGTAAATGGCTGGAGGATGCCGAAGTTGCACCGTATTTTACCGCGTCTTTTCTTGAAAATTGTTGTGAACCCTGTTGACACTGCCGCGGGGAAGATATATAGTTTTAGAGGCAGAAGATGCTCGGTTGCCGCTTTGGTGTCCGTTTAAGGTTTTGCAATTTACTTCGCTCAGAAAGGAGGAAATGATGACTACCGATCTTGAAAAATTCCTTGCCGCTCGCGATTTTTTGCTGAATGTGCCCAGTTATGAGGAGGCTTACGCTAAATTCCAGTGGCCTCACCTCACCAAGTTCAACTGGGCGCTTGACTACTTTGACAACATGGCTAAAGGCAACGGTCAACTCGCGCTCATTTGGGCAGACGAAAACGGCAACGAGCGAAAAGTGACTTTTGACGAAATGTATCGTCGTTCCAACCAAGTCGCGAACTTTTTGCGCGATTTGGGACTGACCAAGGGCGACCGCGTCATCATCATGATGGAAACCTCGGTGGAATTGTACGAACTGATGTTAGGCATCATGAAAGCCGGCGGTGCAATAATTCCGGCGGCGACCTCGTTGCCTCCCAAAGATATTGCCGACCGCATCCTCCGCGGCGATGTCAAATTCGCCGTTGTGCATGCCCCGTTCGTGGAAAAGTTCAACAAGGCCGGCTCGGCTTTGGAAGGGCTGAAAGCGCGCATCGTGGTAGGCGATGAATTTTCTCAGCAATGTGACGAAGAGGCCGAATCTGAAAAGTGCTGGACTCAGTACTCCGAATCCGAAAAGTACCCCGAAACTTACGAAGCGCCGTTCATCACCTACTCAACTGATGAACTCTTCCTTTTCTTCACCTCGGGCACCACTTCCAAGCCAAAACTGGTCATCCATACCCACACTTCTTACCCTGTTGGGCACTTGACCACAATGTATTGGGTAGGTGTCCGTCCGGGCGACGTGCACTTCAACATCAGCGCCCCCGGCTGGGCAAAGTATGCGTGGAGTTCCTTCTTCGCCCCTTGGAACGCCGGAGCGACCATTTTCACCTTCCGCTACACCAAGTTCAACGCCAAAAAGGTGCTTGACGCGGTAGAAAAGTACAAAGTAAACACGCTCTGCGCGCCGCTGAGCGTGCTCAAACTCTTCTTGCTGGAGGATTTGAGCAAGTACAAGTTCTCGCTACACGATTTTGTGAGCGCTGGTGAGCCGTTGAACCCCGAAGTGGTGCGTAAAATTGAAGCGGCGTTCAATATGCAGGTGCGCGAGGGTTACGGACAGACGGAAACCACCGCTCTTATCGGCGTCTTCAAGGGCATGGAGCGCAAAGAAGGCTCTATGGGCAAGGTTGCCCCCGGCTATAAAGTTGCGCTTTTGGATGAGCAGTTAGACCCTGTTCCGACTGGGCAGGATGGGCAAATTTCGGTAGAGACTTATCCGGTGTACCCACTGGGGTTGATGATCGGTTATGACGATCCTGAGCGCAATAAGCAGGTTTTCAAAGCCGGTTGGTATTTCACCGGCGATACCGCTTATCAAGACCAAGACGGCTATTTTTACTTTGTCGGGCGCACCGATGACGTTTTCAAGAGCCTTGACTACCGCATTAGCCCGTTTGAGGTGGAAAGCGAACTCATGGAAGCCGAGCCGGTTATGGAAGCAGCGGTTGTGCCCACGGTTGATGAGCGCGACCGCATTGTCCCCAAGGCTTTCATCGTGCTCAAGCCCGATTACAAGCCGTCGCGCGCCGCGGCGCTTGACATTTTCCGCTTCATCCGCGACAACATCGCTCCCTACAAGCGCCCGCGTGTGATTGAATTTCTGGAGGCTTTCCCCAAGACTGTGAGCATGAAGGTGATGCGCCGCGAACTGCGCGCCTATGACCGCGAAATGCGGCAAAAAGGCGAGCACGGCGAATACGAATTCTGGGAAAAGGAATTCAAAGACGAACTCGGCTTAGGCCAGCGCCGGTAATTTTCTTCCGGGCTTACCCACAAAAACAGGTCGGGATTCGTTCCCGACCTGTTTTTTGTGTGCTATTGCTTATCACCGAAAAACAGCCGCCACCAAACCTTTTGCGGCGGTGGGGAGGGCGGGGGCGTGGGGGCTTTTGTGGGCGCTTTCTTTGGAGCGGGCGTTGCTACTTCTATCGGCATGGGATGGATCACTTGGTCGCCCGGGCGGGCATAGCCTGCGCCGCGCAGCGCCTCATCTTCACCCGTGCCGGCGGTTGCCTTGGCGATTTGTGTTTGCAAATAGGCCACCGTCGCCGAAGATGCCGCCGCTTGGGTGGAAAGCGAGTTCACATCTTTTTGGAGACGCTGCACGGTGTCAATGCGGCGGGCAAGCGACATTACCGCTGCCAAGGCCACAATGATTGCCGTTACCAGCAGAATCCGTTTACCGTATCGGGGCATTCTGCGCCTTTACTTTTGCACTTTGCCCTGCAGGGCATCGTGGAGCCATTTTTTGTAGCGTTCATCCCACAAGAGCACGTCTTGGGGAACGGTTGATTTGTTGGGGCCAATGTAAATGATTTGTCCCGTTTCGTGTAGCAACCCGCGAGGCACGGAATAAAAGTGGATGTGCTCTTTGGGGTTGTCCATTTTTTGCAACAGGCAAATTAGTTCGTTGATTTGCTTGGGTGAGAGGTCGGTTAGCACCAGCGATTTGTAGAGTTTTGCCAACTGTGGTAGTTTTGGCAGGATGTTGGGGTTTGTAATGCGGCGCAAAAGCGCTTTGACGATGAGCGTTTGCCGGTCAATGCGCCCCAAATCGCCCACATCGGAGCGAATGCGAGCCAAAAGCCAAGCGTGGTAACCATCAAGCGTTTGGTAGCCGGGCGGGAAATCGGCATGTGCTTGGTGCTCATCTTTCACCCTTGTGGGGAGGTAAACTTGCACGCCGCCGAGGGCGTCAACCAGTTTGCGGAAGCCCTCACCGCTTACTACCACATAGTTATCTACTGAAATGCCGAAGTTGTAGGCCAAGGTTTGAGCCATGAGCGCCGCTCCGCTTCCTTCGTTTGCCCCGAACTGCCACGCTGGCGTGCCCAAAAAGTAGCCCTCGTTTAGTTTTTGTGGGCTTTTGTATTTTGTAGCGTTGGGCGGCAGGTTGACTTTGAGGTCGCGCGGCAGCGGTACAACATACACTTCGCCTTTCACGAAATCAACGTGCACCACGCGAATAACATCGGCGAGGTCGTAGAAGCCGTGGTTGGTGCCCAACACCAGAATGTTCAAGCCTTTAGCCGGCCCGCCGCACATGGGGTGCAGTGCCTCGGTAGGCGTTGCGGAAGGTTTAGGCGTTGGCGAGGCGGCGGGTGTGTTTTGCGGGTTTTGCTCTGTTGGCGTAGTTTTGACTTTTGGAGTGGTAATTGAGCCCATTGTGGCGGTTGGCATGATTGTCGGTAGCGGTTTGGCGAGCGGCTTGTTCCAGAAGCGCACCAGCGCCAAGCCTATGCCCACGCCGATGAACAGCATAACCGCCAGCAAAGCGGCAATTTTCGTCGGGGAAAGGAAAGAATCTTTTTTGTCCATACAGCACCTCTGCGGGAATTGCAGTTAGGGGAAATTATTATACCCCATAAAAAAACAAGCCCGCGAGCCGCGGGCTTGTGTGCCGAAGGTGGGAGTCGAACCCACATGGGCGCAAGGCCCACTGCGCCCTGAACGCAGCGCGTCTGCCAATTCCGCCACTTCGGCTTGACGGGGGTATTTTACCCCAAGGGATTTATTTGTCAACCTTTTTGTTGGCCTTGTGCACCAAAGCGGCTTTTTGTTTACGCTACCTCTTTGGCGACTTTTTCGCCGTAGGCCAGCAGCGCCTTGACCATTTCGGGCGATCTGCCTTCGGCATACACCCGCAGCACCGGCTCGGTGCCCGAGGGGCGAATCAGCAGCCACGAATCGTCGGCCAGGATGTATTTGCAGCCGTCCAACGTGCTGACTTCCGTTACTGCCTCGCCGCCGATGGCCTGAGGGGCGTTTTCGGCTAAGCGCTGGGTCATGCGGCTTTTGGAAACGGGGTGCCGCAGGCGCAGGTCGGTGCGCGCGTAGTAGGCAGGCCCCACTTCCGCCAGCAGGTCTTCTACCAGCGCGGAGAGCGGCTCGCGGTAGTAGGCCAGCATTTCCAAAATCAACAGCCCCATCAGAATGCCGTCGCCCTCGGGGATGTGCCCCTGAAAGGCGATGCCGCCCGATTCTTCGCCGCCGATGAGCACGTTTTCGCGCAGCATGTGGTCGGCAATGTGGTTGAAGCCCACGGGCGTTTCGTACACGGTGAGGCCGTATTTGGCGGCTAAGCGGTCAATCATGCGGGTTGTTGAAACCGTGCGGACGACCGGGCCGCGCAGGCCGCGCACGTCGGCCAAATAGCGCAGGCTGAGCGCCATGATTTTGTGGGGGTCAACGAAGTTGCCGCGCTCGTCCATTGCGCCGATGCGGTCGGCGTCGCCGTCGGTTGCCAGCCCCACATCGCCGCGGCCGGTGGCTATGGCGGTGGCTAACGCGCCGAGGTAGCGGGCGATGGGTTCGGGGTGCACGCCGCCGAATCCCGGGTTCATTTCGGCGCGGATTTCGTGCACTTCCACGCCCGTGCCTTGCAAAAAGGCGCGGATCACTCCTCGCCCCGAGCCGTACATGGAATCTACCACCGTGCGTAGTTTGCCTTCGGCGATGCGCGCGCTGTTGATGAGGTTGTGCAGGTGGGCAAAGTAGTCGGGCAGGGGGTTGAAGCGTTCAATCAAGCCGAGGCGGCGGGCTTTTTCGTAGTCCATCAGGTTGGGGCCGCGACCGCGTTCTTCGTTGTCGTTGAGGTAGACCTCCACGCGGCGCGCCTGTTCGGGCGGCGCAGAGCCGCCGTAAGCGGCCTTGAGTTTGACGCCGTTGTAGCGCGGCGCGTTGTGCGAGGCGGTGATCATCACGCCCGCGGCCGCGCCTTTGTGTTTGACGGCGTAGGAAATGGCCGGTGTGGGGGCATCGGCGTGTGCCAGCCAAACTTTGATGCCGTTGGCGGCCAGCACGCGCGCCACTTCGCGGGCGTAGCGGTCGGAAAGGAAGCGGGTATCAAAGCCGACCACCGCGGTCAGGTCGCCTTCGTTGCCGTTGGCGTCTGCTCGCATAGCGTCGGCGATGGCCTGCGCCACCAAGCGCAGGTTGTGGAAGGTGAAAGTGTCGGAGATGACGGCGCGCCAGCCGTCGGTGCCAAAGTGAATGGGCATGGGAAACCTCGGTGGTTAGGGATTGAGGGATTGAGGTTACTTGTTTTTTGCGGCGTATTCTTCTTTCCAGTTGTTGATGGTCTGTTGCAACAGCGCATCGGGGAGGGAAGAAGCGTTTTCGCCGTCAGCCCACATTTGTTGAAAGGCGTCTAAAATGTCGTCGGCGAGCGCCGGCGTCATTCTTCTGTCAAGCCGTGCGATGAACTCGGCTTTTTCCTCGCTTGGCAGGTCGCTTTTTTCCAGCAAGCGGCGGATTTCAATGGGCGTGATGTCCATTTTCAACAGGCGGTAGCGCAAAAGGGTGCGAAAGCGCTCTCCCATTGCGTTGGAGATGAAGCCCAAAGCGTAAATTGTGCCGATGAACCAGCCAATCCACGCACTGGCAACGATGATTTTGACTAACACTACAGGCCAGTTGGCGGGGATGTGGGTGAACAAAAAGTGGGTGATGACAAACAGCACGCCGGTATCGGCGGCGAAAATGGTGGCGGCTCCGGCGCCAGCGATGAGGTAAAGAATCCATTGCTTGACTTCATGGTCGGGTGAAACCTCCGGCGGCAACGGCGTGGCGCTTATTTCCATTGTAGCATCCAGTGCGACCAGTGCCAGCGCCACCACGCCTGCGCCAACATACCAATCCCAGCCCACGCCTAAAATTTTGAATGGGAAATGGTGCCAGAGCAGATACGTGAGCGCCGCGGCTATCAGCGCTCCAAGCCAAAGTGTTGCAAAATAAAGCCAGCGGAAAAAGCGCCACATGGTTCATGCCCAATCGGGAGGCGGGGTGGGGCGCTCATCGTCTTTGTGGCGCTCCATCCACAAGGCAAGGCTTTGCGAAAGCGTGGCGTAGCGTGTGAGTTTGGAAGGTGCGTTTGTCTGTTTGATGAGCGGAGCAAGCGCGTTTTGGATTTTCCGCGCGCTTTCCATTGTCAGCCCTTTAGATTGAACTTCGGCGATTAGGCGGGATTTTGTTTCGCCGGGCAGGTCGGCGTTTTGGAGCATGGTGATTATGTCTTCGGCGCTGGGAGCTATCATGCCTGTGAATCGGCGCTGGAATTTTCTGATGAAAGAACGGTCGTTGAGCCAAAAAAGAAAGTAAAACGTGCCTATGAACCAGCCAATCCAAAGCGCGGCGAGTGTCAGATAACTGAAGGCGAAGGATTGGACTTCCGAATTCCCAAAGCAGGCATTTGCGCAAGTGTGAACAAGGTGGGTACCGACGATGGGGATGGCGACAATGAGGGTGAACAGGCTTGCAGTGAGGAAAATCAAAATTAGGTGGAAAGCCCAGCGGCGAATCTCTTCGGCGGCTGGCACGGTGGGCGGCAGTGGTTTGTCGTTGATGTCCATGCTGGCGTTCCAAACCATCAGCAATGTGCCCACAACAAAAGTACCAGCGAACCATGCCCATTTCACGCCGAGCACACGCCCGGGGAAACGATGCCAAGCGAGGCAGGCTATCATGCCGAGCAGTATTGCGCTTGCCCACAGTATGAGGAGGAAGGTGAGCCGCAATAAGCGCCACATGGTTACTGATTGAAGTTTATGAGTCGTTGAGTCGTTTGGTCGTTAGGTCGTTAGGTCGTTGGGGCGTTGGGTTGTGAAATGAGGAAAAACACGGAAGACACAGAAATTTTTCTTTCCACCGATTTACACAGATTTGCACCGATTGTAGAAAACCGCAGATTGCGCAGATTTCGCAGAAAAATCTGTGCTAATCTGTGTAATCTGTGACCACAGAAAACACAGAGTTTTTTCTTTGCGCTCTTTGTTTCCTTTGCGTCTTTGCATTACTTTCTTGGCGTCCTTTGCTTCCTTGGCGTTAACCTCTTTGCGTTACCATCCACCGATTTGCACCGATTGGATGATTGAAACCGCAGATTTCGTAATTGCCTACACGTTTTGTGAGCGAGGGCAAATGCTTCGGTGCAACGCAAGCGGAAGTCCACGCAGGTGAACTTCGCGACTTGTAGCCCGTGACTTCAGTCGCTGGGCGCAAGCCTACCACCTGCGAAGTCGCCCTGCGGCGACTTTAAAAATCTGCGCTAATCTGCGTAATCTGTGGTTTACGTTTGTTGTAAGATCTGCAGCGCGAGGTCAAGCAGCGCTTGGATTTCATCCGCTTCAACACCTTTGGCGAGCAGGTATTTTTCCAGCAATTCGGTGTGGGTGAGCCGTTCCAACGGCTCATCGCCGAGGCGGGCGCGCGTTTCCACCTTTGGGCGTTTGACCAGGTGAAATTCCAGCGCATCTTTGGCATAATTTTGTAAGGCGTGGTCGTCTATCTGCGCTTCTAATTCTTGCGGGTAGGTGACACTCAGGCGCACCACTGCACCCTTGAGCCGTTCTTGGTCTCCAAGGGCTTCAATAAGCCGTTGGGTGGGGCTTACTTCATTTTTGAGGGTAACATGGACATCAATTACCGGCCGCACGGGCAGTTTGCGCCAATCCACAGTTGTTGGGTTGCCGGGCTCAATTGTGGCAATTACGAAGAATTTGTCTTCGTGGGCTTCGCCGAAATCTACCCTTTCTATGGAGCCGGGGTAAATTACCGGCGGCTGCGCGCCTTCGTTGAGGTTTTGGGCTTTGTGGATGTGCCCAAGGGCAACATAAGCCCAGCGGGGGTTTTTGACAAGCGAGGGGGGGAGCACAAGGTCGTTGCCCAGCATCACCATCCGCTCCGCACCGAATTTTGCCCCTTGCACCGATGCGTGGGCGGCAAAAACTAACGGCAGGTTTGTATCGGCTTTTTTGATGAGGTTTTCCACTACTTCTGCGATTAGGTCGGCTATTTTTGTGTAAAGTTCGCTGAGCGTTATTTTTTCGGCTTTGTCGCCTAAGAATGCCATCAATCCGCTGCGCGATACCCACGGTAAGCCTACAATTTGGAGCGGGAGGCCGTTCAAGTCGTTGGGGGTGAGCAGGGTGGGTTTGTCAATCACATGTACGTGCGGCACTTCAAATGTAGAGAATGGGTCAAGGGCGTGGGCGCGCCCCATCGTTGGGGAAAGGTCGTGATTGCCTACGAGAAGCACAGTGGGAATTTGGGCGCGCGAAAGCCGCATGATGCGCTTTCCCCATTCGCGAATGAAGGTTGGGGCGGGTGCGCGGTCTTTGAAAGCATCGCCGGCGAACAGCACCAAATCCACCTTTTCGTTGATGGCGGTGTCAACGATGATGTCAAGCGACCGCAAAAAATCCATTACCCGTACGGGCAAGCCGGTGTTTGGGTCGTGCTTGCCGCGGTTGAGCATGTCAATATGTGCGTCGGCGAAGTGCAAAATTCGCATGGGGGTAAATCCGGTATTTTAGGGGGTGTGCCCTTACACGAAAAGTATGGCGACGTTGGCGGCGGCGAACAGCAAAAGCAAGCCAATTTCGGCCGAGCGGGCGTTGGCTTGCGCGGCAGGGTAAAGCGCCGCGGCGGCTATCAGCATTGCCAGCAGAGCAAATGTGTGCACCATGAATTTGCGCTTTTTGTGGGGTGGGTGCATAGGATTATTTTACCGCAATAGGCGCTTTGTTTATTCGTTTGCTTTGATTTGCATTTTTTGCTACACTTCAGAAAATGTTTGTGGTAAAATCTTCCCTACCGACCGGTCGGACGGGCGGCTCCTCTTACCGTTCAGTCCAAAACTTCTTCCGCGAGGGAACGCCATGCTAACTCTTTGGGAAAAGGTGCTCTTCACTCTGGCTTTATTGGCCACTGCCTACGCGGCTTACGTTGCCGTTGATGAACTTGTCAAAATCATCAGCCGAGGTCAGGGCAAGCCCGATTGGGGGCTTGCCGCACGCCGTTTGTGGGAGGCGTTTGTCAAAACCGTTACCCTGCGCCCAACGTGGAAAATGCGTCCCATTCCCACAATTTTTCACGCAATGGTGGCGTGGGGTTTTATGTACTACGTGCTGGTGAACACCGGCGATATTTTGGAAGGGTACATCCCCAATTTCCACTTTATGGGCACCGGCGCGATTGGCAATTATTACCGCCTCGGCGCGGACATTTTGAGCGTTGGCGTGCTTATCGGCATGACGGCGCTTTTGATACGCCGCTTCATAATCAAGCCCAAAGAACTCAGCATTCGCGAAGACATCATGCTCCATCCCAAAGCCCGCACGGGAATCAACAAAGATTCCCTCATCGTGGGGCTTTTCATCCTTTTCCATGTGGGCTTTCGTTTTTTGGGGCAAAGTTTTGCAATTGCCCACGAGGGCTATGATGCCTACCAACCCTTTGCGAGCGCGGTTGCCTCTCTTTGGTCTGGCATGAGCCCCGAAGCGATCCTAATTGCCCGTCATTTGACTTACTGGATTGCTTTGGGCTTGATTATGCTTTTCATCCCCTATTTCCCGCGTTCCAAGCACATTCACCTCTTCTTCACGCCGCTCAATTTCCTGCTCAAGCCTGAGCGCCGCTCCATCGGTGAACTTGACCCGCTTGATTTTGAGGATGAGAGCATTGAGCAGTTTGGTGCTACCAAACTTGAGGATTTGAGTTGGAAGCAGTTGCTTGACCCTTATGCCTGCATCATGTGTTTGCGCTGTCAGGAGGTTTGCCCGGCTTACAACACCGGCAAATTGCTCTCGCCAGCCGCAATTGAAATCAACAAGCGCTATTTCCTCAAAGATTTTGGCAAAGAATTTGCCAAAGGCGCGGAAACCGAACAGCCGCTTTGGGAATATGTGCTTCCTGAGGAGGCCGTTTGGGCTTGCACATCGTGCGGTGCGTGTGTGGAAGTGTGTCCGGTTGGCAATGAGCCGATGCGCGACATCATGGACATCCGCCGTGCGCTTGTGCTCATGGAAAACACCTTCCCGAAGCAGTGGGAGACGGCGTTCCGTGGCATGGAGCGCACGATGAACCCGTGGAATGTGCCGCCGAGCGAGCGCATGAAATGGGCTGAAGGGCTTCATGTGCCTACGATTGAAGAGAATCCCAACCCCGATGTGCTGTGGTGGGTTGGGTGCGCAGCGGCGACGGATGCGCGGGCGCAAAAGGTGGCGCGCGCCTTCGCCAAAATTCTCAACGCCGCCGGTGTGAATTACGCCGTGTTGGGCGAGCAGGAAACCTGCTGCGGCGATTCTGCCCGCCGCTCGGGCAACGAGTACCTTTTCTACGAACTCGCCACTGCCAACGTGGAAATGCTGAACGAAATCAAACCCAAGCGCATCGTCACCACCTGCCCGCACGGTTTCCACACTCTGAAGAACGAGTATCCTCAGTTCGGCGGCGAATACGATGTTGTGCACCATAGCACTTTCATTGAGGAACTATTGGAGCAGGGCAAAATCAAGATTGACTCCGACGGCATGGAGAAAATCACTTTCCACGATCCGTGCTATTTGGGACGCCACAACGGCATTTACGATGCGCCGCGCTTTGTGCTGGAGAAAGTTGGTGCCGACCTTGTGGAAATGGAGCACACCCGCAACAAGTCGTTCTGCTGTGGCGCGGGCGGCGCGCAAATTTGGAAGGAAGAGGAAGGTACGGCGCGCATCAACCTCACCCGCTTTGCCGAAGCCGAAAAGACCGGAGCGGACACCGTTGCTGTTGCTTGCCCCTTCTGCATGATAATGCTGAACGACGCATCCAAAGCCGCAGGCGAGGACGCTCCGCAGGTGAAAGACATTGCCGAAATTGTTGCCGAGCACTTGGTTGAAGAAGGGTAAATTTCAGGACTTACGCAGTTGCTCGTAGAGGCGCTTGCTTTCATGTCATGGCGAGCCGCCTTAGGCGGCGAAGCCATCCCCCAGACGGTGTGGGAGACCGCTTCGGTGGTCTCCGACCGCCTCGCGGTGACACAAAGCAGGGGAGCGTAATTACCTACGTGAGTGCGGGTGCAATGCGCCATTTTGAGGCTTGCTTTTCCCAAAAGTCGCCGTAGGGCGACTTCGCAGGTGGTAGGTGCAGTTTCAACTGCCGTTGCTTGCGCCTGTAAATTTGGAATTGGCTGCTGCCTCGCCCGACGGCACCCAAAAATTTTTGTCCGCCGAGTTTGGCGCTATTGGGCTTTACGCGGTAAAATAAGTCAACAACCTCATTCTCATTCCCTTTCACGGAGGCAAGCAATGGTGAATGTGCAGTGGTTTTGGTGGTTTTTCGGCGCTCTTGCTCTTATTTTCCTTGTGATGTACCTTTTCTTTGCTTGGGATACGAAGAAAGCGGTGGATGAATCTTTTCATCCCAAACCCTCGCCCGATTTACACCCTCACCACGAAGAAGAAAAGCCGCAGGCCGCGCAGGTAGAGGTAAAGGCTGAGTCTCCCGCTAAGGTTGAGAAAGCCGCTCCTGCGGAGGAAGACGATTTGAAGAAAATTGAGGGCATCGGTCCGAAAGTGGAAAGCGTCCTCAAGGCGGCGGGCATACGCACCTTTCGGGACTTGGCTTCCCATTCGGCGGAAGAGTTGCAGAAGATTTTGGACGATGTTGGCATGGCGCGCATTGTCAACCCCGAAACTTGGGCTGAGCAGGCTAAACTTGCCGCTGAGGGCAAATGGGATGAACTTGCCGCTCTGCAAGATACTTTGAAAGGCGGTCGGCGCGTGTAGCCTCGGCGCGGGTGACGCTTGCCTGGGTAAATATGCTTGTGTTTCACCTGTAAAAACTTGCTTTTGTTTTTGAACCTGAGAGGGTTTGCACGGTAAGGGCTGTGCCCTCGCCGTGCGCGCGGCGTTCTTTTTTCCTTTTCGCCGCTCCGTGTACAGTCTGGAGCGGCTTTTTCGTCTAAAACAACGCTGGAGAAAAAACACAGAAGACACAGAAATTTACAGAGAACACAGAAAAAATCTGCGCTAATCTGTGTAATCTGTGGTTTTTATCCACCGATTACACAGATTTTCACCGATTGAAGAAAAAAACACAGAGAACACAGAAATTTTTTCTTGGCGTCCTTCCGCTAATCCTAAATCGCTAATCTTCTCATCTGTGCTAATCTGTGTAATCTGTGGTTTTTGTCCTTGGCGCCCCCGCGTTTTTCTGCGTCTCTGCGTTATCAGGAGGTCTAAGTGCTGGTTGTTGTCGTCTTGTTAGGGCTTGGCTACGGCTTTATGAACGGCTTTCACGACAGCGCGAACATAGCCGCGCCGCTGATTTCTACGCGCGCAATGCGCCCTCGCGCCGCCCTGCTTTGGATTGCTTTGGGCGAGTTCACCGGTCCGCTGATCTTCGGCTCGGCGGTCGCCAAAACCATTGGCGCTGACATGCTCCGCAGTTCCGCCATCACGCCCACGATTTTGGCGGCGGCGCTGGCGGGCGCTATCATCTGGGATTTGATAACTTGGTGGTTCGGTATTCCTTCTTCTTCCTCCCACGCCCTTGTGGGGGGATTGCTGGGCGCAGCAATTATCGCCGATGGCGTTTTTGTGGTGAAGATGCACGGCTTGATAAACGTGCTCATCGCCCTTTTTATTTCGCCGTTTTTGGGCTTTTTGGCGGGCTATCTTGTCACCAAATTCAACTTTTGGGCTTTTCGCAATGCTTCGCCGCGCATCCAAGAGGTTTTCCGCCGTGGCGAACTTTTCACCGGCATTGGGCTTGCCATGAGCCACGGCGCTAACGATTCGCAGAAGACCATGGGTGTAGTCACGCTTGCGTTGCTGGTGAGCGGGCACTTGCACTCTTTCACTGTGCCGTTTTGGGTGGTGGTGCTCGCTGGCGGCGCCCTTGCCTTGGGCGCGGGCGTGGGCGGCTGGAGGCTGATACTCACGCTCGGCGGCCGCGTTTTCCGCATTCGCCCTGTGCACGGCTTTTCTTCGCAAATTGGCAGCGCAATTGTCATCGGCGGCGCGTCTTTGCTCGGCGGCCCGGTCAGCACTACCCATGTGATGACTTCTTCGCTCATGGGCTCGGGCTCTGCCGACCGCGCCAACATGGTGCGCTGGCAGATTGTCGGCGATATGATTTACGCTTGGGTGCTCACAATTCCGATTAGCGGCTTGGTGGCCGCCCTGATTTACCTTGGCTTTCGGGCGCTTGGGCTTTAGGATTTGGCGATGCGCACTTATTTGATTCACTACAGCAGCGATATTGGCTTGAAGGCGCAAAACCGCCGCGATTTCATCCGCCAATTGCGGCGCAACATCCGCCGCCAGCACCCCGCGGTGCAAAGCGTGGAGCATTTGATGGGGCGTTTGGTTGCCCTCAGCCCCCAAGAGGAGGATTTTAGCGACGTCTTTGGCGTGGCGTGGTGGGCTGAGGCGCGCCGCCTTCCTTTGGATTGGGATGCAATCGTCGCTGAAGCAGTTGCCCTCGCACGCCGCCATGCGCGCCCGGGTATGAAATTTGCCGTTCGCGCCCGCCGCGCCGAAAAGCGCTTTCCGCTCAATTCGCAGGAAATTGGCCGTGAGGTTGGCGCCGCCATTGTGGAAGCAACCGGCATGGGGGTTGACCTCACAAACCCCGATTTGGAAGTTTTTGTGGAAATTGCACCCGAGGCGGCGTTTGTATTTGCTGAGCGGCATGCCGGCCCTCAGGGCTTGCCGGTGGGCACCAGCGGGCATTGGTTTGGGCTGTATTCGGGGGGAATTGACTCGGTGGTGGCCGCGTATTTGATGGGGCGGCGCGGTGCGCGGGTTGATTTGGTTCACTTCCACGTGTTTGCCAATGCCGAACCGGCGCGAAGCCAAAAAGTGGGGCGGCTTGCCGCCATGCTCGGAAAGTACTTGCCCGGTTTGCGGGTGTTTTATGTGCCCATGCGCTTTTACCGCGAGCAAATTTCCGCTTTGCCGCGGCGCTACCGCCCTTACCGCGTGGTGGCTTTTCGCCGTTTTATGGTGCGTGTTGCCGCCGCACTCGCCCGTGAACACAGTGGGCAGGCGCTTTTTACCGGCGACAACCTCGGTCAGGTGGCTTCGCAAACGATTGAAAACATGCTTGCGGTCAACGCTGCGGTGGATTTCCCCATTTTCCGCCCGCTTTTGGCATTTCAAAAGCAGGAAATCATAGACCTCGGCGAGCGGCTTGGCTTTTACGAATTGGCGAAGCAGCCGTATGAGGACGGATGCACGATGATGGCGCAAAGGCCTTCAACCAAAGTGCGCATTCCACAGGTGGAGGAATTGGAATCGCACTTGGATTTGACCGCGGCCATTGAGCAGACGCTTGCCGCGGTTGAAATAGACCACCCAATTCCTTAATGTATAATCAACCCAGATGTTGGGTTTAGGCTCTTCGGCAATGCACAGTCACCTGGCTTAATCTCTCCCTACCCCCGCTACGGCGAGGCCTCGCTTCCGCTCAGCCTGCCGTAGCCGCCCCCTTCCCTCCCTTACCAAGGGAGGGAAGGGGGCAGATGAGCCGAGCGCCAGCGAGGCTCATCGGGGGATAGGTGAGATCTCACCACAAAGCGAGCGGATGACGCCTTCCGTAATGACCAAAATCTTGTTTGAGAATGCATTAATCCCTCAATCCCTTAGTCCCTCAATCCCTCAACACCTGCCTCACCCTATGCACCCGCATGGCGTTGATGGGCGCGCCCAGGGCATCGGCGAGTTCATCCGGCCTGCCGGTAGCGCCTTGGCGGGCGCTGAGGCGCGCTTTCACCCGCTGATGCCCTTCGGCGTTGGGCGGCAACATCTCCAGCGCTTCAATCAGCGGGCGGAGGTCGTAAGTTTTGCCGCGCCGCGTGCGCGGCAATTTTTCGGCTTTGAGCAGGCCTTCTACCCTTTGGGCAAGGTCGGGTATTGGGTCTAAAAACGTGATGATGTATTCGCTCGCCAGCACTAAATTGGGGAGCGGCGGGTTGTCGGGCGGCACGGTTTCAAGCCCCAGTACCTCAATCCCCGGCGGGGAGGCGGCGCGGAGGGCTTTTTCCACTTCTTCCACCGGCATTGGGCGCTTGAGCCAAAATTCGGCGATTTCATGCTCGCTTGTGCAACCCAGCGGAAGGGCGGCGGCAAGGTGCATTTTGGGGCGCGGATGGTAGCCTTGGGTGTGCAAAAGCGGCAAGCCAGCGCGCCGAAACATCCGCTCCAGCGTGCGTTGAACGTCCAAATGCCCCGTGTAGCGCATTGCTTCGGTTTTGGCGTAGGTGAGCCGCAAGCGGAAGGGTTGTTCCGTCATGGTCGCTCTTGCCCGTTTTGGCTTTCCAGCGCGAGCAGGCGGCGCTTGGTGGCAATTCCGCCTGCGCCGCTGTAGCCGCCCAAGCCCCCATCGGCGGCAATGACGCGATGGCAGGGAATCACAATCGGCATCGGGTTTGTGGCTAAAGCACGCCCTACGGCGCGCGCCGCGCGCGGTTTGCCTATTCCCGCCGCAACTTCGCCGTAAGTCATAGTTTCCCCGTAAGGGATTTGGGCGACAAAGCGCAGGACGGCGCGCTGGAACGGCGGCAGGCTTTCCCACGCAATTTCGCCGGAAAATTCGCGCCGTCTGCCCTCAAAGTATTCGCGGATTTGGGCAAGCCATCGGTTTGCCGCGCAGCGCAGAGCGGCGATGAGCGGGCTTTCGGCGGCTGGGGAGGCCTTTTCCCCTCGCTCTGTGCCCCAGTGCACCGCCGTCAGCCCGTTTGGCGTAACCGTGACGCCGATTTGGCCCCATTGGGGGATGGCAGCCCAAGCGGTGTATGCCGGTTCGTCGGGCATTGGGCTTTAGAACCCTTCCAGTTTGCTGAAATCGGCCACGCCGTCGGCCAAGGCCGCGATGCGCTGCAGCAGCCCTAAGCGGTTGCGGCGCAGGGTTTTGTCTTCGGCCATCACCAGCACTTCGTCAAAGAAGCGCTCAATGGCCGGTTTCATGGGCAGGAAGGCGGCGAAGAAGTCGTCCACGCTGCTGGGGCGGCGCGGGGTCGCTTCGGCTTGCTGCAGGGCTTGCCACAGGGCGCGCTCGGCGTCTTCCACGAAGGCGTCGGGGTTGACTTCGTAGCGCGGCTGGCCGCGGGTGATGCGCACGCAGCGGGCGTAGGCGGGCAAAATCTGCGGCCAGTCTTCCCGCTGCACCCAGGCGGTGAGTTCGCGCACGGCCTGGGCCGCGCGGGCCGGGTTGTGCCCCTGCGCGGCGAGCACCGCGTCCACCACATCGTAGCGGTAGCCCTGCTCCAGCAGCAGGTTGCGCAGGCGCTCCACGATGAAGGCCAGCACAGCCTGCTTGGCCTCGTCGCTCGCGGGGATGGGCAGGTGACGCGCCGCGGCTTCCAGCCCCTGCCGCAGGTCAAAGTCCAGATCCCATGCGAGCAAGGCTTGCACCAGGCCGAGGGCGGCGCGGCGCTGGGCGAAGGGGTCTTTGGCGCCGCTGGGCGCCAATCCTGCCGCGAACAGCCCCATCAGGGTATCCAGCCGGTCGGCGATGCCCACGGTAAGGCCGATTTTGCTCTTGGGCACTTCGTCGCCGGTGAAGCGAGGCAGGTAGTGCTCGTAAATGGCGTCGGCCACCGCGGGGTCTTCACCGCCCCAGAGGGCATAATAGCGCCCCATGATGCCCTGCAGGGAGGTCATTTCCACCACCATGTTGGTGGCGAGGTCGGCCTTGCACAGTTCGGCCGCGCGGCGGGCGGCCTGCAGTTCGGCGTCGTCCAGGCCGAGCATGGGCGCCAGGTCGTCCACCAAGGCGCGGATGCGCTGGGTTTTATCCCACATGGAGCCCAGGTCGGCCTGGAAGGTGAGGGTTTTCAGTTTGGGCAGGAAGTCTTCCAATTTGTGCTTGCGGTCTTCGCGGATGAAGTAGGCTGCATCCGCGAAGCGGGCGCGGATGACGTCTTCGTTGCCTTGGACGATTTCGGGGAAGATCTCACCCCTCCCCCCAT
>JALVVL010000027.1:0-12640 GCA_027023425.1 Anaerolineales bacterium
TTGACGAACGACAAAAGGTCTTGCAAACGCATTGCTCCCTCCTGAAAACGACAAATTATCAAATTCCACCGAGCATTTTTATTATGCAACAAAATTGTGAGAAAGACAAGGGGAAAGGTTGGGGCGTGAGTCGTTGGATCGTGCGGTCGTGCGGTCGTGTGGTCGTGGGGTCGGTGGGGGGCATGGTAGGCTTTGGGCGCGGCGCAAGGAAACCACAGAAGACATAAAAGCCGCCGGAAAACCACAGAAAACACAGAAGGTTGCGGGGTAGGGGCAAGGCAGTGCCTTGCCCTGTTTCGCGAGTGAACGCCCGTCACATGTCATTGCGAGCCGCCGCAGGCGGCGAAGCAATCCCCTTTTCGGCCGCGGAGGGGGGGCTGCTTCGGCGGCTACGCCGCCTCGCAGCGACATCACGGCGTTGCTCTGGAAAGCAAGGGCAAATCGCCGTAGGGCGACTTCGCAAGCAGTAGGTGCAGTTTCAACTGCCGCCGAGGCGCCCATCACGTGTCATTGCGAGCCGCCGCAGGCGGCGAAGCAATCCCCTTTTCGGCCGCGGGAGACTGCTTCGGCGGCTACGCCGCCGCGCAGCAACATCACGGCGTTGCTCTGGAAAGCGGCAAGTCGCCGCAGGGCGACTTCGTAAGCAGTAGGTGCAGTTTCAACTGCCGCCGAGGCGTCCATCACCTGTCATTGCGAGCCGCGAAGCGGCGAAGCAATCCCCTTCACGGCCGCGGGGGGGCTGCTTCGGCGGCTACGTCCACAGGTTTTAACCTTCAGAGGCTTGTTGCTTTACGTGACAAGCCAAACGGCCACCTCACAGAAACCCCTTCCTGCCTCGGCTTCTGCTCAGCCCCCTCACTTGCCTCGCCGCGCCAAAATCACACCATACACATAATGGTCACCAATAACACCGACAAACACATCAGCGTTCCAACGGAAGAGAGCATTTTTGAGCGTTGCATGCAGCCAAGCCGCATCCCTTCCCAAAACATTCTGACCTGTCACCTGCCAGCCCTGCTCCTGCAATTGCGACGCAAAATTGGCAATTTCGTCCTTCAAAGGCCTGCGAGCCCACCAAGCGCCGGTCACAACGTAGCCGCTGGCAAAACCCAGTTGAGACGGGATGAGACTGCCAGAAGAAAGCCAATCGCCCTGAGGCACTTGCAACAAGATATGCGGCCCGCTAAAAGGCGGTGCTACGTCGGGCGCAATGCCGTGATTGTAGCGGCAAATATCGGCCTGCGAACTGAATTCCCAACTGACCAATGTACCATTTCCCTGAAATTCGGTATAGCTTGCCGTGAGATAAGTATCACTCCCATAGCAAAACATATCGCCCTGCTGCTCAGGCGGCGGCGGTGGGGGCACAAAGCCAAGGGAAGTATCGCCGCCTTCGGGTGTTTTGAGCATGGTCCAGCCGATGGAGTGCAACTGGCTGCGCAGGTCGGCTCTGGCCTGCTCAGGGCTCTCGGGCACAACAAACGTCAGTTTCCAGTGGTCATCGCCGTCAGGGAACACAGTGTGAACGGCGAGTTTCCAGCGTGCCTGTTTCGGTTTTGGCAAAGTTTTCAGCGGCCAAGGTGAAGGCGGAACGGCCACCCAATTTTGCGACGGAGTTGGGTAGGCAAACCACTGCACAACCGCCAAAGCGCGGCGCAGCGCGGCCGCATCATCTAACCGGCCGTGAAGCGTTGGGAAAAAACCTTCCTTGAAATCCACCGGTGCTTTGGGAATTTTGCCTGCCCACACCCAAACATGGAAATCGGGCGTTTTGCCGAGCACCACCACAGCCACCTGCGGCCATTTTTTGTCTTCCTTGTGAGCGCGCAAAAAGCCTGCTTGCTCCTCGCCGATGCCGCCGGTAGAGACACTCTGCAATTTCCATCCCTGCGCGGTCAACTGCTGAGCAAACGCCTGCATTAGCGGCGAAATGCCGTCCACGCTGCGCACACGGCCGTCAACAGACCACTCGCCGGTACCACCACGGCCGCCGCTATAAATATCCACCTTTCCATCGGGGCTTTTGAGTGTAGGGAATCCATCGGGAGCGGGGCCATACAACGGCACCTCAGGAGCGGCGCAGTCCGATTCCTCCGGCTCGGTGCTTTGAAAAGAAATAATGCCAACGGCATGCGAGTCGTCCACCGCGGTAGCGTTCACATCAAGCATCCAGGTCAAGTCGGCGCTACACCATCTGCCGCCGGAAGGCCCCCACTCGGCAGGGCCGTGCCGCGGGGCGCGCCGCCAACCGGCCTTTTCCAACACGGCTAAAAACTCATCCTGCCATGCCTTGGCCGCGGTGGGAATTTCAAATCCCAGTCGCCATGTGCCTTGCCTTGCGCCGTAAGGGCTGTAGGAAGCAAAAAGCAGCCAGCCCTGCCGAGGCAATGGCAAACTGGATGGAAACTTCTCCGGCCAAGCGGCGATCCACACATCCGAGTCGTATTTCAGGCTGATACGCAGGGCATCGCGCAAGGCCTGCGGGTCGTTCAAGTTCCCCTTCAATTTAGGGAGCGACTTTCCCCACACAAAAGAGGCATTCCGCGGCAACAGGGGCAGTGGCGGCGTGGGAGTTGGAGAAAGCGCCGTCGGCGAGGGCGACGGAGACGGCGGCAGCGGGGTAGCGGAAGGGAGCGGCGTGGCCGCGTCCGTAGCCGCGGCGGGAGAAGCGGGAGGCGGAGCAGCAAGCGTCGCTCGCGGTGAAGCGCCACATGCCGCCAACAACACAGCGACTGACACCACCACAAAAGAAATGCGCACTTTATGCCACATGTCAACCTCCTTGGAACATGCTTGCACTCGGCGACTGAAGTCACGGGCTACCATTCGCGAAGTCCACCTGCGTGGGACTTTGCTCGCGCTTCGCCGAAGGGTTTTCCCTCGCTTACGAGGCGGGTAGGCAGTTACAAGCGCAAACTCTAACCGCATCTTAGCATAAAATTAGCCAAATCTCGCCCAGCCTCCCCCGTTTTGTAGGGCAATCGTAGGAAAAGCGTATGAAACCTCGGGACTGGGAGCGCTCTACAATGCCCATGTTATACTTTGCAGAGCACGATCAGGACAAAACAAATGCCTTTCAATACCCCACGCCCCACCCGTGAACAAATTCTGGATTACCTAAGCCGCCACCCACTCAGCACAGCGGCGCAAATTGCTGTGGCGCTGGGTTTGACCGCTTCGGATGTGCGCTACCACTTAGGGCTTTTGGTGAAAGAAGGCGCGGTGATCGCCGTTGCAAAAGAAAGCCGCCGCGGCAAAGGCAGACCGGCGACTCAATTCCGTCTTACCCCCAAATCCCAACAAGTTTATCTTGAGCCATTGACGCGCGCCCTGCTCCGCTCGCTACGGAAGATCTTGCCCGAAGGTGAAATGGAAAGAACACTTGCAGAGACGCTTGGCGGCGTGGGATCGGACGGCAACCACCCGTTGCGCGTCCGCCTCCAATCCGCAATGGCTCGGCTTGAAAACCTACACTTCGCCCCCCGCTGGGAGGCGCACCGCTTTGGGCCGCGGGTAATTTTCCAGCGATGCCCTTATGCCGAACTGGTGCAAGAATACCCCGAACTCTGCCGCGCGGATCGGCTAATGCTGGAGCAAATGCTCGGCGTGAGCGTTGAGGCGGTTGCAGTTGGCGCGCCACCGTGCGTTTTTGCCGTAAAAGAACGGGGGAAAGGTGTTTAGCCGCCTGAGTAGAAGTCCCACAGGGCGCGCATACAGGGTGCGCCGACCTTATGCCCCACCTCGGCAGTGCAAAATTTGACCTGCGCGCCTGCCGCCTTCAGCACATCGTGGGCGCGCTTGCCATGCTCAAAAGGCACAATGGCGTCCTGAGTGCCATGCGCCACAAAAGCACGCGTTCCCAAAAGCGGCTTGCGCGCCGCCAGCCGCTCAGCGCCCGCAGGAGCAAAACCCGAGAGAATCGCCAAACTTGAAACCGTTTCGGGAGCGCTCAACCCCTGCATGAGCGCCAGCGCCGCCCCTTGGCTGAAGCCCATCCAACGATAGCGCCCATTCCGCAAAAAAGGGAAGCGCGGGGGAAGGGAATCGTCCAGCCAACCGCGCAAAATTTCAAGAGCATCGGAAAACATTTCGGCAGTGGGCAAGCCGCCAAAAGTGCGGCGGTTCACCCACGAATAACCGCCGCGCTCGCGCGGAGCAGGGAAAGGCGCACGGAACAAAAACGCCACCCCATCAGACGGCAATGCCTGCAAAAAAGGCTCCATGCTAAACTCATCGCCCGTCCAGCCGTGCAACAACACAAACACGGCAGGCTCGGGGGGCAACGGCTCGGGCAATCTAACCCGCACAACGCTTTCGGGGAGGACAACGGTCTGCCAGTTTGCCATGCAAACCTCTTGTTTTTAGGACTTACGCAGTTGCTTGTAGAAACGCTTACTTTCATGTCATGGCGAGCCGCCGTAGGCGGCGAAGCCATCCCCCAGACGGTGTGGGAGACCGCCAAAGCGGTTTCCGACCGCCTCGCGGCGACACAAAGCAGGGAAACTGCGTAACCCCTGTTATTGATTTCACCATAAAAAGGGGTGAACCGCGCAACTCCCACTACTGAAGAATTTCCGCGCGGCTTCTAAACTACCACAACATCCCTCAACTCCGGCTTTGGAGGACGGCGGCGCAAGCGGCCGAGCGGCGAAAACAGCCGTTCAATATCCTTCAAGGCATGACGGGCCGCTTCTTCACCAAGAGCGGCCACCTTCTCAACCGGCACGTCGGTATCCAAAATGTCAATTTCGGCCACATCGGGCGTGATTAAAACCTCCGGCCGGTCAACCGCTAAACGCAAAAGCGTAGCCTCCGAAAGGGCAATATCCACCGCCCGCAAAGCAATTTTCAGAGCCTGAGTGTACCTGAGCCTGCCGGCTATCTTCAGCAAGCCGGGCACCTGAAACGGCGGCTTTAGCCCACTAAAGCAAGGCACAACAGACGGCATAGTGGTCAGCGAAACTGCCACCACAGGCACCCCCGGAGCGAGCAAGCGCGCCAGTCTTACCGGAACATTGTCGGTAGTTCCGCCGTCCACCAAGAGCCAGTTCCCCTTTTTCAACGGCGGGAAAATGCCCGGCACAGCGCTTGAAGCCAAGACCGCCTCAACCGCGCTCCCGCTTGTCATAAAAATGGTTTTGCCGCTCAAAATATCCACAGAAACCGCGCCGAAAGGGATGGAGAAAGAGCGAATGTCGCGCTCACCCAATGCGCTTTCAAGCATTGTCCGCAGGCCGTGCAAGCCGAGAATGGAGGGGCGGTCGCCGCTGCTGCGGTCAAAGAAGTGGCGCTGGTCTACGGATTTCACCCACTCTTCTATTTCCAACGGATTGTAACCAGCCGCATAAAGCGCACCCACAATTGAGCCCGCACTCGTTCCAGCCACGGCGCGCACAGTGTAACCCGCATCTTCTAAAACCCTAAGCACGCCGATGTGGGCATTCCCCTTCGCCCCACCACCACCTAAAGCCAACGCTATTTCACGCTTCATCGCACAAAGCCTCCTCGTTATTTGCAACGGCATATGCACCAAATGCAGTCATGCCTCTTGCCCACCTATCAAAGCAAGGGCGAAAATTATCAGCGCCAGCACATCAGCCGCCACCAAGGCAATTCCCAATGCCCAACTGCCCCACAACGCCACAGCAACCGTCAAGGGGATAAGCACCGCAAAAATAGCGACACCGTTGGCGAGCAAAGGCTTGACGGTTATTTGAGAAGAACCTTCCCGCCAAAGCCACCAACCTGCAACGCCCAAAACCAAGAAAAGCGCCAACCCAAACCACAAGACCGCCCGCCCCGGGATGCCGCCAAACGGCAAAACGAAAATGCCGCACATCCCCTGACGGCGGGGCATGGGGTAACCGCCAAAGTAGTAGGCGCTGAAGAAGATGAAACGATGGAGATCGCGGTTGTGCGGGCCGACTTTATGGCTCCAGTGCCACGACTGCCCGGGCTTGAGTTCACGATATTCCAAGCCGGTCTCCAGATCCAGCGGGATGCTCGCCCACCAACGAATTTTTAGAGTCACGGGGAAATCGTTGGTATTTTTGACAGTTGCCGAAACCGTGCCCGACTCATCCAAGGCAAGGTAATGCGGGCAGTGCAAATGCCACTTTTTCTCAGCCATTGGGGGGAAGCCATAATGCGCCGCCTCTGCTCCCGCCCAGATCATCGGCACCGACAACGCCAGCCCGATCAAAATCGCGAGGAAGAAAAGAATCAGGCCAACAGTTACTTTTGCTTTTGGGGACATGGGTACACTCCTATTGAGGAGGGTAAAAATTGGTTATAGCACTTACGCAGTTGCTCGTAGGAGCACTCGTTTTCATGTCATGGCGAGCCGCCGTAGGCGGCGAAGCCATCCCCAAGACGGTGGGGGAGACCGCTCCGGCGGTCTATGGCCGCCTCGCGGTGACACAAATCAAGGGAACCGCGTAGATCCTGTTTATTGCATAATCAACCTTGATAGTTGGTTTAGACCTTTTGCAACTTAGCGCCCAAATTTTTGATCTCTCCCTACCCCCGCTCCGGCGAGGCTTCGCCTTCGCTCAGCCTGCCGGCGCCGCCCCCTTCCCTCCCTTAGTAAGGGAGGGAAGGGGGCTGGTGAGCCGAGCGTTAGCGAGGCTCAGCGGGGGATGGGTGAGATCTTGCCACAGGCGCGATAGATCGCACCTTTTGCAATAACCAAAATCTTGCTTGAAAATGCATTATGAAGGACTCAATAATATCTTCTCGCGCCAAACATCCAAATTCATTGTACACCACTTCCTCCATGTAAAAAGCAAACGCAGGGCGAAAAAAAGCGGTGCCTGTGGATGGCACCGCTTTTAGATTTTTGCTCCTTGACTTGGTAAACTATGAATCTACCCGAAAATATCGTGGCAATGTCATTGCGAGCCCCGTAGGGGCGAAGCCCTCCCTTTTGCTGGTCAGGAGACTGCTTCGGCGGCTCCTCCGCCTCGCGGTGACACGCCCACAAAGAATTTTCGGATAGGCTCTACGCCTCAGCCTCAACCTCGGCAGAAGCCTCTGCCTCGGCTTCCTCTTTGACGCTTTTGACCTTTTTGGTTACCTCGTCAACCACTTCTTGGCCGCGCTGCTGCAGGGTGATAGCCTGCTCTTGAGCGGCTTTGGCGGCCTCTTCGGCCTTTTTGCGAGCCGCGGCAAGGGCTTCTTCTGCCTTCTTGCGGGCTTCTTCAGCGCGCTTAAGCGCCTCTTCGGCGTTCTCCGCCGCACGTTCTTTTATCACAATACCCTTCTCCCGCAAAAAAGTGCGGGTTTCTTCACCCGATTGCGGTGCCATCAAGAGCGCTGTAAGAGCACCCATCACACCACCAACAATTACACCAGCCAAGAAAGCACCAAAATCATTGTTTTCCGCCATTTTCTTCCTCCTTATTCACTGTTTTTTGGAACGACCACGCACAAATTTCAACGCCGTGACAATTGCACCCAACGCGGCCACCGTCTCGTTCAACTTAATCACCGGCTCCGCAACATGCTCGCTCAGGAAGGTAGCCGTCCCTTGCAAAGTTTGCACCGTCTGCGTTGTAGAATCTAAAATCGGACGGAGTTCATGTTGGATTAAGTTTATCAAGACCGCCAACTGTACAACCAAAACTAACAACGCTACTCCGATCACCAAGCCTTCCAACGCCATGAAGATGATGAAAATATCTCGGATGCGGTCGGTGGGCGTGCCCGGGCTGAGCAAATACACCACAAAGGCAATTAGCAAAGCCAGCACAAGCACGCCCCCGCCCGCCAACACCCAAAGGAGGCGATTTGACGAGCGTTTGGTCTTATCGGTAGCCTTGGTCAAAGGAGATTTGGTTGTTTGCTCTTCTGCCATCATTTTTTCATTATACCACCGCGCGGCAAACAAGGCATAAAAATGGGCTTTTCTTGCAGAAGTTTAACAGAATCACAGCAAAGCGTTTCGGCGCCTTACCAAATCCGCTTCAGGGCGGGGTTTTCACAGGCTTTGCGCCCCACCTTTGCCATCGGCACCCATTCGTCGCCAATGCGGACGCGCACCACGTCGGCTGTGAAATCGGTGTTGGTCGCGCCGTGATTGTCGTAAAACCACGAACCGACGCCGTAAAAGTCCACCGGCACCCCCAAACGCTCAAACAAGGCAATTTTTTCGGGTTTGAAGCCGCCCGATACCACAATTTTCACCTCTTGGCAGTAACGGCGCGCCTCATCACGCCACTCTGCGGGCAAATTCCAGTTCTCCCAAGCGTGGTCTAAAGCCTCGCGCACCTGCCACACCAAGCGCGGGTTCACGCCGAGGTCTAACTCAGGCGAGCCTAACGGCGGCAGTTCGTAGTCGCGGATGTCGCCCGCGGTATCCAAACGTACCCCAAACAGGCGAAAACGCGCTGCCTCTGTGGGCTTACCGGCTTCTTTCAAACGGCGGTATTCGTCAAACATGGCTTTGGCAACGCGAACAGCATCGCGCGCACAGCGGTTGTTGAAATCCACCAGCGCGATGCGCGGCACCTCAGGCGGCAATTGGCGGGCAAAGGCCAACATCGCCTCCGGAATGTCGCCCAAAAAGCAAGCCAAAAAAGCGTGGGCGGTTGTGCCGCCGCCTTTCGCCCCCCACCAAGCACCTTGAGCGTCGGTGGAAATGAAAGGCTTGACCTCGGCGTTGTGGTCGTGGTTGTAGCGGGCGACGCCGATGGCGTAGGCATAGCCATCCGCCGCCTGCACTGCGGGCAGGTCAAACCGCGCGGGGAAGAAAAGCACAGGCTTGCCGCGAGCGGCTTCCAAAACCTCGTAGGTGTTGGTGGCAATGCGGCTCAAGCGGGTGAGGTAGCCAAGCGTCACGGTTTCCAAAGGACCGAAATCACGATAGCGGCCGCGGACGCGCAACACGGGCTGGACAGCGCGCACGTCGCCGTGGTAGGTCACGGTATCGCCGTCCTCAATTGCCCAAACTTGAAGCGAATCGCCGGTGCCGACGAACTGCCCGTTCTCCCAATAGCCCGCGGCGTGGCGGAGGATTTCCAGCGCGGCATCGGTGCCTGCGACCACGGTCTTGCCGCGCCGGCGGGTGAACCACTGCATTTCCACATTCATTTCGCCAATGGGCAGGCCGCGCACCTGCTCCAAGGGCAAGCGGGCGTGCTCGCCGCGGTAGGTGTAGCCCTCCGCGCTCAAGCCCGCAAGCAAATGCGCGATGTTCACAAAATACTTGTCGGCGTAAATTCCGCGGCGAATACCCTCAATGTCAATGCCCATTTCGTCGGCAGTCAGGCGTTTTCCGTCAAAAATGCTCATAGTTTCACCTCGTTGACATTTTCTCACACAGGGAACGCAGCGGGCACGGAGAAAAACCCCTGCGTCCCCCGTGCCCCCCCGTGTGGAAAAACAAAAGGCAGTGAATCTGCCAATCAATTCAATACCTTTGAGGACTCAACTTGCGGCCAATTTCGCCAGCGGGGTAGCAGTGGTGATGCGATGAGCGCCGAGTTCGGCAAAGCGGGCGTAGGCTTCGTCGGCGGCTTCGGTGAAATCTGCTCCGGGGACAACCACCGGCGAGGTCGTGTCTTCCAGCAAGTAAATTTTAGAAGCAAGGTCGGCTTTGCCGCGCTCGGCGAGCGCCTTGAGCAGGTCTTCCACCGTCCAAGCAACACAGTGGCTCTTCGCTTGTCCGGTTATCACCACCGCATCGTATTCAAGCACAATTTCCACCAGCCGCTCATTCGGCGGGACAAGTTGGTTGCCGTCGGGGTCGGTATTGACCTCCGGAGCAAGGGCAGAATAGTGCTCGGTGAGGGGGTGTTGCCCCTTGAGAATAAACTCCGGCTGGGCATAGCGGGCAATGCTGTGGAAGAAAATCGCCTCTTCTATTGCAGGCACAAGCGCGTGCCCCACGCCGCCCAACATGGCATGAAAAGGCCAAACCGTGTGCTGATACTTGCCCCGCGCCGCCAATGTTTCAACGTAGTGCCGCACGTAGCGCTCGGCTTGGGCGGGCGTCAATCCCAAAACATCGGCAAGCGCGGGGTTGAAGCGCCACCTCCCCTGCTCAACATCCTCGCGCGAAATCATCGTGAACGGCGCGGGATGGTTGCCCTCCGCATCCACCCAAAACGGCGCGTGGAAAATCTGCATAGGCAGGTGTGTATCCATCGTGGCGGCAATGTGGGTGATGTGGTGCAAATTTTGGTAGATGTAGCGGCAAAGGCGGATGTTATCCTCAACCGCACCGTTGCCGGAGCGTCCGGCGACGAAAAGTTCAAAATCGGGCAGGCAGAAGGTGTTTTGGACGTCAATCAGTACAATGGCTATGCGAAATTCGTCGCGCGCGGCGGGCGGAATGGCGTAGCGAGAAGCCCAAGAGCGCGCCTCCTGCGCCCGCGCTTCGTAATCCACCTTCCAGAGTCGCCCAACTGCATCGGGCTGAAAGTGCTGGGGGATGGGTAAAAGGTCGGTCATGGAGTCCTCCTTACCCATAAACTTTCGGTTTCAGAAAAGAGGGGGAAAAGTCAAACATCCAAAACCACAATCGCGCGCCAGCCGTTTTGGTCGTGGGTAACGTGCAGGTTGTGGTACGTGGCGGCTTTCACCTCCTTTTCCACCTCAGCAATGGGAAAACCGCGCAATTCACCCTGAAGGAGTTTGCCATCCCAAGCGAGATGGGCGGGACGATACCAGCGCCCATGCACGTCGCGCAGAAAAAGCAATTCGTTCAGGAACTCCACCAGCGCGGTTTCCGCATCTTCGGCGGGGAGGGAAAGGCGATGGAGGACGGACGGCGCAGTTTCGTCAACGCGCGTGCCGCTCAAACGCTCCACGCCGCGCGCTGCCTGTTCCAGCAAGCCAACAAAATCGGGAGCCCAAACTTCCAGCGCCCAATCCGCGGTATGCTCGCGCTCGCGAAAGCCGGCTTTGCTCATTGAACGCTCCAAAATCAGCCATGCTATGCCATTTTACCACCCAGAGTTTACAACTTTTTTACAATCGCTTGAAAATCTGATAACATACCCGTGGCAGAATAAAAGCGCAAACGAGAGAACGGCTCTCGGAAACATTTCACAAGGAGAAAGCACTATGTCCACGAAAAACAAGGTCTTGTTTGGCCTATCGGCAATGCTGCTGCTTGCAATAGGAGTGGTCGCGGCAATTTTCACGGTGCCCGCGCACGCTGAGGAGCCCCAGCAAACACCTCAACCCGCCCAAGCGGCCTTCGGGCCACACGCGGGTCATAGTTTTAGAATGGGGGCTCCGGCAATGCGACACGGTTTCGGCATGAAAGGTGAAGGCGGCCTCAGGCACGGCTTTGGCGAAGGACAGCGGCATCGTCACCCGCACAAGGGGATCGGTCAGGTCACCGCCATCCAAGATAACGCCTTCACGATGAAACTGCGCGACGGCAGAGAAATAACGATCAACGTCACCAACCAAACCAAATTCCGCAATGCAGGCAGTGGCGAGGCTTCGTTCTCGGACCTACAAGTTGGGAATTGGGTGATGGTGGCAGGACACCATGAGAACGACGAGAATGATGCCCGGCTGGTGGTAATTCTGCCCGATGATTTTGACCCCAACGCCATCCACCACGCCATCGGTAAGGTAAAAAGCGTGGACGCCGACGCTCACACGCTCACCATCACCACCCGCCAAGGCGATGAACTGACAGTGCAGATCACCGACAAAACTCGCTTCCGCGGCATTGGCGGCGAATCCGACCTAAAGCCCGAAATGCAAGTGCGGGTGGTCTATCAGCAGAAAGATGCTGAAACCCCAAGCGCTCTTCTGGTAGCAGTTCCCAAGCCGCGCGGCGCCCGCGGCGCGGCAGGCAAGGTAACCGCGGTCGGCGACAACAGCATCACCATCAAGCCCCGCCGCGGCAACGAAATCACCTTCACCTTAGCCGAAAATGCCTGCATCCGCTCGCCGCAAGGCGACCCGCTCAGCCTGAGCAACGTGCACACAGGCGATTTCGCCCGCGTGCTCATCAACGGCAACGCCGATTCGCCCCAAGCGTGGCTGGTGATTGTAGGTGCACCGCACAGGCACTAATCCCCCATCACAGCGTCAAACCAAACAAGCCCTGCATGATGATGCAGGGCTTGTTGTTTTTATAACCGCAGATTGCGCAGAAAGACATCCACCGATTGGCACAGATTTACACCAATTGGGAAAGAAAAACACAGAAGACACAGAAGCGCCACAGAAACCACAGAAGTTTTTTCCTTGGCGTCCTTGCGTCCCTTGGCGACCTTGGCGCATCCACCGATTGGATGATTGAAACCACAGAGTTCGCAGAACAAATCTGCGCTAATCTGTGTAATCTGTGTTTTTTTCTTTGCGTCCTTTGTGTCCTTGGCGACCTTGGCGCCATCATCCACCGATTGACACAGATTTTCACCGATTGAGCAAGAAAAACACAGAGGAGACAGAAATTTACAGAGAACACAGAAATTTCCTCTCTGCGTCTCTGGGCGAGGCGATGCCTCGCCCCTACTCTGCGCCTCTGCGTTACTTTCTTGGCACCCTTTGTGTCCTTGGCGACCTTGGCGCCATCATCCACCGATTGACACAGATTTTCACCGATTGAGCAAGAAAAACACAGAGGAGACAGAAATTTACAGAGAACACAGAAATTTCCTCTCTGCGTCTC
>JALVVL010000027.1:12740-33849 GCA_027023425.1 Anaerolineales bacterium
TGGGCGAGGCGATGCCTCGCCCCTACTCTGCGCTAATCTGTGTAATCTGTGTTTTTTTCTTTGCGTCCTTTGTGTCCTTGGCGACCTTGGCGCCATCATCCACCGATTGACACAGATTTTCACCGATTGAGCAAGAAAAACACAGAGGACACAGAAATTTCCTCTCTGCGTCTCTGGGCGAGGCGATGCCTCGCCCCTACTCTGCGCCTCTGCGTTACTTTCTTGGCGCCCTTTGTGTCCTTGGCGACCTTGGCGCATCCACCGATTGACACAGATTTACACCGATTGATTTTGTGAAACCACAGATTTCGCAGAAAAAATCTGTGCTAACCTGTGTAATCTGTGGTTTTTTCTTTGCGTCCTTTACGTCTTTGGCGACCTTGGCGTTCTTATCCACCGATTAGCACAGATTTGCACCGATTTCAGGGAACACCCGCAAATCCTAAATCGCTAATCTTCTCCTCTGCGCTAATCTGTGGTTTTTATCCTTGGCGTCAATCTGCGGTTTTCAATTGACCCGCGTCACGTACTGCCCCGTGCGCGTGTCCACGCGAATAACATCGCCTTGATTGATAAAAGCGGGCACTTGAACCTCAAGCCCGGTCTCGGTAACCACCTTCTTGGTAACGCCAGTGGCCGTATCGCCCTTGACGGCGACCTCAGCCTGCACCACTTCCAAGTCCACCGTGATGGGCAATTCCACATCAAGCGGCTCGCCCTTGTAGAAGGTCAGTTTGACCTCCATGTTGTCCTTCAAGAATTTGGCATTTTCACCGAGCACATCGGCAGGGATGGCAAACTGGTCGTAAGTCTCGGTATCCATGAAATAGTAATAATCGCCATCGGTGTAAAGGTACTGGGCATTGTGGTGGTCAAGCCTCACATCTTGCACCTGGTTGCCCGAAGGGAAAGTGCGCTCCACAATTGCGCCAGTGCGAAGGTTGCGCGCTTTGATGCGAATTGTCGCCTTTCCGCGCCCGGGTTTGTGGTGATGGTAGTCCAACACACGGTAAAGATTGCCGTCCAATTCAAAAGTTACACCTTTGCGAAGGTCATTCACATCAATCATCGTTCATCTCCCAATAATCAGTTTAGGCAGATTATACCAAACCCAAAATTCTCAAAAGCAGGAGCAAGGGAAACGCCACCTTGTCATTGCTCTCGGCCCACATCCGCGCCCGTCTCGCAAATCAAATGGGCATCACCCTCAGCGCCGATCTGGGAAACCACCATGGCGGTCAGCATCAAAAGGGCTCCTGCAAGGCCGCGCGCGCTCACCTTTTCCCCCAAAATTGCCACACCGCCCAGCATGGCAAAGGCCGATTCAAGGCTCAAAATGATGGCGGCATGGGCAGGCAGAGCGTACTGTTGCGCCACCAATTGCAAAGTGTAACCTACGCCAACTGAAACCAGCCCGCCGTAGAGAATTGCCCACAAAGCACCCCGCAAGCCCGCTGCGGTTACGGTTTCCCAGCCTGCGGCGACGACAGCGCTTAGCGCCGCCACCGCCGCAAACTGGAGAGCCGCCAAAGTCAGGCTATCATGCTCCGCCGTCCAACGCCCCACCAAAATCACGTGCACCGTCCAGAATAGGGCGCTCACCAGCACCAACAGATCGCCCTTTTCCATGTGCCAAGCGCCCGTAACGCTGAGCAAATAAAGCCCAACCGCCGCCAGCGCCGCGCCAACCCACACCTGCACGCCATGCCGCTCTTTCAGCAACACCGCCCCCGCCAGTGGCACAAGCACCACATACAAACCGGTGATGAACCCCGCCTTGCCCGCGGTGGTGTAAACAATGCCAACCTGCTGGAACGATGAAGCAATGAACAACACCACGCCCAGCCAGATGCCGCGGCTTATGCTTTCACGCGGCGAGGCGCGGTGCAAAGGCTGTTTTTCGCGAATGCGGACTATAGCACCCAGCGCCAATGCACCCAACGCAAACCGCACAGCGTTGAAGGTGAACGGGCCGACGTATTCCATGCCGGCGCGCTGGGCAACGAACGCCAATCCCCACACTGCCGCCGTGACGAGCAACAGGCCATTCGCAAGCCAGCGCCGCGACATGGGCTATTTCAAACCGGAATGCAGGAAACTGCGGATGAACTGCCGCTGGAACACGAGGAAGAGCAGGAAGAGCGGGGCGATAACCGTGATGGTCGCCGCGGCGAGCAAAGGCCAGCGCGCTCCGATTTCGCCCAATTGCGTAAAGCGCACCAAGCCAATGGTCAGCGGGCGCGAGCGGTTGCTCAGCGTTACCACCAACGGCCACAAAAATTCATTCCAGTGCCATGTGATGGACGAAAGCGCAAAGGCAACCAGCGTAGGCACCGAGGGCGGCAAGTAAATGTGCCAAAGCAGTTGCCACCACGAACAACCGTCCATGATGCCCGCGTCTACGAGGTCGCGCGGCACTTCCAAAAACGCCTGCCGCATGAGAAAAGTGCCAAATGCCGAGCCAAAGTAGGGCAATGCAACCGCCAGCGTGGTGTCAAAAAGCCCCAGTTTGCGGATAGTGGTGAAGTTGGGCACCAAAAGCGCCGCCGCGGGAATCATCAGTTGCAACAAAATGAAAAAGAAAATCCCTTTCTTGCCCCAAAATTCCTGATGGGCAAAGGCAAAGCCCGCAAGCGTTATCGTTATCAATTGGGCAATCAAAATCATGCCCACGATGATGATGGTGTTGCGGTAGTAAATGCCGAAAGGGGCTAACGACCATGCTTTGAGGTAATTGGCAAAGGTGAGCGTATGCCCAAACCAGACGTCGCCGCGCCCCAACGGCTCGCTGGAAGGCCGAAACGACACCACGATTGCCCAAATGATGATGGAAGCCCAGCCTAAAGCCAGCACCGCGGTCAGTAAATTCAGAAAAACTGCCGTTAAACGTTTGCGAAGTTTGGCGCTAATCATGCTCCCTCCCGCTCTGAAAGCACAAAGTTGGTAACGGTAATGCTCAGCATGATGATGATGAGAACCACGGTCAGCGCCGAAGCCAACCCAACGTTCAAATCCTCAAAGCGCACCTGCCACAAGTAGTAGAGGAGCACCGTGCTCGCGCCGCTTGGACCGCCTTGCGTCATTACAAAAATGTGGTCAACCACCTGAAAAGCATCAATGATGGCAATGGTGGACACAAAAAGCGTAGTGCGGCGCAAAAGCGGAAAGGCGATCTTCCACAACTGCGTCCACCAACTCGCGCCATCAAGCGAAGCGGCCTCAAACACATCCTCGGGCAGATTTTGCAACCCCGCGAGGTAGAAAATCATCAAATAGCCCGCGTTCTTCCAAACTGCCACAATCATCACCGCGAGCAAGGCTAAATGCGGGTTGCCAAGCCAGTTTTCGGGGCCGTGATAGCCAAAAGTCTCCAAGAAAGTGTTGAACAGGCCATAATCGGGCGTGAAGAAAAACATCCAAATAGTGGCCGCGCTCACCATCGGCAGAATGGTGGGGTAAAAGAACCCCAGCCGGGCAAGCCCAATGCCTTTCACCGCTCGGTTGACCAGCAGAGCAAACAAAAACGCCAAAACAATGCTTGCAGGCACGGTGCCGAGCACGTAAATCGTGGTGTTTTTCAGCACCTGCAGGAAGTCAGGGCTGGTGAAAAGTTCCTTGTAATTGCGCAAGCCAATGAAAGTGGGCGTGCGGAACTTGGCAATGTTGAGGTACTGGCGGAAGAAACTCATGTAAATCGCCTGTACCGTCGGCCAAGCGGTGAACACCAGCACGATGATGAGCGTGGGCGAAATCAGCAGGTAGGGCAACCAGTTTGGGGCTTTGCGGCGGGAAACAGAGCGTGTGGCGACAGACATAGGCAGGCTCCCGAATGTGAACGAATACACGTAGGGGCGAGGTACCGCGCCTCGCCCCTACGGGATTTACCGATTGTACACGGCTTACTTGAACATCTCCAACGCCTTATCGGCCTCTTGTTGCGCTTTCTTCATGGCCTCTTCGGGCGTCATTTGTCCGTTGTAGGCGGCTTGCAGGTATTTGTGGAAGATGTTGCGCACTTTGCCGAGGTTCATGCACGAAAGTTCGGCGCCGGCATATTTCAGCATATCCTTCAATTGCCCGGCCTGCGGCACTTTCTGGATGTATTCTTTCATTTCCGGAGTGTCGTAGGCGCTCTTGCGGGTGGCGATGTAGCCGGTCTTGATGCTGAAGTCAGCCGCGTATTTGGGCTGGGTGACGAATTCAATGAACTTCCACGCCGCTTGCTGTTCCTCGGGCGAAGCGCCCTTGAGCATGTAGAAATTGCCGCCGCCGGTCACGGTTGCGTAAGTGCCGGGCTTCTTGCCGGGGACAGCCATCACGCCAACCTTGAACTTGGCCTGCGAGAGGATGCCGCGCAGGCTACCGCTGGAATGCACAATCATCGCCGCCGCGCCCTTGGCGAAGTCGGCCGGGGCATTGCCCCAATTCTTCTGCACGCCCTCAGGCATGGCATGGTACTTGTGCGAAAGGTCAATGTAGAACTGCACAGCCTCAATCACCTTCGGGTCGTCAAACACAACCTCGGTCGGCGATTTCACAATGTTTTGGCCGTTGCCGATCGCCAGCGGCTGGAACAGCCAGTAAGGCCAGCCAGAAGGCCATTCAATGCCCCAGCGCTTGCCGGGGATGGTCAGTTTCTGAGCGGCTTCGGCAAGCGATTCCCAACTGTCGGGCGGTTTTATCCCTTCCTGCTCAAACAAATCGGCATTGTAGTAGAGCGTAACCACGCTGCGCTGGAAGGGAATGCTCCAAATTTTGCCATCATATTTGGAGTTTGCCATGAAAGCGGGGAAGAAGTCGTTGATGTAGGCATCGCCGTTGGGCATGGATTTGATGAAGTCATCCAGCGGCACGATGTAGCCCGCGTTCACCAAGTCATACAAATCAGCGGCGAGCATCACGGCCAGCACTGGCGGTTTTCCGCCGCCTTCAATGGTGGTCTGAATGGTGGTCTTCACATCGCCGTAGCCGCCCGAAAACACCGGCTTGACTTTGATGTTGGGGTTTTGCTTTTCAAAGTCGGCGATGTAGCCGTTGAGGATTTTAGCGATGGGCGCATCCACCGCCACCGGGTAATAAACCTCAATGGTGACAGGCTTAGCGGGCGCCTGAGTGGGCTTGGGCGCCTCGGTGGGCTTGGGCGCTTGAGTTGCCGCGGGCGCCTGTGTTGCGGCAGGCGCCTTAGTTGCCGGTGCGGCGGTCGGGGTAGGCTTAGCGCCGCAGGCCGCCAACACCATGCTCAGCGCCAGCAACAGCGAAACTATTACGAACGCCTTGCGATTGTGGGACATTGGAAACCTCCGATGAGAAAAGTAGCACTGTAGAAATACAGTGTGCTCACATTATACACGCGTTTGGGGGTGTCATCCGACCTCTCTTGCCGCCTCGCGCACTGCTTCCAAAATCAGCGGCAGGTCGCGCTCTGTGGTGCGGTAGGTGATGAAGCAAGCGCGCATAGCATCCGTTTTGCCCAAATGCGTGCGAGAAAGGAAAGCCTTGCCGCCGCGCTGGAGCACCCGCACAACCGCGCGGTTCAACGCATTGGCCTCTTCCTCACCCATCGCTCGCGGCAAATAGCGAAAGGCCACAATGCCTAACGATGGCTTGGAAAGCAGTTGAAAATCGTGTGCCGCCACAACTAACGCGGCAAACTGCTCGGCAAGGCGGTGAAGGCGCTGCCATGTGCGCAAAATTGCGTCTGCCCCGTAAATTTTGAGCGTGAAATAAATTTTCAGCGCCCTAAAGCCCCGTGAAAGTTGTGGCCCGTAATCCCGAAAGTGAAAGCCTTCATCCTCGTTGGCGTTGGGCAGGTAATCGGCATGCGCACCAAAGGTTTTGGGCATCAAACCGCTGTGTCGGGTGAAAATTGCCCCCGCTTCAAACGGCACAAACATCGTCTTGTGGGGGTCAACGGTGAACGAATCGGCTTTTTCCAAGCCGCGGGCGCAGTGCTCCGCGCCGCGGACCGACGCCGCCAGCCCGCCGTAGGCGCCGTCAACGTGCAACCAAACGCCTTCCTCGGCGCAAACTTCGGCGATTTCAGCGATGGGGTCGCACGCGCCGGTAGCGGTTGTGCCCAAGGTCGCCACCGCCGCCACGGGCACCACCCCGCGCCGCCTGTCGGTGCGGATGGCGCGGCGGAGCATCACAGGCAACATCCGCCTATCGCTATCCGTGGGCACGCACCGCACCGCTTGCTTGCCGAAGCCCATCATTTCAATTGCCTTGACGGCGGAATAGTGCGTTTCGGGGCTGAGGTAAAACGCAACCGGCGGCAACGCCTGCACGCCCGTGGAGCGCACATCGGGGAAGTGATGCTGGCGCGCCAGCAAAAGCCCCACAAAGTTTGCCATTGAGCCGCCCGAAGTGAGGACTCCATCGGCGTTGGGGGTGTAGCCGCTCAGCCGGGCTATCCATCGCAGGACAAGGCGCTCAACCTCGGTTGCGGCGGGCGCGCCTTGCCATACGGCTACGGACTGGTTGAGAGCCGCCGCCAGCGCCTCGGCGAACACCGCGCCCGCCAGCGGCGACGTGCGCATCCAAGCCAAAAAGCGCGGATGCCCCACCCTCACCGAATGCGCCACTACCTTATCCCGAAAATCCCCCAAAGTGTGCTCAATGCCTTGCGGAGCACTCGGGAGCGGCTCTTCAAACAAAGCACGCAATTCTGCCGGGGGAAGGGGCGCATCGGCAATCGGACGGTTTTCCATCTCGGTCAGGTGGTCTGCAACAAAAGCGGTCACCCAACGCCCAAGTTTTTCAATCTCTTCGCGAGAGAGTTCCGGTTCGGCCATGCGGCTATTGTACCGCGGCAATTTTTATGAGAGTTATCAAGAAATCGGCAGTAAGCCTTGTGCTTCGGAGAAAGAATGGGTAAAATGCAGGTGTTGTTACATAAACTTACCCCAACTCAGGAGGAGAGCAATGGCTAAAACCACTTTTGGCGAAGAAATTTATCTGCGCGCGCTCACAGGGCGCATCGTTGGGGCGCAAATGCTTACCGACTATGCGAAGGTGGCATTTATATCGCCGCGCAACATCATCTGCGGGGCGATCAGCGCCGCAGCAGAGGCGGCCTACATCGGCGAAACCGCCGCGCAGGCGGCTCATTTCATCGTGGAGCCCGGCAAAGAGGAAGAAGCCGCTCGCGAGGTAGCCGCGTTCCAGCCCGAAGCCGTTGTGCTCATGTTCGGCGGCGAAACCCCAATTGAGGAAACCAAGACGATGTTCGTCAGTTTCCTCAAAGAACTCGCCAAGGCCGAACTCCTTGTTGACCTCGTGGTGCACGTGCGCATTTTTGCCGCCGGTGGGCTTCAAGCCGCCCTGCAAGACGAGCAAATCCGCGAATACCTGCTCAACAACGAGGTGTTTGTTTACACCGCCAACCTTGACAAAGGTTTGTTCATTTATAACCTTGCAGTGATTGAAGAAGACGGCTCGGTTTCACTGGAAGAACTTCTGGCGTTCCCCGTCACGGTGGAGCACGCCGACCTGCTCAACCGTTCTTTGCGCGATAAAACCTTGGCTTGGGTTGACGCGTAGCGTTGCCTTACTCACCTCCATGTAACTCCGCCCTCGCACCCCGCGGGGGCGGTGGGCTTTAAAGGGTGCTATGATGCCTGGTGCTATGATGCCCGGTGTCATGATGCCATGATGCCCGGTGCCCCAACGACCCAACGACTAACGACCCAACGACCCAACGACCTCACGACCAACGACCCAACGACCAACGACCTTACGACCCACGACCCAACGACCCACGACCCAACGACCTCACGACCAACGACCTAACGACTCCCCCAACTTGATAGTTTTTGAAAGCCCCAAAGCCTTACATTTTCCCCTGCTACCCTAATCCCTCAATCCCTCAATCCCCACCCACCATGTCCCCCACCTCTCGTCTCCCCGGATTTTACAACCTCACTTTGGAAGAGCGGCGTAAGCGGCTTGAAGGCATGGGCTTGCTGAGCGCCGAAGAGTTTGCCGCGCTGTTCGGCGATTCGGGGCTAAGCGCCGAGCAAGCCGACCATATGATTGAAAATGTGGTTGGCACGTTTGCCCTGCCGTTGGGCATTGCGCTCAATTTTGTGGTGAACGGGCGTGAAGTCCTCGTGCCGATGGCGATAGAAGAGCCCTCGGTTGTGGCGGCGGCTTCGTACATGGCAAAGTTGGCGCGCGCCGGCGGCGGTTTCACCGCGCACGCCACCGAGCCGCAAATGATAGGGCAGATGCAGGTGCTCAACGTGCCCAATCCGCACCTCTCCCGCCTGCGCGTGCTTGAAGCCAAGCAAGAGTTGCTTGAAACCGCCGACGCGGTTGACCCCATTCTCAAAAAACTGGGCGGCGGGGCGCGCGATTTGGAAGTGCGCGTGCTTTCGCATCCAGCCATCGGCGAGTTTCTCGTGGTGCATTTGATTTACGACGTGCGCGACGCGATGGGTGCGAACGCCGTCAACACCGCCTGCGAGAAACTTGCGCCGCGCGTTGAGGCCTTGACCGGCGGGCACGTGCATTTGCGCATTCTCTCCAATTTAGCCGACCGGCGGATTGCGCGGGCACGGTGCACCATCCCGCTGGAGGTGCTGGCGTTTGACGATTTCAGCGCCGAGGAAGTGCGCGACGGCATCATTGCGGCATGGGCGTTTGCCGATGCCGACCCGTACCGCGCCGCAACGCACAACAAGGGCATTATGAACGGCATTGACCCCGTGGTGATTGCCACGGGCAACGATTGGCGCGCTGTGGAGGCGGGCGCTCACGCTTATGCCGCCCGCAGCGGGCGCTACACCTCGTTGACCACATGGGGCAAGGATGCCGAGGGCAACCTCGTAGGCACAATTGAAATGCCAATGGCGGTGGGCATTGTGGGTGGAGCGACGCGCGTTCACCCCGCGGCGCAGGCGGCGCTCAAACTGATGGGCATCAGCACCGCCCGCGAACTCGCCGAAATTATCGTTTCGGTAGGCTTGGCACAGAATTTGGGCGCTCTGCGTGCGCTTGCAACCGAAGGCATCCAGCGCGGGCATATGGCGTTGCACGCGCGGCAGGTTGCCGTCTCGGCAGGGGCTCAGGGCGATGAAATTGAAGCCGTCGCCCGCCGCATGGTCGCCGAAGGCACGGTGCGCATTGACCGCGCACAGGAAATCTTGGCAGAAATGCGAAAGCAAGGACGATAAAATCCGCAGATTTCGCAGATTGAGAGAAAAAAACACAGAGGACACAGAAATTTACAGAGAACACAGAAAAAATCTGCGCTAATCTGTGTAATCTGTGGTTTTCATCCACAGATTGACACAGATTTTCACCGATAAAGGAAAAACGCAGAAAGCACAGAAAACCCACAGAAAACACAGAAATTTTTCTTCGCGCTCTTTGAGCCTCTGCTTTCTCTGCGCCTCTGCGTTACTTTCTTGGCATCCTTTGTGTCCTTGGCGACCTTAGCGTCCCTATCTACCGATTGACACAGATTTACACCGATTTCAGGGAACACCCGCAAATCCTAAATCGCTAATCTTCTCCTCTGTGTAATCTGTGGTCTTTTCCCCCACGGAGGACAATATGCCCGAACTGTTACGCCCGGAACGCCCCGTCGGCATTGTAGGTTACGGTGCTTATGTGCCGCGCTACCGCTTGCCGGCAAAGGAAATCGCCCGCATTTGGACTCAGGGCAGGGGTGGCTTGCCGATTGAAGAAAAAGCCGTCCCCGGCTTGGATGAGGACACCATCACGATTTCAATAGAAGCGGCGCGCAACGCCTTAGCGCGCGCCGGCATTGATGCCGAACTGCTCCGCGCCGTCTGGGTTGGCTCCGAATCGCACCCTTACGCCGTGAAGCCGAGCAGTACCATCGTAGCCGAGGCACTGGGCGCAACGCCGTTCACCCAAGCGGGCGACTGGGAGTTTGCCTGCAAGGCGGGCACAGAAGCGATGGTCGCGGCATTTGGCTTGATAGGCTCCGGCATGGCAGATTACGCCTTGGCAATCGGCGCGGACACGGCTCAAGGGCGCCCCGGCGACGCGCTGGAATACACCGCCGCCGCGGGCGGAGCCGCTTTCATCATCGGCCCGGCCGAAGAAAGCCTCGCCGTTCTCTTGGGCACGCTTTCGTACGTCACCGACACGCCCGATTTCTGGCGGCGCGCCCAGCAGCCTTACCCCGAGCACGGGATGCGCTTCACCGGCGAACCGGCTTACTTCCAGCACATCGGCTCGGCGGCGCGGGCTTTCCTTGAAGCCACAAACACCACGCCCCAAGATTACACCTACGCCATCTTCCACCAGCCCAACGCCAAATTCCCTCAACGCATTGCCAAGCAGTTGGGCTTTACGCCCGAGCAAATTGCCCCCGGCCTCGTTGTGCCCACCGTGGGCAACACCTACTCCGGCTCAGCAATTTTGGGCTTGACCGCAACGCTGGATGTAGCAAAGCCCGGCGACCGGATTTTAGTGGTTTCATTCGGCTCGGGTGCAGGCTCGGACGCGATGGCGTTTGAGGTTACCGATCTGATTGAAGAACGGCGGGCGCTTGCCCCTGCCACGCAGGATTACATCCGCCGCCGCACCGAGATTGATTACGCCACCTACGTCCGCTGGCGCGGCAAGTTGGTGCTCAAATAGCGGCTTGCTACCGGCTTTGGAGGCTTTATGGACGACATTGTGATTACCGGCATTGGATTTACCCCCGTGGGTGAGCATTGGGAAGTTTCACTGCGGGAACTGGCTACCGACGCCGCCCTCAAAGCAATGCAAGAAAGCGGCGGTTTGCGCCCACAGGCGGTTTATGTTGCCAACCAGTATGCGCCGGTGCTTTCGCGGCAGGCAAATGTGGGCGTTTTGGTTGCCGATTTTATCGGCTTGCACGATGTTGAAGCCGCCACGGTGGAAGCAGGCGGGGCAAGTGGCATGATGGCTCTTCGCGCGGCCTACCTCGCCGTCGCCTCCGGCGAAGCCGATGTCGCTCTTGCGCTCGGCGTTGAAAAATCCACCGACCGCGTCGGCCCCGATGTGGAAACCGCCCTCTCGGTGGTGCTGGACGCCGACTACGAAGCCGAGCACGGGCTGACGCCCGCGGCGCAAGCGGCTTTGCTGATGCAACGCTACATTCACGAATACAACGCCGAGCGCGCGGCGTTTGCCGCCTTCCCCGTGCTGGCGCACCGCAACGCGGTTGGCAATCCGGCAGCGATGTTCCGCCGCGCAATCAAAGAAAGCACCTACCACCGTGCCACCATGCTTAGCGACCCGCTCAACCTGTTTGACGCCGCGCCGCTTGCCGACGGAGCCGCAGCGGTGCTCGTGGCGCGCCGCTCCGTCCTCCCGCCTGAAATGCCCCAGCCGCTCGTGCGGATTGCAGGCTTCGGGATTGCCAACGACACCCTCGCCCTGCACGACCGCGACGACCCGCTGGATTTCGCAGCGGTGCGCTCTTCGGTTGAGAGCGCCTGCAAGCGCGCGAATTGCTCGCTTGAGGAGGTTGACTTCTTTGAACTCTACGACGCCTTCTCAATCTATGTGCCGCTGATTTTAGAAGCGGCAGGCTTCGCACCGCGCGGCGAGGGCTGGAAAATGGGGCAGGATGGTTCGTTGGAGTTGGACGGCAAACTGCCTATCCTCACGATGGGCGGTTTGAAGGCGCGCGGCAACCCCGGCGGCGCTACGGGGCTTTACCAAGTCGCCGAGGCTGTGATGCAGTTGCGCGGCCAAGCAGGCGACAACCAAATCCCCAATGCCCGCCGCGCGCTTGTGCAAAGCCTCAGCGGCCCCGCTTCCCTCGCCGCCACCACCATCCTTGAACCTGCCCCCTAATTCCTCAATTCCTCAATCCCTCAATCAGAAGGAGCCTCACCATGGATATTTCCCGCCATTGGAGAAACCGCAAACAGCGATACAGGCTTGTCGGCGAAGTGTGTCCCCACTGCGGCGCAAAACTTTTCCCGCCGCGGGATGTGTGCCCCCATTGCGGCATGGAAGCCAAAACCGTGGAAACGCTCGTTGGCACGGGCACAGTTTACGCATTCACCACCGTGCGCCAAGCGCCAAGCGACTTTGCCGAGCAATCGCCGTATGTGGTGGCGCTCATTTCGCTTGACGACGGCCCAATGCTGACCGCCCAACTGACCGATTTAGGCGACGTGGAACCCTACGTTGGAATGCGCGTTGAAATGGTAACGCGCAAATTGCGCAACGCGGACGACGAGCGTGGGTTAATAATTTACGGGTACAAGTTCCGCCCCGTGCTGGAGCGTGCTTTAGCCTGAACCTTCCTCCATCCATCCAAAAGGTAACCTCCTGTAAGTGCCCCTCACATTATTCGCAGGCTAAGCACGCGCAAAGGCCAACACCGCTCGGTGTTGGCCTTTGAATCTATCCGAAAATATTGTGGCAGTGTCATTACGGGCCCCATAGGGGCGAAGCAATCCTCCTTTTACTTTTACTGGTCGGGAGACTGCTTCGGCGGCTTTGCCGCCTCGCGTGACACGCCCACAAAGAATTTTCGGATAGGCCCTTTGTACTTTCTCGGCAAAAAGGGCTTTAATTGTCCTTCGTCCCTCCCACCAACAAACGACGCGCCAATTCCCGCAATTGCACATAACTCACCGGTTTGAGCAAGACCAAATCGCTCTCCGAAGCGACCATTTCGGCCATGCGCGGGTCGGCCGTTGCAAGCATAACCCGCGTTTCGGCTAAATGGGGCTGGGAACGGATGTGCGTCAGAATATCGGAACCGGCTACCTCCGGCAAATGGAGGTCAAGCACAACCACGGCAGGGGCATTTTTCTCCAAATAAGCCATTGCCTCAGAGCCGTTGTCAATCCAAACAACTTCATAACCGGCATTTTCCAAAGCCGCTGTAAAAATCTCGGCTTGTGCCGGATTATCCTCTACAACCAATCCTTGAGGCTTATTCTCCATTGCGCTCTTCCTCCTTTCCAGAGCGAACACGAGTTTGGCAAGGCAAAATCACGGTAAACTTGCTGCCTTTGCCGGGGGTGCTCTCCACTTTTATTTCACCATGCATCAATTCCACAAGGCGTTTCACAATAGAAAGCCCCAGCCCAGAGCCTTTATACCTCCGTGTTGGGCTACCATCCACTTGGCGGAAAGGCTCGAAAATCTCATCAAGCATATTTTCAGGAATGCCAATGCCCGTATCCTCAACCTCAATAGCCCAGTGGTCGTCATCAATTCCATAAATGCGTAGCCAAACGTGACCTTTTTCGGTGAACTTGACAGCATTGCCGAGCAAATTGGCTATTATTTGCCTTATCCAGTAAGGATCGCCGTAAACTTTTTCAGGGATGTTTGGGGCAATCTCAGTGTGTACTTCTACTCCCTTAGGTGCGGCAACGGCTTCAACTGAAGGAACAACCTTCAATAAATCTTTAGGCGAGAATAAAGTGATATTCAACCTAATGCGGCCGCTTTCAAGTTCGGCTTGATTCAGCAAAGCACTGGTAAACTCCACCAATTGCTGAGCGCTGTAAAAAATTCCTTCCAAAGCATGGCGCTGTTTTTCGTTGATAGGACCAAGAGCGCCGTCTAAGAGCATTTCCGAATAGCCCACAATTCCGCCAAGGGGAGTGCGCATATCATGACTCACATTGCCGAGGAGTTGGGTTTTGAATTTGTTTGCCTTGTCAAGCGCTTCATTGGCCTCGCGCAGAGCCTCTTCCAAGCGCTTTTTCTCGGTAATATCCTCTTTCACGGCCACGAAGTGGGTTATTTCGCCCTCTTCGTTGCGAATAGGGGCAATGCTCGCCTGCTCCCAGTATAGTTCGCCGTTTTTGCGGCGGTTTATGATTTCGCCACGCCAAACCTCACCGCGGAGAATGGTCTCCCACATTTCACGGTAGAATTCAGGCGGATGTTTGCCGGAAGCCAAGATGCGGGGGTTTTGCCCTTTCGCCTCTTCGGCAGAATAGCCGGTAACCTCGGTGAAGGCAGGGTTCACGTATTCTATTGTGCCGTTTCTATCGGTAATGACCACACTGTGAGCGCTCTGCTCAATTGCGCGATGCAGTTTGCGCAATTCTTGCTCGGCTTCTTTGCGGTCTGTGATGTCTTCTTTAACAGCCACAAAGTTCACCACCTTACCGTCTTCGTCCAACACAGGGGCAATGGTCTGATATTCCCAATAAAGAGAGCCGTCTTTACGCCGGTTTATCAACTCGCCGCGCCACACATTACCTTCACTCAATGTTTTCTGGATTTGATCATAAAATTCCTTGTCATACAATCCCGAATCAAGGATAAGGGGAGTTTTGCCTATCACTTCCTCGGCTGAATAACCAGTTATGCGGGTAAAGGCGGGGTTTACATATTCTATTTTCCAATCAGGGTCTGTTATGACCACAGCATTAGCGCTATACTCCACAGCACGGGAAAGTTTGCGCAGTTCGGCTTCAGCAGCGACCCGCCAAGAAATATCGCGAACGCTGAGGGCAAGCAAGCGCTGACCTTCGTAAGTTATGTACCCCAAAGTTGCTTCTGCTACGAATTTAGAGCCGTCACAACGCAAGGCTGTCGCTTGAATGGCTATGCCGGGCTTATCGTAATTATCTATAAAGGCATAAAATGCTTCATCGCGTTCTTCTGGGGCTACGAAATCTATCGGGGGACGCCCAACGGCTTCCTCTGCCGAGCACTTGAACATTTTTTCAAAAGCAGGGTTGACCGCCACAATGTTAACGCCGTCGTGAATAACAAGTGCTTCCAGAGCGCCTTCAAAGAGTTCCCTAAAGCGACGCTCGCTCTCAGCCAACGCCTCGGCATGGCGGCGGGTGGCGCCTGCAATTCCAAACAAGAGAGCCGCCTCAACAAGAAAAATAAGCACTATTTCCTTGTACCAATACCACATTGCCCGATTCATGACACTGGGGACGGCCATCAAAACCACGTTGAACGCCACAAGCCACAAAAACTGGCGCCGTGACATCAACAAGCCCCCTATAACTATCGCCGCCAAGTTCCAGCCCACCATTAAAAGGTAAAAACTATGTGTAAGCGGCGATACCGACAAATCCATAACAACCGAGCCGAAACTATAAACAAAAACCGTCAAATAAATGCCTAAGCGATAATGAACGGTTCGGCTCAGCAAGTAGGAGAGCAAAACCACCAGTGCGGTAAAGTAAATGTAAAGGCGCATTAAGAAGGGAGTTGGGGCAATAGTTACCCACATCAGCATCGGAAACACAACTACTACCAACGTCCCGATGCTGGTAAGGGCCAAACTGCGCGCCGAAACACGGTCCAGCGGACTCTTTAAAGCCTTAGATGGCTCAGCCATCCGCCTAAAGGTAGAAACAAGAAAACTGTAAATCGGTTTGACAAAGCCTTCAATATCGCCCATTTCACCATCCCAATTTTTTATGTGTATCTTAGGCCAATTTATGCTCTAAACCAAGTATTCCATCAACAAACGCATCGGGGTCAAATGGCTCTAAGTCCTCAGGCTTTTCGCCCAAACCAGCGAACAAGATAGGTAGGCCGAGTTCGCGCTGAATGGCAAAAGCCATGCCGCCGCGCGCCGACGAATCCAACTTGGCAAGTATCACGCCCGTCACATCCACAGCCCGCTTGAAGGCTTTAGCCTGCTGAAGGGCATTTTGCCCCGTGGTGGCGTCCATCACAAGCCAAACATGGTGCGGAGCGCCGGGGAGGGCTTTGTTTGCCACGCGGCGCACTTTTTTCAACTCCTCCATGAGGTTGAAACGGGTGTGCAAACGGCCGGCGGTATCCACGAACAAAATATCGGTGCCGCGCGCTCGCGCCGCCTGCACGGCATCGTAGGTAACCGCGCCCGGGTCTCCACCCGGCTCGCCCGCGATCACCGGCACGCTCAGGCGCTCGCCCCATGTTTTCAACTGATCAATGGCCGCAGCGCGGAAAGTGTCGGCCGCGGCCATCATCACCTTTTTGCCTTCACGCGTGTAGCGCCAAGCCAACTTCGCCGCCGTAGTCGTTTTGCCGGAGCCGTTTACGCCAACCAAAAGCACCACGCTCGGCTTGTGCTCCCAAGTTATCGGCGGAGGGGTTTGCAACCGCGACCTCAACTCTTCACGCAGCGCCTCCTCCAATTCCACGCTGCGCACCATCGCCTCCGCGCTCACCCGTTGGCGCAACGCCTCCAAAACCTCTATGGCCGTTTCTACACCCAAATCCGCCTGAATCAGCAAGGCTTCAAGTTCATCCCAAGTTTCCTCGGTGATTTCGGTTGCGCCCAACAACGTAGCAATTCGCCCAAAAGCCGTTTTGCGCGTTCGGGCTAACCCTTGTTTCCATTTGGAGAAAATGTTTTTCGCCATGCACGAAATTATACCAGTTTTGGGCTAACACCACCGCAAAGGTAAAGAAGACAACACGAATTTGCAACACTCGGAGGAACTGCGCGACCCCGCATCTTGACTTTTGCGCTCGGTGACCGTAGAATGAAAACGCACTCAATGCAACTTTTCGCTTCATCAAACCTTCAGGAGGCTTGCAATGGAATTCCCCGCCGAACTCAAATACACCAAAAACGATGAATGGATCAGCCCCGATGGCACCGTGGGCATTACCGATTACGCTCAAGACCAACTTTCGGATTTGGTGTTTGTGGAAATTGTGGTTTCCGAGGGGGACGAGGTATCGCAAGGCGACATTATCGCGTCGGTGGAATCAGTAAAATCCGCCGCCGACGTGTACGCCCCCGTGAGCGGCAAGGTGGTGGCGGTGAACGACGCGCTCGCCGATGACCCCGAAACCATCAACCGCGACCCTTACGGCGACGGCTGGATGGTGAAATTGGAAATTGCCGACCCATCCGAATTGGATTCGCTCATGGACGCCGAGCAGTACAAGGCTTACTGCGAGGAGCGCGAGGAATAAACTTCCACGCCGTCTGGCAATCACGCCGGACGGTTTGGTTTAACGCCAAGGGTAACGCAGAGGCGCAGAGAAACGCAGAGGCGCAGAGAGATTGACGCCAAGGGCGCCAAGGTCACAAAGGGCACCAAGAAAAAATTTTCTGTGTTCTCTGTAAATTTCTGTGTCCTCTGTGGTTTTTTCCCTTCAATCGGTGTAAATCTGTGTCAATCGGTGGATGATAACGCAGAGGCGCAGAGGAACGCAGAGACGCCAAGGGCGCCAAGGACACGAAGGACGCCAAGGATAAAATCCACAGATTACACAGATTAGCACAGATTTTTTTCTGCGGAATCTGTAAATTTCTGTGTTTTCTGGGGTGCTTCTGTGTCCTCTGTGGTTTTTTCCCTTCAATCGGTGTAAATCTGTGTCAATCGGTGGATGATTGCCCGACGCAACGACCTAACGACCTAACGACGCAACGCCCCAACGACCTAACGCCCCAACGAACTTATGAACAAATCATCAGCCTCAGGAGGAGCCATGTTCTCTCCGTTGACGCCGCGCGAGCGGCAAAGTATGTTAGAGGCGATAGGCGTCCAAAAAATGGACGACCTGTTCCAAGATGTGCCGCGGGAATATCGCTACCCGCGGCTCAACCTTGCCCCGCCGATGACTGAAATGGAAGTGGCCGAGGAACTGCGCTTGCTTTCCGAAGACAACGAGACCGCGCGCGACCTCGCCTGCTTCCTCGGCGCGGGCGCATACCATCACTACATCCCCGCGGCGGTGGATGCGATTTTGAGCCGCGGCGAATACTACACCGCCTACACCCCCTACCAGCCCGAAATCTCGCAGGGCACACTGCAAGCCCTCTTTGAATACCAAAGCATGATTTGCGCCCTGACGGGCATGGAGGTAAGCAACGCCTCGCACTACGACGGCGCGACCGCGGTCGCCGAAGCCGCCATCATGGCATACCACGTCTTCCGCGGCAAGCGCCCTAAGGTGGTGTTTTCGCCCTCGCTCAACCCCCAATACCGCGCCACCGCCCGCACCTACACGCAGGGCACGCCCGTGCGCTATGCCGGCGACGAACTCCCGCCCGATGCGCCGCCCGAAGCGCTTTTGGAGGAAGTGGACGACCAAACCGCGCTGGTGATGGTGCAATACCCCGACTTTTTCGGGCGCATTTACGACTTTACCAAACTCGCCGAGGAAGTGCACGCCCGCGGCGCGCTTTTCGGCATAGCCGTCAACCCGCTGGCGCTGGGCTTGCTCAAGCCCCCCGGCGAAATGGGCGCCGACATCGTAACCGGCGAGGGGCAACCCCTCGGCATTCCCCTTTCATTTGGCGGGCCATACCTCGGCATTTTCGCCACGCGCAAAAAATTTGTGCACAAAATGGCCGGGCGGCTTGTGGGGCAAACCGTTGATAACCGCGGCCAGCGCGCCTACGTGCTAACCCTGAGCGCCCGCGAGCAACACATCCGCCGCGCGCGCGCCACCTCCAACATCTGCTCCAACCAAGGGTTGATGACGCTCGCCTCGGCGGTTTACCTCAGCCTGCTTGGCAAAGAAGGCTTGCGCGAAGTCGCCGAACTGAACTACCACAAAGCCCACTACGCCGCGCACCGCTTGGCGGCTTTACCCGGCTACGAACTTCTCTTCCCCAACACGCCATTCTTCAACGAATTTGCCCTGAAATGCCCCGAGCCGGTTGCCGAAATCAACCGCCACCTGCTTGAACACGACATCCTCGGCGGCTACGACCTTGGGCAGGATTACCCCGAGTTGCAAAATGTGATGCTGATTGCCGTTACCGAGATGAACCCGCGGGAGGAAATTGACCTGCTGGTTGACACGCTGGCGGAGGTGAGCCGATGAAAGTGCGCGAGCCGTTGATTTCCGAACTTTCTTCTCCCGGGCGGCGCGGGGTTCGCTTTCCCGAGCCCGATGTGCCCACCACGCCGTTGCCGAAAGGCTTAGCGCGCGCCGATCTCCCGTTGCCCGAAGTCTCCGAAGTGGATGTGGTGCGCCACTACACCCGCCTTTCGCACTTCAACCACGCGGTGGACATCAACTTTTACCCGCTTGGCTCCTGCACGATGAAATACAACCCCAAAATCAACGAGGCGTTGGCGCGCCTGCCCGGCTTCACCGAAATTCACCCCTTCCAACCGCCCGAAACCGTGCAAGGCGCTTTGCGGCTGATGTACGAATTGCAGGAGGCGCTGAAGAAAATCACGGGCTTTGCCGCGTGCAGTCTTCAGCCCGCGGCGGGGGCACACGGCGAACTGACCGGCGTCCACATGATTTGGGCATACCACCACGACCGCGGCGACACCGCCCGCACCAAAATTTTAGTGCCCGACTCGGCGCACGGCACAAACCCGGCTTCCTCCGCCATGAGCGGCTTCAAAGTGGTGGAAATTCCATCCGACGACCGCGGCAACATTGACCTTGAAGCCCTCAAAGCCGAATGCGACGAAACGGTCGCGGGCCTAATGCTGACCAATCCCAACACATTAGGGCTTTTTGAAGAGCATTTGCTTGAGGTCGTGGAACTGGTGCACTCGGTGGGCGGGCTGGTTTACGGCGATGGAGCAAACCTCAACGCCCTGCTGGGCATTGCCCGCCCCGGCGACTTGGGCTTTGATGTGATGCACCTCAACCTGCACAAGACCTTCTCCACACCTCACGGCGGCGGCGGTCCCGGAAGCGGCCCGGTGGTCTGCGCTCCACACATGGCGGATTACCTACCCGGCCCCATCGTGGTTGAAACCGAGCCCGCCACCGACGAAATGCCGCCGATGTATGGCTTTGAATTCCCCAAAAAGAGCATCGGCAGGGTGAAGTCATTTTACGGGCACTTTGGGGTGATGGTGAAAGCATTTGCCTACATCGCCATGCTGGGCGAATACGGCTTGCGGCAGGTAGCCGAAGACGCGGTGCTCAACGCCAACTACCTGCGGGTGCGCCTGCAGGATGCCTACCGCATCCCCTACAACCGCATTTGCAAGCACGAATTTGTCGCCGAAGGGCGCTGGAAAGACGCGCCGGGCGTGCGTGCTTTGGACATTGCCAAGCGGATAATGGATTTTGGCTTCCACCCGCCGACAAACTATTTCCCGCTAATTGTGCACGAAGCGCTGATGATTGAGCCGACCGAGACCGAAAGCAAAGAGACGCTGGATGCGTTCGCAGACGCCATGCTCCAAATTGCCGAAGAAGCGCACACCAACCCCGAAATTTTGCGCACCGCGCCTCACAACACCCCGTTTGGGCGGGTAGACGAGGTCAAAGCGGCAAAAGAATTGATTTTGAAATGGCAGGACGCGCAATCATAGGGGCGCAGTGGCGCAGCGCCCGCGCGCGTTTTGGGAATGAAGCGGGGAAACCACAGAAAACACAGAGAAGGCGCAGAAAACACAGAAGGCCATGAGGTAGGGGCGAGGCGTGCCTCGCCCGTTTTTTTGGAGTGCGGCAACATGTTGCCTGTCCTGAGTGCATCGAAGGGCCGCTTTGGAAAGCGGCGACGCGTCGCCGCACTCCAAAAGGGCGCACTGCCGTGCGCCCCTACAAAAAACGCGCGTTTTGAAAACAGAACGGGGAAACCACAGAAGCCACAGAAGCGCCACAGAAGACACAGAAGGTTGCAGCGTAGGGGCGAGGCATGCCTCGCCCCTACGGGAGCACCGTGCCCAAATCAGGTTTCTGCGCCCAAAACCGCCTGCGCTTCGCGCACCAATGCCTCATCGGGTGGCCGACCGGCAGATTCGGCGGCCCGCAAATAAAGTTCCAACAACGCTTGAAGCAAAGGGCCAAAGGCCTGCGGCAGGCGGCGGGCGTGGGGAATGAGAATGCGCAAGCCCTCGGCAAAGGCCTGGGCGGCCTCTGAAGCCCGCTCCAGACTTAAACCCAACACCGCAAGACTCCTCGCCAAATCCGGCTCGTAGGCCTGCGGGTTTTGTTCCGCCAGCCGCCGGTACAACCCCACCGCTTCCTCCGCCGCCGCCAACGCTTCTTCTCGCCGCCCTAAGTCGGAAAGCATGGCCGCCAGCGTAGTCAGGCTCATCGCCAAATCCGGCGCGTAGGCCTGCGAGTTTTGTTCCGCCAGCCGCCGGTACACCCCCAACGCTTCCTCCGCCGCCGCCAACGCTTTTTCTCGCCGCCCCAAGCCGGAAAGCATGGCCGCCAGATTGTTCAGGCTCATCGCCAAATCCGGCGCGTAGGCCTGCGGGTTTTGTTCCGCCAGCCGCCG
>JALVVL010000028.1 GCA_027023425.1 Anaerolineales bacterium
GGACTCCCCCATGCCCCTCCCCCCTGCTATTGAAACGAGCAGTCGGTTTTTGCCCCTTTTGGTGGTTGCGTTTTTGGCGGCGTTTGTGCCGCTGACGCTCGGCAGGTTCAAAGGGCTTGCCGTGCCCATCATGGTCGGCGAAATTCTCGCCGGGGTGCTTGTTGGCGAAAGCGGTTTAGGATGGGTGCATGGGCACGACCCTGTCTTAGACCTGCTGGCGGAAATCGGCTTTGTGTTCCTCATGTTCCTTGCGGGCATGGAAATTGACTTTAGCGCCTTTGGCTTTGGAGCCGAGAAAGGAGGCGAAAGCCCGCGGCAGGCAAGTCCCTTGTGGCTTGCGGGGGCTTATTTCCTCGCTACGCTGGCGTTGGCGGCAGGCGTTGCTTTTGTGATTTGGAAAATGCACCTCGCCACCGACCTGCCGCTGATGGCGCTCATCCTTTCTACCACTTCGCTGGGCGTGGTAGTGCCGGTGCTCAAAGAAAGCGGCTTTATCGGCACCCGCTACGGGCAAACTCTGCTCCTTTCCGCGCTGATCGCCGACTTCGTCACCATGCTACTCATCACGGTTGAGGTGGCAGTGCTTTCGCGCGGCCTCACGCTTGACATCTTGCTGGTGGGCGGGCTGTTTGTGGCGGTGTTTGTGCTCTACCGGCTGGGGTTGCTCGTCTTGCCTGTGCTCACGCCCATTTTGGACGAAGTAAGCCACGCCACCTCACAGGCAAAGGTGCGCTTGGCGATTTTCCTGATGCTTTCGTTTGTGGTACTTGCCGAACTGCTCGGCGTGGAAATTATCTTGGGGGCGTTCCTCGCTGGCGTGTTGGTGTCGGTTTTGCTTGACCCCGCCGACCATTCCCTGCACCACCAACTTGAAATCAGCGGCTACGGCTTCTTCATCCCGATTTTCTTCATCATGGTTGGGGTGCGGTTTGATTTGGGGGCGGTGTTTGGCTCACTGAAAGCGTTGGCGTTGGTGCTGTTTTTGCTGGTGGGCGCGGTGCTGGTGAAAGGGGCGCCTGCGGTGATTTTCCGGCGGGCGTTTGGCGCGCGCGAAAGCCTCGCCGGCGGGGTGTTGCTCTCAGCGCGGCTTTCGCTCATCATCGCCGCCGCCGAAATCGGGCGGCAGTTGGGCGTGCTTTCCGAATCGGTGGTGATGGCGGTAATTTTGGTCGCCATGATAACCGTTACCGCGGCGCCGGTGCTGTTCAACCGCCTGCTCGCGGGGCGCACGCCCGTTGCCGAGCGCAAGCCGTGGGTGATCGCCGGAGCGGGCACGCTGGGGATGCAGGTTGCCGAAATGCTGCGGGCGCACGGTCGCCCTGTGCGCTTGATTGACCCCGACCCCAACCGCGTGGAAAGGGCGCAGGCGCGCGGCTTTCGGGCTTTCGCTTACCAATCCGACGATGAATTGGAGCAACACTTGACGGGCGCGCACGGCCTCATCTGCACCCACAATGACGGCAAGGCCACAATTCAGGTTTGCCGCGTGGCGCGCACCCACCTCGGCATTGAGAACATCCTCGCCATGACCCGCGACCCGCAGGCCAACAACGAACTCCGCAAAATGGGCATTCGCCCCTACTCGCCGACGGTTTTGCTTGCCACCATGCTGGCGATGCTGGCGCGCAACCCCGATTTCACCCAACTGCTCGCCGAGGGTAACGACGAGCAGGATGTGTGCGAATGCGTAATTGAGAACCGCGCCTTGGTCGGCAAGCGCGTGCGCGAACTCCCCCTGCCGCCCACCGTGTTGGTGCTTTCCATCCGCCGCGGCGAGGATTTCATCATCCCGCACGGCGACACGCGCTTGGAATACGGCGACCGCCTCACCCTGCTGGGCACTTTGGAGGGGCTGGAGGCCGCCATCCAGACCATGATGGCGAGCGAGTAAAGTCGCCGTAGGGCGATTTTGGGGGCAGTAGGTGCAGTTTCAACTGCCGCCGCTCGCACCCGGCAACTGAAGTCGCGGGCTACAAGTGCAACAATTTTTCGGCAAGCGTCAAAAATTCCTGCGGCGAAGGGGCGGTTAGCAAAGCGCGGCGTTGGGAATTATCCGCAAAATAGGGCGAGAGGTACTGCGCAGCGAATTTCCGAAAGAGGATGAGGCCGCGCTCCGCCCCGTAGAACTCCAAACTGCGGCTCAGGTGCTTGGTCATCACCTCCCAGACCTCTTTTGGGGAAACGGAGGCGCGGTCGCGGCGCGCGAAAATCCACGGGTTGCGGATGGCCGCGCGGCCGATCATCACCCCATCCACGCCGGTGTGCTCTTTCATCCGTTCAATGTCTTGCGGTGTGCGGACGTCCCCGTTCCCCAAAACCGGAATGCTAACGGCTTGGGCAATTTCTGCTATGGCGTCCCAATCTGCTGTTCCCTTGTAGCCCTGCGCCTGCGTCCTGCCGTGGACGGCCAAAAGCGCGCCGCCGTTTTCTTCCACGATGCGGGCGATGAGCAGGTAATTGCGGCACGAATCGTCCAATCCCAGCCGAATTTTGGCAGTGACTGGCACCTCAAGGTTGCGGCTGAGCAGACGGATGATGCGCGCTACTTTCACGGGAGTACCCAGCAAGCCCGCGCCGGCGCCGCGGCGCACAATCCTTTTATCCGGGCACCCCATGTTGATGTCAATGGCGTCGGGCGAAAATTCTTGCAGTCTCAACGCTGCTTCAAGCAACGTTTGAGGCGTGCGGCCGTAAATTTGGAAGACTACCGGCCGTTCCCACGGCAGGTACTGCCAGCGGGCGCGCACGTGTTCCGGGCGGTGTATCACATCGGAGGCGTGGATGAACTCGGTGTAACTGATGGCGGAGCCCAATTCACGGCAGACCGAGCGGAACGGCAGGTCGGAATAGCCGTCCATGGGAGCGAGCACCACATCGCCGTAGACGGGCGTTTTGCCGAGGTAGAAGTTTGGGGCTGTAGGCATGGCTTCCTCATCTGGGCGGAATGCCGGTATTGTACAACAAAGATGGTGACGCGGCGGAAGCGGGGAGTGTTTGGGAGCATTAAAGAGATGTTGAAACCGGTGCTCGCAAGTGTAGAAGCCTTATCCAGCCCTCACCCCACTTTGGCTCGCTGCGCTCGCCGTTTCTCCCCTCTCCCGCTGGGAGAGGGGAGAAAGCCGCCGTTAGGCGGCTTGAGGGGTGAGGGCGAAGCAAGGCGTTTCTCAACAACCTTTTAGTGCTTCCGAGTGCTTGGCAGGTGGAAAATGGGAAATTCCTTGACAAAACCACCTAAGGGCTTATAATTGCGCCCAACAACCGCAGACAGCGCAAAGGCTGTGAAGAGGACGAGTAGGCGGCGAAACGGCAGTACAGAGAGCCGGGGCAGGTGAGAGCCGGTCTGCACGCCGACGCCGAATGGACCTCGGAGCCGCAGGGCGAACCCAAAAGGTAGTAGCCCGTGCCGGAGTTGCCACCGTTATCAGGGCAAAGGGTATAAGCGGCGCTGTGCGCGCTCGCCGTACCCGAAACGAGTGAGGCTGGCTTGCCAGTGACTTGCGGATTTCCCCGTCGCTTCACGGCGGGGTTTTTGTTTAACGGCACGCTGGCCTAACCGGGGTGGCACCGCGGACGCCTTCTACGCGTTCGTCCCCAAGTGGGACGGGCGCGTTTTTGGTTAAGGGTGCCCGGTGCTGTGATGCCCGGATGCCCTGTGCCACGATGCCCTGTGCCCGGTATTCCGGTGCTCCGGTTTCACGATGTGCCGGGTTGGTTGTTCGCAATTTCAAATCCTCAAATCAAATTCTCAATGGAGGTGTTTTATGTCTGACCAGTATCGTTTCCTGCTTTCCGAAGCCGACTTGCCCAAGTTTTGGTACAACATCGCCGCCGATTTGCCTACGCCGCTCCCGCCGCCGTTACACCCCGTCACCAAAGAGCCGGTGACGCCCGATTTCCTTGAAGCGATTTTCCCGCGCGAAGTCATCATGCAGGAAGTGAGCACCGAGCGGTACATTGAAATCCCCGAACCGGTGCGCGAGGTTTACCGGCTGTGGAGGCCAACGCCGCTCATCCGCGCCCGCCGCTTGGAGCAAGCACTGGACACGCCCGCACACATCTACTTCAAATACGAAGGCGTCTCGCCCTCGGGAAGCCACAAGCCCAACACCGCCGTCGCACAGGCGTTTTACAACAAGGCCGCGGGCGTCCACGCCCTCACAACCGAAACCGGCGCAGGGCAATGGGGCTCGGCGCTGGCTTTAGCGGGCAATTTCTTTGACATTGATGTTGAAGTTTACATGGTCAAAGTTTCCTACCAGCAGAAGCCCTACCGCCGCATTTTGATGGAAACTTACGGCGCGCAGGTCTTCGCCAGCCCCACAGACCGCACCGAGGTGGGACGCCGCATCCTCGCCGAAGACCCCGACAGCCCCGGCTCGCTGGGAATCGCCATTTCCGAAGCAGTGGAAGCCGCCCTCACATCCAACGGCAAGAAAAAATACAGCCTTGGCTCGGTGCTCAACCATGTGCTTTTGCACCAAACCGTCATCGGGCAAGAAGCGATCAAGCAAATGGAAATGGCAGGCGAAGAGCCCGACATCCTCATCGGCTGCATCGGCGGCGGCTCCAATTTCGGCGGCTTCACTTTTCCGTTCATCAAAGAGAAATTGCAAGGAAAGAAGGATTACCGCGTGATTGCAGTTGAGCCGACTGCCGCACCGACGCTCACCAAAGGCTTGTATGCCTACGATTACGGCGATACCGGCAAAATCACCCCCATCGTGAAAATGCACACCTTGGGGCATGATTTTGTGCCCGCGCCTATCCACGCCGGCGGGCTGCGCTACCACGGCATGGCGCCGACGGTGTGCGCGCTTTACGACCAAGGCGTGATTGAAGCGGTTGCAGTCCACCAGCGAGCGGTGTTTGAAGCCGCGGTGCTCTTCGCCCGCACGCAGGGCATCATCCCCGCGCCGGAAACCGCCCACGCCGTCAAAGTTGCCATTGATGAGGCGCTAAAAGCCAAAGAGGCGGGCGAAAAGAAGGTGATCGTGCTCAACTTCTCCGGCCACGGGCACTTTGACCTGAGCGCGTACCAAGCCTACCTCAGTGGCGAACTGCAAGATTACGCCTACCCGGAGAAAGAAATCCAAAAATCGCTCCAAAAACTACCGGAGGTGAATTTGTAAAACCACAGATTGCACAGATTAGCACAGATTTTTCTGTGGAATCGGCGGAATCTGCGGTTCTCCAGAAACAAACCTGTGTAAATCTGTGCCAATCGGTGGATAAAACCGTACAGTTCATCATAAAGTGGTTAACATTCTCGCAATGGTAGCGCCCTCACTCTTCCCCCGCGAGTGCTTCGGCAAAGCCTCAGCACCGCGCCCCCTTCTCTCTCCCACTGGGAGAGAGAAGGGGGCAGCCGCCGAGCACGAGCGATGCGGCGGGGGATAAGTGAGGGCCTTCAGGCAACATCAACAATACTACTTTCCCGTCGTTAACCAATCTGCGCAATCTGCGGTTTCCCATACGACCCAACGACCCAACGACCTAACGACCTAACGACCAACGACCTAACGACCCAACGCCCCACGACCAACAACCTAACGCCCCTGCAAACAAGCCACCAGTTCACGCGCCTCACGGCTTGCGCCTGCGCGCAAAATCGCCACCACCGGCGCTTGCCATTCCAGCGGGGCATCACGCACCTGCAAGATGCGCACATCCCCCGTTTGCGCCCAGCGGGCGGGCACAAACCCAATTGCCCCCTCCGTGCCTTCCACAAACTGCACCGCCGCTTGGGGCGAGGCGGCAAGCATGGCGTCGGTGCGGATTGGGGCGAGCCGCAGCCATGTGCGCAGGCGCAGCCCCGCCGCGGTGCCCTCAGTGGGAACGACCATCACCAACGGCGAGGGCGTGCCTTTCCCCTCTTTGCCAAGGAGCGCCTGCCAAGTGGAAATTTGCCCAATGACGGCGCGCGCCAACGCATCCGCACTCACCGCGCTCGCGGGCGCATCGCGGCTTGCCACCGCCACAAGCCGCTCCCTGCCGATGGGATAAGCGGCAACGCCCGCGGGCGGCTCGCCCCACCAAAGCCGCACCTCGTCATCGGGAAGGGCGCTTTGCGGCGCGTCGTCAACCACAACCGCGAAGCCCCCCTTTTTCCCACAAGCGAAAAGCGAGGCGCGCAGGGGCTTCAGGCTGAGCGGCAGGGCAACGCGCACCAGCGGCAACGGCGTGAAAGTGGGCTTTGGCGTGGGCGTCGCCGTTGGAGAAGGCGAAGACGCGCCGCAGGCGGCAAGCAAAGCCGCCGCGGTGAGCACCACCGCCAAGCGCAAAAACTCACTCGGTTTCCAATTTCGCAACGGTAACTCCTTCGCCGCCTTCGGCAGGCAAGCCGGGCTCCCATGAGCGCACGTGTGGGTGGCGGGAAAGGGCGTCGCGCACCGCGGCGCGCAGTTTGCCCGTCCCCTTGCCGTGCACAATGCGCACGAAAGGCAATCCGGCAAGGTAGGCTTGGTCAAGGTAACGCTCCAGCGCATCCAGCGCCTCGTCAACCGGCATCCCGCGCAGGTGCAACTCCATCCCGGGCGATTCAACGGGCGGGAGCCGCAGTTTGCCTTCATCCTGCGGCGCGGGCTCTTCGGGGGCAGGGGCGAGCACACGCAAGCCCTTCACGGGCGTGCGCATCCTCAGCGAGCCCAACATGACCTCGGCTTCTTCAGTTTCAGGCAACAGAGCGGCAACCACGCCCTCGGCGCCGAGCCTTTCCACAAAAACTTTAGCGCCCGGGGCAAGCGGCGGCGGAGGGGCAACCGGCGCGGGCGCGGTCTGCTCTTCCACCTCCGCAAACGATTCTTCCACCTGCTTGCCGAGTTCGCGGGCGGCTTCTGCAACAGATTGGATTTCGGGCTGGGCGGTGACGAATTTTTCGGGCGGGCTGAGTTTGCGCAGGCGGCGGCGGAGGCTTTTGATTTCCTGCTGAAGCGCGGCGATCTGTTCGGCGGCTTCTGCGCGCGCCGCATCCAGCACCGCGCGGCGCTCCTCTTCAATTTCGGCAAGGCGCTTGGCAAGGCGGGCACGCAGCGCCTCGGCGCGGCGGCGGGCACGTTCAGCGCGCCGCCTTTCCTTCCGCGCAATCCGCCGCTGGCGATGGATTTCATCCAAAAGCGCGTCGGCTTTCAATTCCGAAGGCTGAAAGCCCGCGCGGGCGGCTTCCACAATTTCGTGCGGCAAGCCGAGGCGGCGGGCAATTTCCAAAGCGTTAGAGCGGCCGGGCAAGCCCATGCTCAGCCGGTAGGTGGGTTTGAGCGAGCGCGGGTCAAATTCCATGCTCGCATTCACCACGCCCGGGGTGGCATGGGCGTAAAGTTTGAGTTCGGGGTAATGGGTGGCAACCAAGGTGGTGATGCCGCGGCGGACAAGCGCATCCAAAATCGCACGCGCCAGCGTCGCGCCTTCCTGCGGGTCGGTGCCGGAGCCGAGTTCGTCAAGCAAAACCAGTGAACGGCGGTCGGCGCGCTTCAAAATCCGCACAATGTTGCGCATGTGCCCCGAAAAGGTGGAAAGCGACTGCTCAATGGACTGCTCGTCGCCGATGTCGGCAAAAATGTCGTCGTAAACGCTGAGGGAACTGCCGCTTTCCGCCGGAATTTGCATCCCGCTCTGAGCCATTGCGGCGAGCAAGCCCACGGTTTTCAGCGTAACGGTTTTGCCGCCAGTGTTGGGGCCGGTGATGACCACGGCGAAAGTATCCTCGTCCAGCGCCACATCCAGCGGCACGACCTTATCGGCGGGCAAAAGCGGGTGGCGCGCGCCCAACAGCCTGAGCGTGCTTCCGGGGTGGGTTATCGGCGGTTGGTCGCCCTCTATAGGAAGGGGGCGCGGCCGGCGGAAGGGCACAAGTTCGGGCGCGGCGGCATCCATTTCCTCGGCAAGGTATGCGCGGGCAAAAATCACATCCAACAGCGCCAGCACACGCGTCATTTCCTCCAAGGCGTCGGCGTTGGCGGCAACGCGGCGCGAAAGTTCGGCTAAAATACGGCGGATTTCGTGCTCAATTTCGCTTTCAAGTTCGCGGAGGCGGTTGTTGATTTCCACCACCGCGAGCGGCTCAACAAAAAGGGTCGCGCCGCTGGAGGAGCGGTCGTGGACAATGCCGGGCAGCCTGCCTTTGAAGTCGGCTTTGAGCGGAAGCACATAGCGCCCGTCGCGCTGGGTGACGATGGGCTCTTGGAGCAAGGGAGAAACGGCGGGGTCGCGCACCATCCGCTCTAAGCGGCGGACAAGGCGCTGACGCCCAAGCACGAGGTCGGCGCGGAGGTTCGCAAGCCGAGGCGAGGCGCTGTCCAAAATTTCGCCCTCATCGCTTATGGCGTTGGAAATGGCATCCACCAAGCCCAAGGGCGGAGGGAGACGCTCGGCGATTTCGGCAAGCGGGCGCGCTTCTTCGTGGAGGCGGGTGAGTTGGCGGCGGAGGTCGCGGGCGCGGGCAAGGGTGGCGCGCAGGTCAAGGAGGGCGCGCGGCTCTAAGATGAAACCGCGGCGCGCCGAGGCCACCGCTTCGCGGATGTCGCGCACTCCTCGTAGGCTGATTTCGGGGTGCTTGGCGAGGATAAGGCGCGCCGCGGCAGTCTCGGCTTGCAAGGCGCGCGCCCGCTCCAACGACGCCGTGGGGCGCGTTTTCAGCGCCAATTCGCGCCCTGCCGCAAAGGTTGTGTGGCGGGCAAGGCGCTCCAAAACTTTGGGGTATTCTAAAATGCTGAGGGTTTTGGAATCCATGAGAGAGCGTGGTTTGAAAACCCCTCCCCTTGCTCCCCTACCTGCAATGAGGGGAAAGAACGGGGAGGTGAAGGATGGTACAGTGCATACTCAACCTTGATAGTTGGTTTAGGCTTTTTGCAACTTAGCGCCCAAATTTTTGATCTCTCCCTACCCCCGCTACGGCGACGCTATCGCGTCACCGTAGCCGCCCCCTTCCCTCCCTTAGTAAGGGAGGGAAGGGGGCAGATGAGCCGAGCGCCAGCGAGGCTCA
>JALVVL010000029.1 GCA_027023425.1 Anaerolineales bacterium
GACGTTCACGCCAACGCCCACGGACACGCCGACTCCGACGCCCACGGACACACCGACGCCAACGCCGACGTTCACTCCGACGCCGACAGACACCCCGACTCCGACGCCGACGTTCACACCGACGCCAACCGACACGCCGACCCCGACGGCAACGTTCACGCCTACGCCGACGGACACACTGACTCCGACACCGACGTTCACACCTACACCGACCGACACGCCGACCCCAACGCCGACGTTCACACCCACGCCAACCGACACGCCGACACCGACGCCGACGTTTACGCCAACGCCAACCGACACGCCGACCCCAACGCCGACGTTCACGCCCACGCCCACAGACACGCCGACCCCGACGGCGACGTTCACACCCACGCCAACCGACACGCCGACACCGACGCCGACGTTCACACCTACACCGACCGACACACCGACTCCGACGGCAACGTTCACACCTACACCGACGGACACGCCGACGCCGACGGCGACGTTCACACCCACGCCGACGGACACGCCGACTCCAACGCCGACGTTCACGCCCACGCCGACAGACACGCCGACACCGACGGCAACGTTCACTCCGACGCCGACGGACACGCCGACACCGACGGCGACGTTCACGCCTACGCCGACCGACACCCCAACCCCGACGCCGACGTTCACGCCTACGCCGACTGACACGCCGACCCCAACGGCGACGTTCACGCCTACGCCGACGGACACACCAACACCGACGCCGACGTTCACACCCACGCCGACGGACACACCGACACCGACGGCGACGTTCACGCCTACACCGACCGACACGCCGACTCCGACGGCGACGTTCACGCCTACGCCGACCGACACGCCGACACCGACGCCGACGTTCACCCCGACGCCAACCGACACGCCAACTCCGACGCCGACGTTCACACCCACGCCGACCGACACACCGACACCGACGGCGACGTTCACACCCACGCCGACGGACACGCCGACTCCGACGCCGACGTTCACGCCTATACCGATCGTGACACTCACGCCTACCCCAACGGCCACCCTTACACCGACCCAGACACCCACGGCCACGCCCACAGTAACATTTACCCCCACGCCTACGCCAACTGCCACGCCGAAACCGCCCTTAGACCCGCCGACCGGCACAAAAATAGGCATAGCAGACGGCTGGCCGATAATCCAGTGGCGTCAAGTATGGATCAATCCTAACGACACAGATTTGGTCACCGAGATTATTGACCCAATCTCCCCCGAAACAACCTACATAGGTGGCCTAAACTGCGAAGCGCACGGCACTTCAATCACCACCAAGTGCGTCTACGACTCGTCCACTAACTCAATAATTTGGGACGGCACCCTTGGGCCAGATGCTGGGCACACAACCGAAGAAGACGCTCTCAACGAGGTAATCATCACCTTCAAGGTAAAAACCATCAACACCGCTGTTGACGAAATCTCAAACAAAGCAAAAGCCTTTTGGGATCAAAACAACAACGGAAAAATAGACCCTGAAGACCCAGACGTCAAACACAAAACCCCAGCCATCGCCGCGGCGACGGTCAAAAAGCCGCAACTGCCACAGACTGGCTTTGCTCCCAACAAAGAAACCATACTGCCGCCGATGTCGGCCGACTATCGCTATCCCTATCTGGGCAACCTTTGGCTGGAAATCCCACGCCTCGGCCTTAGCGTCCCCATCGTTGGTGTGCCCAAACGCAACGGCCAATGGGATGTAACTTGGCTTTGGGACCAAGCAGGGTGGCTGGAAGGCACCGCCTTCCCAACGTGGGGCGGCAACACCGTGCTCACGGGCCACGTTTACCTGCCAAACGGCAAACCCGGGCCGTTTGTGAACATTCACAACCTCCACTGGGGCGACATCATCGTCATCCACGCTTGGGGCGAGCGCTTCGTCTACTTCGTAGAAAACTCCGCCCTTATTGCGCCGGACGACTTGCAAGTGCTAAAGCACAAAGACGGCGATTGGGTAACCTTGCTAACCTGCCGAGGCTACGACCCAAGCCGAGATACCTACCGCTGGCGCTACGCAGTACAAGCCAAGCGAATTTACTGGACAAACGAACTGCAACGCCCACTGCACTAACAAAAAACTCCCCGCCGAGCGGCGGGGAGTTTTTTCAACATTCAACTAAACCAAGGTAAATTCGCCCTAACGCGTTTTAAGGAGTAATGTTACCCTCTCCTACACGGACATCCCGTTCGCCCCTCCACCATGGTGGGAAATGCGTAGGAGCAGGACGCAAAGGCTGATCCGAAGGCGGCTCACAAGCAAGCGGCCGCGCCGCATGACGATCAAGAGCGTCAACAGTTTCGTGATACAAAGCCTCGGCGCGCTGATGCGAAGGTGCAATAGCAACCACCCCCAACTTGCCGTACTCGGAAAGAGCACCCACAATGTGGAAAACCACCCCTTCATGCGCCGCAGCGTTGTAATGTAACCCTTCACAAACAACTATGTCCATCAAATCCTCAGGCGTAAGGCCCCGATAAGCGTCCTTCTGAAGATTATCGGAAGCATAATAGTACAAAGGCTGACCTGTAGGAGCATAATACAAACCGGTGTTGATATCAAAATAACCATCGGTCAAAAACTTCAAGGTCATAAAAGGATGAGTGGTACCTCCTTTGCGGAGGTTGATTTCCAACGCATAATGGTCCCATTTGCCATCAGGACGCGGGACAGAAATAAAATCAACAGCAAAACGACCTATAGCCCCCTGCGCACTCAAAACTTCGCCAATCTTACGGCCTATTTTCTGCAAGGTTAGCCGGTAATCGGCATTTGCCGGAAAACGGGCGCCCAGATACACCTGACCACTTGGACCGCCCAAAATTTGATCGTGGGTGGATAAAACTGTACCCTCGCCCAACGGATTAATCAATCCCTGCACTGAAGGCGAGCGCTTGCCCTCTCCTTCTATAAACTCTTCAACAATTCCACCCATTTGGTGAAATTTCTCCATAAAAGCCTCATAATCCATGTTATGCGATTCAAACTTCAAACGCTCTGGCAAGCGGCGCTGAAACCACGAACGTAAAGTGCGCTTGCTCATTTCAAGGGGGAGATCTGCTATATCCACCAAAGCATTGCCTTCGCCTGAGAAACCTTCGTTCAACTTGACCACTGCCCGACGCACTTCGGGCTTTTTCTTCTTCAGGGCAAGCAATGAATCAATAATATCGTTCTCGTCCCGCAAATCCTCAAAACCTTCGGGAAATTTAACTCCCGCCTTGGCAAACACCTTCCGATTTCCCGATTTGTTTCCCAAGTAAGTCAAATCGGGGTCAACGGCATATAGTGGAATGGCAAGCCTGACAGCAAGTTCGCGTTCCAAAGGCGTGGCGTTAAAACATTCCAAGTAAGCCGCATTTGGGTGACGGATGGCTTCGTATATGCGACGGATAAGCCAAGGGCGCTCTAAAATTTTAGCGGTAAGGGGACGCGGCGTGGCATCATGTGCATCAAGCAAGGTAAGGCGCGAGCGCGCATGAGAAACCGGCACCCCGGGGAGCAGGTTGATGAAATAATCAATAATTACCGGATCTACAGCCTGACTTGTAACAAAGATAACCTGAGTGCGCGGAAGTTGCAAAAGGATAAGGTAATAAAGCAGCCGCTCTTCGTAATAGTGAACACCGCTGATCCTGCCAAGCACTTCCTGATCCAACGAAAGGCTTGGAACGACAACCACGGTGCGTGGAGTGTGCCAAGAAGCCAATTCATGCCGGTAGAGGTCAACCATGCGCGCCTGCAAACATTGAAAACGACGCCGGATTTCACCCGGGTCCAAAGCGCCCAAATAAGGCGGAGAAGGGGAAACTGTGGAAATAGCCATACCAACCTCGCTTTCAGCACTGCCGTGAGCCGAGTATTAAGCGAAAATTATACCCCTCCATAGCAAAAAGCACCGGCAAAAGTGTAAAAATTGTGCAACTATCGCGTTTAAAGCAAAATTCGTTGACACTCCCCCTCAATTCTTTTATAATGGCACGGCTCTACTCGGAAAGTCCGAGCAGGGAGGCTTTTGTTTGCCAATTCCAAACCCCACTTCCCCGCCGCGCGGCACAGGGGGTGCGGCGTAGGCGGCGAGAAGTGAAGTCGGAGGTATGTATGCAGTATGCCATAGTTGAAAGCGGCGGCAAGCAATACAAAGCCATACCCGGCGCTACCATTGAGGTAGACCGCTTGCCGCACGCCGAAGGCACCGAATTGGTGCTGGATAATGTCTTGCTGGTTGCCGATGACGATAAAATCCTCGTCGGCACCCCCACGGTTGAAGGCGCAAAAGTCAAAGCAACCGTGGTAGAGCATTTCAAAGGCCGTAAAGTGCTGGTGTTCAAGTACATTCCGCGCGAACGCTATCGCCGGCGCCACGGTCATCGTCAACAATACACCCGTCTGCACATTGACGCCATTGAGACCGAATAGGAGGAGTGAACCATGGCTCACAAGAAAGGTGGCGGCTCCAGCCGCAACGGTCGTGATAGCCAATCCAAGCGCTTGGGCGTCAAGAAATTCGGCGGCGAACGGGTGCGCGCCGGAAACATCTTGGTGCGCCAGCGCGGCACTAAAATCAAGCCCGGCCGCAATGTCGGCGTTGGCGGCGACTACACCTTGTTCGCTCTGGTTGACGGCATTGTGCGCTATGAGACCATCCGCGACGGTCGCAAGCGTGTCAGCGTTGTGCCGTTTTCTGAAAACTAAAACCGTGGCTTCACGGATTGAAAGGGTATAGCGATGAAAAAGGGTATCCATCCCACCTATTATTACGACGCAAAAGTCATCTGCGCCTGCGGGAACACGTGGACTACCGGCGCTACCGTGCCCGTGGTGCACACCGACGTCTGCTACAAATGCCACCCGTTCTTCACGGGCGAACAGCGCATTGTGGACACCGAAGGTCAGGTTGACCGCTTCTTGAAGCGCTTGAAAGCACACGAAGAATACAAAAAGGCGCAAGAAGCCAAACGCGCCGCCCGCACCTCCCCCGAACGGCCGTTGGATTCTTTTGGCCTCAGCCCCCGCGCCATCAGCGCTTTGGCTAAAGCGGGCATCACCACCGCCGGACAGGTAATAGAAAAACTTGCCGATGGCGGCAAATCACTGTTGGAAATTGAAGGCTTTGGCGGCAAATCGCTCATTGACCTGAAAAAGGCGCTCCGCCGCGAAGGCTACGTTTTGCCCGAAGAGCAAAACTAACCTCCCCATGCCTACCGTAAAACCGCCGCTCCCCGCGGCGGTTTTTTCTTCCCCCAATCCCTCAATCCCCCAATCCCTACATTTGCACACTTCCCCATTCTCAATTACAATCAACCCATGATGGCAAAACACAAACCGTTAGTAGCCCTTGTTGGCAGACCGAACGTGGGCAAAAGCACACTGTTCAACCGCTTGGCAGGCGAGCGCCTCGCGGTTGTGGATGATACTCCCGGCACTACCCGCGACCGCCTCGTTGCCGAATCCGAGTGGAACGGCGTGGTTTTTGACGTAGTGGATACCGGCGGCATAGACCCAACAGCAGGGCGCGGCAAGCCGCCCCTTTCCATTGCTTCTGCCGATTTTGTGAAGGAAATTCGCGAGCAGGCTCAAATGGCCGTCGGCAGCGCCGACCTTGTGGTCATGCTGGTTGACGCGGAAAGCGGCGTTACCCCCGCCGACCGCGAAGTCGCCGACATCCTGCGCAAAAACCAGCGCCGTCGCGGCGGCAAGCCATTCCCCCCAATTTTGCTCGCCGTCAACAAATGCGATTCGGTGGAGCGCTTTGCCTTAGCCGCGCAGTTCTACGAACTCGGCTTGGGCGACCCCATCCCCATCTCGGCACTTCACGGCGTGGGCACCGGCGACCTTTTGGATGCGATTGTCGCCGCGCTTCCGCCCATCCCCCAAAACGAAGGCGAAGAGGAAGAAAGCGTTGCCATCGCGATTGTGGGCAAGCCCAATGTTGGCAAATCCAGCCTGCTCAACCGGCTTTTGGGCGAAGAGCGGGTGATTGTCAGCCCAATAGCCGGAACGACCCGCGACGCCGTTGATACCGAAATGACCTACAATGGCGTGCCCATCACGCTGATTGACACCGCCGGAATCCGCCGCCGCGGGCGCATTGAAACCGGCGTGGAAAAGTACAGCGTGATGCGTTCCCTCCGCACCATCCGTCGCGCCGACGTCGCCCTGCTGGTGCTGGACGCCACCACCCCCATCAGCGCGCAGGACGCCCACATCGCCGGTTTTGTGCTTGACGCGTGGAAAAGCGTGGTCGTGGTGGTCAACAAGTGGGACGCGGTGGAAAAGGACACCTACACCATGAACGCCTACATCGCCGAGATCCGCCAAAAACTGCATTTTTTGGACTACGTGCCTATCCTCTTCGTCTCGGCGAAGACTGGACAGCGCGTCAGCCGCATTCTGCCCACCGCTTTGCAGGTGAACGAAGCGCGCCTCACCCGCCTGCCCACTTCGCTCGTGAACCGCATTTTGCAAGAAGCGCAGGACATCCACACCCCGCCAACCAAGGGCGGCAAAATGCTCAAAATTTACTTCGGGGCGCAGGTTTCAGTTGCGCCGCCCACCTTTGTGCTTCAGGTGAACGACCCCGACCTGATGCACTTCACCTACCTGCGCTTTTTGGAAAACCGCATTCGCGAGGCGCATCCCTTCCCCGGCACGCCAATCCGCATAATCCCGCGGAAGAAAAACCGCTAACTCGGAGGCAAGCATGGACGAACTGGAGAACCTGATAGCCCGCGTGGCGCAGAGCATCGCCAAATCCTTGCAGGGCGAGCACGGCTTACGCGGAACTGCCGAAGCCAGCCACGGTTTGGAGGCGCGCACCGTCTTTTCGGCGGATGGCGAGGTTTTGACCGCCAAAATCCAGCCAGTAGAGCGCAAAACCCCCGAATCGCCGCAGGAAATTGCCCGCCTGATAGACCACACCCTGCTCAAGCCGGAAGCCACCACTCGCCAAATTGAGCAATTGTGCGCCGAGGCGCGCGAATACCATTTTGCCGCGGTGTGCGTCAACCCGTGGTACGTGCGCCTTGCCGCCGATTTGCTCTCGGATGTGGACGATGTGGAAGTGGCAACGGTGGTGGGCTTTCCGCTTGGGGCAACTTTCACCGAAGTAAAAGTTGCCGAAACGCTGGCGGCGATTGCCGCGGGCGCTACGGAAATTGACATGGTGATGAACATCGGTGCGCTGAAAAGCAAGCGCTACGATGTGGTGGCGCGCGACATCCGCGCAGTCGTCCAAGCCGCACATGCCGCCGGCGCGCTGGTCAAAGTCATCATTGAAGCCGCGTTGCTCACGCAGGAAGAAAAGGTCGCCGCGTGTCTGCTGGCAAAACAAGCCGAAGCCGATTTTGTAAAAACCTCCACGGGCTTTGGCCCCGGCGGCGCCACGGTGGAAGACGTGGCGCTGATGCGCGCCGTTGTAGGCGACGCAATGGGCGTGAAGGCGGCAGGCGGCGTGCGCACATACGAGCAAGCAAAAGCAATGATAGCCGCCGGAGCGAACAGAATAGGCGCAAGCGCGGGCGTGCGCATCGTTTCCGAAGCAAAATCCCAACACTAAGGGGGCAACCGTGCAAAACAACTGGGAGCCCGAGCAATACGACTTGCAACCTTTCACAACCATAGAACCCGAAGAAGAGGTGGAAGAGCGGCCACCTTCCAATTTTGCGCGCGGATGCTTGCGTTTTCTACTTGATGTGGTAGAAACGATCGCCCTCGCCGTCCTTCTCTACCTCGCAATCAACGCTGTGGCAGCGAGGGTGCGCGTCCAAGGGCGGAGCATGTACCCCACATTCAAAGGCGGCGAATTCATTTTGGTTTACCGCCTTGCCTACCACAACTCGCTGCCGCACCGCGGCGACATCATCGTCTTTCACCCCGAAATGATAAAAAAACAGGGCTTCGGCTGGCTCAATGTTGAAAACGACTTCATCAAGCGCGTAATCGGCCTGCCCGGCGAAGAAGTAAAAATTTACGGCGGCAAAGTTTACATCAACGGCAAACCGCTAAAAGAGCCTTACATAGCCGAACCGCCGCGTTACACCGGGGTTTGGAAAATACCCAAAGGCAAGGTTTTCGTCCTCGGTGACAACCGCAACAATTCCACCGACTCGCACGTATTCGGCCCCGTGCCGATAAAATACATCATCGGGAGGGCGGTTTTCATTTACTACCCACCCGGGGAATGGGGAATCATCAGACGTGTGCAATACGACACACCGTAGCGCCTCATTCCCATCCGATAGCCGGCCTTCAAGCCAAGCAAGGGCATAAAAATGAACACTCGCGCCAAAACAGCGCTTTTGATAATGCTCTTAGCGGCGCTTTTAGTGTGCCTGCGGGGGAAAGGGCGTGCCGCCACCCCTACCCCCGCCCCAATCGCCATCATTTCACCGAAAAGTGGGGAGGCAGTGCAAGGGCTGGTGCGCGTTGTAGGCAATACCGAAATCCCAAATTTCAAGGCGGCGGCGCTTTTCTTCGGCTACGCGCAAGACCCAACCCACACGTGGTTTCCGCTGGGGAAACGCAACACGCCCGCGCGGCAAGGGCTTTTGGCGCGCTGGGATACCACCTCCATCACCGACGGCAACTACGTTTTGCGCTTGGTGGTTACCACCACCGATGGGAAGAAGTACGAAGTGCGAGTGCCGATGCGCGTGCGCAACTACACACCGATTGAAACGCCGACGCCTGCACCCACTCCTCACGCCGGCGCAACTCCTCCGCCCCCCACCCCAAGCAGCCTCTCCCCCTTCCCCCGCCTCCCACCGCTCACCCCCCTCACTCCGCCGCGAATCCCCACCCCGTCCCCCCCCCCCTTACCCCCCCCCTCCCCCCCCTTCCCCCCCCCCTCCCCCCCCCCCCCCCCCCCCC
>JALVVL010000030.1 GCA_027023425.1 Anaerolineales bacterium
GTAACTGTTCGGATTACTTTGAAAACGGGTGCGGCGGCCTTCACTCTGTGCCGGTCTCAAAGGACCATTTCACTACCGACCTGCCGCACCCGCCCCCTGTCTTTATCATACTATTACACAGATTAGCGCAGAGGAGAAGATTAGCGATTTAGGATTTGCGGAAGGACGCCAAGGAGTTAACGCAAAGACGCAGAGGAAGCAGAGGCGCAGAGGAACACAGAGGCGCCAAGGGCACAAAGGACGCCAAGGGTAACGCAGAGACGCAGAGGGAACAGAGGCGCAGAGTAGGGGCGAGGCATCGCCTCGCCCAGAGACGCAGAGAGAAAATTTCTGTGTTCTCTGTAATTTTCTGTGTCCTCTGTGGTTTTCTTACTCAATCGGTGTAAATCTGTGTAAATCGGTGGATAAAAACCACAGATTACACAGATTAGCACAGATTTTTTTCTGCGGAATCTGCGAAATCTGCGGTTTCAACCGTTCAATCGGTGTAAATCTGTGTCAATCGGTGGATGAAAACCACAGATTAGCACAGATTTTTTGTGTAATCTACGGTTTCAACCGCGGCGCTGGAGGGCGAGGTAAAGGGCAATTGAGCCTGCCGCGGCGGCGTTGAGCGATTCAATTTTACCGCGCATGGGCAGGCGCATGAGGGCATCGCATTTGCGGCGGGTGAGGCGGCGTAAGCCTTCGCCTTCACTGCCCACAACCAGCGCCAGCGCGCCGTCAAGCGGCAATTGCTCCGGCGGTTGGGCGTCGGCGCTCCCTTCCAGCCCGACAACCCATACGCCCGCCTCGTGCAGGGAATCAATCGCCTGTGCAAGGTTCATCTGCGCCACCAAAAGGTGCTCTGCGGCTCCCGAAGAGGCATTTACAACCGCGGGCGTCACCGCCGCGGTGCGGCGCAGGGGCAAAATTACGCCATGCACGCCCACCGCCTCGGCGGTGCGGAGCAGGGTGGCAAGGTTTTGCGGGTCTTGGAGCGCATCCAGCAGGAGGAGGAAAGGCGGTTCGCCGCGCTTTTCGGCCAATGCCAGCATCTCTCCGAGGTCGGAATAGGGGTAAGGCGAGGCTTCAAGCACCACGCCTTGATGATGGCTGTGCCCCACAAGCGCGGTGAGTTTGGAGCGCGGCGCCCGCTCAACCGCTACGCCATACTTTTGGGCAAGGCGCAAAGCGGCGCGCAGGTTCCCTTTCACCTGCGCGCCTTCGGCAATCCAAAGCCGGTAAAAGCGCCTTCTTTGCGCTCGTAGCGCCTCGTAAACCGGGTTGCGCCCGTAAAGGCGTTCACGCATGGCTATTTCCAGCGCCAGATTGTGCCGCCCGGGGTGTCTTCTAAAAGCACGCCGAGTTCGGCAAGGCGGTTGCGGATTTTGTCGGCAAGCGCCCACTGCTTGGCGGCGCGCAGGTCACTGCGGATTTCCACCAGCAGGTTGATGAAAGGCTCGGCTTCGGCGTGACCGCGGCGCTTGGGCTGTTTGGTGAGGTCAAGTCCAAGCACTCCGGCGAGTTCGCGTAAGGTGTCTTGCGCCGGTTTGAGTTGCTCGGCAGTAGCGCCGGCGTCGCGGGCCTGGTTGATGGCGCGCACCAAGTCAAACAGGTGCCCAAGCGCGGCGGCGGAGTTGAAGTCATCGTCCATAGCGGCAGTGAAGCCTTCGCGCGTGGTTTCAATTTGCTCGTCCAACGCGGCGAGCACGTCTGCGGGTGCGCCCTCGGCGTTTGCGTGTGCCGGACGCATGCCGCCGCGCAGGCGTTCCAGCGCCTTTTCTGCCTGCGCAATGGTTTCATCGGTGAATTTGAGCGGGCTGCGGTAGTGCGAACTGAGCACCATCATCCGCAACACATCGGCTTCGTGCTCGGCGAGGAACTCCTCAATCGTCACCAAATTGCCGAGCGATTTGGACATTTTCTCGCCGCCCATCTGCAACATGCCGTTGTGCATCCAGTAGCGCACGTAGGGCTTGCCGGTGTAACTTTCGCTTTGGGCGATTTCGTTCTCGTGGTGGGGGAAGATGAGGTCTGCGCCGCCGCCGTGGATGTCTAACTGTTCGCCAAGGTGGTGCAAGTTCATTGCCGAGCATTCAATGTGCCAGCCGGGGCGCCCATTGCCCCACGGGCTATCCCAAGCCGGTTCGCCGGGCTTGGCGGCTTTCCAGAGGGCAAAATCCATCGGGTGCTCTTTGCGTTCGTCAATTTCAATGCGGGCACCTGCCATCATTTCGTCAAGTTTGCGCCCCGAAAGTTTGCCGTAGTCTTCGTCTTTGGTAACACGGAAATAAACATCGCCGTCCACTTCGTAGGCGTAGCCCTTTTCTTCCAGCCCTTTGACCATTTTGATAATCCAGTCAATTTCTTGGGTAACGCGGGGCTGGACGGTGGGGCGGAGCACGCCGAGGTCATCCAGGTGTTGGTCAAATTCGCGGATGTAGCGCTCGGCAAGAGCAATCGGGTCTTCGCCGAGTTCGTTGGCGCGGCGGATGATTTTGTCGTCCACATCGGTGTAATTCATCACGTGGCGGACTTTGTAGCCCTTGTATTCCAGATAGCGGCGCACCATGTCAAAAACGAGCACCGACATTGCGTGCCCTACATGGGCTTTGTCGTAAACCGTTGGCCCGCAGACATACATTTTGACCACGCCGGGCTCCAAGGTTTCAAACGGCTCTTTTTTGCGGGTCATCGTGTTGTAAACGCGCAGTGCCATTTCCTCCTCCTATTGTTCAGGGGCGGGTTTGGCGAAGAGCATCCGCCCCGCCGCCGTTTGCAGTGCTTTGGTGACTATCACTTCAATTTCTTTGCCGAGGTAGGGGCGTCCGCCTTCCACCACGACCATTGTGCCGTCTTCCAAGTAGCCGACGCCTTGGTCGGGCTCTTTTCCTTCTTGGATGATTTTGATTTTCAGCGATTCGCCGGGGAGGTAAAGCGCTTTGACAGCGTTGGCGAGTTCGTTGATGTTGAGCACAGTAACGCCTTGAAGTTCGGCGACGCGGTTGAGGTTGTAGTCGTTGGTGAGGATGGGGCATCGCAGTTGGCGCGCCAGCACTACCAGTTTGTCGTCAACTTTGCGCACGCCCTCAACGTCCATGTCGGTAATCTGTACGGTGATGTTGGGGTCTTGCTGGAGTTCGGAGACTACGGCAAGGCCACGCCTGCCGCGCTGTCGCCGCAATGGGTCGGGCGAATCGGCAACGTACTGGATTTCTTGAAGCACAAACCTTGGGATGAGCAAAATGCCCGAAAGGAAGCCGGTGCGGGCAATGTCCACTATTCGTCCGTCAATCAGCACGCTGGAATCCAGCAGGATTGTGCGCATACAGTCTTCTTTTCCCTTTTTTGTGCCGCGTTCGTGCCAACCTCCGAACGTGGTGCGCATGGTCGCAAAAATATCGTCTTGTCGGGCTACGAAGATTAGTATGCCTAAGTAGACGAAGAACACCATCACCACGAAGGGCATTATGCGGTTGAACGGCTCGGGTAGAAGCGAAAGTGGCAGGGTTAGCAGAACTGTGATGATGAGGCCGGTTATCATGCCTGCCAATCCGGCGAGCAAAGTGCGGCCAGACACTTTGAGGAGTATTTTGCGCAGGGCTCTCACCGGTCGGGTGGTGAAATAGGGGGTGAGGATTAGCCCCGCGAGTGCTCCCACCAGTCCAACGACAACCGCTGTCGTGATTGGGTTGCTTTGTAGTTCTTTTCCGAGGGAATTCCCCCAAATTGCGCCGGCAATGCCGAGCGAAATCATGCCGATTAGTCTGAAAATAAATTCAACGCTCATAAGGCCATCCTTTGCAATAAATGAAAATAAACGAGGGACAGGATGAAATTGACAATGGCGCGGCCACGGGACGCGCCACACCGATGCGCGAGGCTGTGCCGCCCGGGGAAATGAAGGTGGGATGAAACATTCCCCTTTTTAGCGCACCAGATGACCCTTGGGGCGGGTATTTTCCCAGTCGCCCCCTCAGGTTCCGCCTTGGTAATGATTTGATGAATGCTTGTGCTATTTTACCCTAAATTTCGGGTAAGGTGCATCCAAGAGCGTAATAGGGAGCACTAAAGATGTGTTGAAAGGGGGACTCACAAGTGTAGAAGCCTTATCCAGCCCTCACCCCACTTTGGCTCGCTGCGCTCGCCGTTTCTCCCCTCTCCCACTGGGAGAGGGGAGAAAGCCGCTGTTAGGCGGCTTGAGGGGTGAGGGCGAAGCAAAGCGTTTCTCAACAACTTTTTAGTGCTCCCGCGTAATGCTGGCCGTATTGGCTTTCAAGCCACCATCGGCGAAGTTTGCTGGTAAAGCCTTTCACGCAGTGCGATCACTTGCCTGCGGAGGCGTTCGTCGCTTTCTATCATGTCGGCTATTTTTTCACAGCCGTATTTGATGGTTGTGTGGTCTCGGCCGCCGAGCAATTCGCCTATTTGGGGTAGGGAAAGGCTGGCGTCTTCGCGCAAAAGGTACATTGCTATTTGGCGGGGAAGGGCGATTTTGTGGGCGCGGCTTTTGCTCCGCAGTTGTTCGGCCGAGACGCCGAATGCGTCTGCCACGATGTGAAGGACGTGTTCGGGGTCAATGCTCTGGCGGCGCGGGAGCATATCTGCCAATGCAATTTCTACCATTTCGGTGGTGAGAGGCATTCCGCGCAAGTCGGCGTATGCCAGCACCCTTGTGAGCGCACCTTCCAGTTCGCGGATGTTGGATTTCATGTAACGGGCTATGGTTTCCAGAATGGGCATGGGCACCACGCGCCCGCTCTTTTCGGCTTTGAAGCGCAGGATGGCAACGCGGGTTTCAAAATCGGGGGGCTGAATGTCGGCTGTGAGCCCCCATTCAAAGCGCGAGCGCAGCCGTTCCTCCAGCGTTACGAGGGCTTTTGGTGGGCGGTCTGACGAAATCACAATTTGCTTGTTTTGGCTGTGCAGGGTGTTGAAGGTGTGAAAGAACTCTTCCTGCATGGCCTCTTTGCCGACTATGAACTGAATGTCGTCCACCAAGAGCACATCCACAGTGCGGTAGCGCTCGCGGAATGAATCGGTGGTGTGGGTGCGGATTGCGTTGATGAGGTCGTTGGTAAATTCTTCGGAGGAAACATAGCGGACTTGCAGGCCGCGCTGCAAGCACGCGTTGCCGATGGCATGGAGGAGGTGTGTTTTGCCTAAGCCGACGCCGCCGTAGAGGAAAAGGGGGTTGTAGGCGCGCGCCGGATTTTCTGCTACAGCGAGGCTCGCGGCATGGGCTAAGCGGTTGTTAGAGCCTACTACGAAGTTGTCAAAGGTGTATTTGGGGTTTAGGAAAGTGCTTGAGTCAGCAGAAGGCGCATAGGCGGCGTTTGTGGAGCGGCGGCCGGAAGGCGGTAGTGTGCTCTCGGTTCCTTCGGGGTCTTTTCCGTTGCCGTTTGGCTTTACCACAAACTTCACCCTGACTTTTTTCCCAAGCAGGGCTGAGAGTTTTTGTTGCACGGTGGTGCTAAGTCGGTCTTCAAGCCAATCGCGCGCGTAGGCGTTGGAGACGGCAACTGTTATTTCTTCACCGTCAAACGATATTGCCTTGGTGTCGCGCACCCATGTGTCAAATGAAGATTTTGGCATTTCTTGCCGGAGTTCTGCCAAAACGTTCTGCCATGCCTGTTTAGCCGCGTCCACTTAGCGCCTCCTGCGTGTTAGAGTTAGCGAAAACGAGGGGCTTTTGCCCCCTGAATTTATGCTTGGGTCGTGCCTTGAATTCCTCTGGAGCCGTCCCCGCTTTTGTATTCTACCCGCCGCCTTTTTCCTTATCAAGGCATGGCCGCATACGAAACCTTAAAAAGTTTGTTTGCTTTAAGATTGCTAATCTTAAAGCAAACACTGGGGAGAATTTGGATTCAGGCTTTAGAAAGTGCCGCGTCCCCCATTTGTTCTTGCGCGACGGCTGTTTTAGCGGGTGTAATCCCCACATATGGGGGGTGCATGGCTTTGATTTGTTGTTTAGGGCTTAGGCGAAAGGTGGCGTGCGGTTTTTCTTCGCTGTATCGCTGCGGCGACGCGTTCTTGCGCGTTTGGTGGAAATCCCTTTCCAAGTTTTGCGCAAAACGATGGTGGGTGCGCATTTGGGTGTATTACAAGTTTATCTTTGCTTCTGCCTGTGCCTTTTGAGCGCCCACCATATGGCTGTGAGCACTATGAGCGTGCTTAGTGCGAGCGGCAGGGTTAGATTTGGTGGCGATTTTTGGGCTTTGGCGGGCTGCGCAGTGGCCGTGGGAGAGGGGAGAGCAGTTGGTTGGATGCCGCCTTTTGTGCTTTTCCCCTCTGGCTTGGAACTTTGCAAAGATAGGAACCGCTTTGAAGGTTGGGCCTGCAATGACAGGGCTTTGGCGTTTGGACTGGGCGTTGGGAGCGGTTGGGCGGCGGGTTCTGCGGCCTCCTTTTGTGGCTGGTGTGCCTGAGGCGCGGCGGCAAGCATGGGCGGCGCCGAGGCGGTGTGCGCGCTCAGCATGGTCAACCCTGCCGCAAAGAACACGAATAGCATGAGCAGGGCCACGGCGCCGGCTGCGCCCCAAGCCGCCCAGCGCCAGAGCGGGAATGCCCGCCGTCGTTTTAGCCCCGCTTGCTCGGGGGTGAGCGTGAAGTTACGCGGCGCTCGTGCGCGCGGCATTGCCGCAAATGCGCTTTTCAGGTCTTGCAGTTCTGTCAGTGCCCGCGCGAGGTCAGCCTCCCTGGACAAGCGCTGTTCCAACTCTTGCCGTTGGGTTTCGTCAACCTCGCCGTCCAAGTAGGCGCTCAGCAGTTCTTGCGTTTCCGGTGAAAGGCGCGAATAGGTCATGCTCATCCTCTTGGGTTTAGACGCACCAGTTCTTCCAAAAGTTCCGGGAAATTGCGCAGGCATTCTTGCATGCGGGCGCGGGCGCGCGCCAAGCGGCTTTTCACCGTGCCTTTGGGAATGCCGAGAATTTGCGCCGCTTCTGCGTAGGAAAATTCCTCCACATCCACCAAGGTGAGCACGGCGCGGAAGTCCGGCGCGAGTTTGTGGAGGCAGATTTCAAGTGCCCTGCGGAGGTCGGCTTGCTCTGCTTGGGCTTCGGGACTGGCGTTGGGCGAGCGGTCGGCGAGCCATGCAGGCGAATCGGGCGCGTCGGCTTCATCGGGCGGCTCCAACGGCACTTGGGGACGGCGTTGCCGGTAGCGGAGATGATCGTAGCAAATGTTGGTTGCAATGCGGAAAAGCCAGCCTCGCCATGAGCCGCCGCGGTATTTTTTTAGGTTGCGCCAAGCGCGTAAAAAAGTCTCTTGGGTTGCATCTTCCGCCGCGTCACGTTCCCCCAAGATTCGGTAGGCAAGGTTGTATACCGCGTCCTGATAGGCTATCACCAGACGGTTGAAGGCTTCTAAATCGCCCTTTTGGGCTGAGGCTATCAAATGTTGGGTGTCCACTGATGGTTCGTGGGGCGTTAGGTCGTTGGGTCGTTGGGTCGTTAGGGCGTTCTTTCTGTGCTAATCTGTGGAATCTGCGGTTTCCGTTTCCGGTTCGCCCACGTACAATCTGCGTTCAAGCAGATGGTCGTAAGGTGTCCAAACTTCGCCCGGCTCGCTCTGCTCCAGCAGGAGTTTGAAACGGTTGACTTGGGAACTCAGGTCATCAATTTTTGCAAGGGCAATCGCCTCAAGCGTTTGTGGGCGGCGCGGTGCGCCCCATTCGTAGCGGTTGTGGTGGGCCAGCACCATATGGCGCAGGCGCATGGCGGTCTCGGGCGGGAAGTCGGGGATCTGCGCGATTGCGGAGGTTATCAATTCATCGCCGAGCACCACATGCCCTATCAGCCGACCTTCGGGGGTGTATTCAATGCTCATTCCCCAACTGAGTTCGTAAATTTTGCCTATGTCGTGCAGGAGAATGCCCGCGCGCAGCAAATCGGCGTCAATTTCGGGGTAGAGGCGGAGCACGGTCTCGGCAATTGCCAGCATCTCAGTTAGATGCTCCAGCAGGCCGCCGAGGTAGGAATGGTGGACTTTGCGCCCCGCCGGTGCCCAGCGTAGCGCTTCCACAAATTCTTCATCGTGGTAGAAATGCTCAAGCAGCGCTCGCAGGTGGGGGTTTTTGATGGTTTCTATCGCCGCGTAGACCTCGTTCAGCATTTCCTCGGTGTCGCGCTGCGAAGTGGGGAGCATGTCGCGCCAGTCATATTCGCTTTCGCGCGCCGGCCTAATCCGCAAAACGCGGATCTGCGGCTTGTCCATGTAGGTTTCCATTTCGCCTTGAATTTTGACCACCGAGCCGACTTCAACCTGTGCGGCGACGGTTTCTGCGTTTTCCCACACGCGCGCGAGGCGTTGACCTGTGCGGTCGCCCAAAATGAGCGTAAGGTAGCGGCCGCGGCTGGGGTCGCGAAATTGCTCTAAGTCCTTGCGCCGCACCACATAAAAGCCGACGAAGGTGTCGCCGGGCGAAATTTGGCGCAGGTATGGGCCTTTGAGGGGGTGGAAAGGGGCGTTTTCTTGTTTCATGGTGTTGGTGAAGGTTGTGGGGTGAGCAGGAGGTTTAGTTGCCGTTGGGCTTCTTTGCGCCATTCATCCGGGATGATGTCTTGGGGGGCATTTAGGACGCGCTGCCAATCGCGCACGGCGGCTTCTTTCACTTTGGGACCTTGTCCGCTCAGTGCGGTCAACACTTTTGCCCGCCAGTAATAGAAGGTGTAGGTTTGCTCTTGTGTTTTGAGCGAACCTTCCATTTCATGGAGCACTTTGAAGGCTTTGCCCGCTTCGTCATTTGCAAGCAGGGCTTCTACGAGCAGAATTTTTGTCTGGAAGTCCTTTGGCGCAAGGCGAACGGCGCTGCGGAGCAAGTCTACGGCGTCGGCGGGTTTACCGGCCTTGAGGTAAAGGCGGGCGATCTTGCGGTAGGTCTCCACCGAGTGGGCTTTTTTCGCCGCTTTTTGGGCGGCCAGCAGGGCGTTTTTCTCCTCGCCGAGGTTGTGGTAGGCGCGCGCCAACAGCAAATACCCTTCTGCGTCATCAGGGGCGTAGGTCAGGTAGGTGCGGAGGTATTTGACCGCTTCCCCGGCGTTGCCGGTTTCAAGTTCGCACTGGCCTATGATTTTGTAGGCCTCCAGCAGTGTGATGTCGCGGCTGTTTGCCAGTTTTGCTTGTTCAAGTGCGTGCCTGTAATCCTGCATTGCCAAATATGCCTCGGCGCGGTAGAGCGCAACCAGCGGCGAGCCGGGCAGGTATTTTTCGGCCTTGGAGAGGTCTTGGAGGGCTTTTTGCGGTTCTTTGTGATTTAGAAACCATTTTGCTCGGACGAGGTAAGTTAGGCCGTAGTTGGGCTGGGCTTCGGCCGCCTGATTGAGCATTTCAAGGGCTTGTTGGTCTTTGCCTTTTTGCTCAAGCACTTGCCCCAGCCCGACGAGCGCGGCGGCCATATCCGGCTCGGCTTTGAGGGCGGCGTTGTATTCTTGTTCGGCTTTGTCCCATTTCCCAGTTTGGCGGTATACCTCGCCCAAGTAAAAGTGCACATCCGCGGCGGGTTTGTTTTCGCTTTCCAACGTTTCTTTGAAGTACCTTACCGCTTCATCCCACTGCTTGTTTTCCATTGCTCTCAGGCCGAGCCTAAAGGCCTCTATCAAGTGAGGAGTTTTCACAGCGAGCGGTGTTGGGGTGTAAGTAGCAGCGAGCAATTTTTCCAATGGGGTTGGTTTGCCAAGCGTGAGCGGATTTACAGGCGCGGGGGTTTTGGTTGGCGGTGGTGTGGGGGTGAAAGTTGTGTTGATGAGGAGTTGTGGAGTGGCAAGGTGTACGGGGCGTATTTTTTGCCATGTGCCCCAGGCCGCCCAGACGAGCAACATGAGCAGGGCTACTGCCCCAACGGCCACTAACGCTTGCTTTGGCGGGGAAGTGCGCTTTTGGGTTGGTGCTTTGGGCGGGGGCTTTAGGCGCTTTTGCCAAGCGAAAGGCTCGGCCACTGTGGAAGGGGTGATGTCTTCGGCCGGAAGTTCGCCCATCAAAATCAGCCCCCTGCGCGCCGGGGCGTAGTCTGGCTCTATGGCGAGTGCTTTTTGGAGGCAATAGCGCCTTTCTTTGTGCCCTTCCACCGCGGCGCTCATCCATAGCCAGTATTCCGGGTTCTCCGGCTCACTTTTGAGTAACCGCGTAAGGATTTGCCGCGCCTCTTCGTTTTTCCCCTTTTCAAGCGCGTTGATGGCGTCTTGCAAGGTTAAGTTTTTCTTCGCAGGCATCTGTTTTGCGCTCTCTTTGCGTTACTATCCACCGATTACACAGATTTTACACCGATTGAAAAAACACAGAAAGCACAGAAATTTACAGATTCCGCAAAAAATCTGTGCTAATCTGTGTAATCTGTGGTTTTCATCCACTGATTGACACAGATTTACACCGATTGAAGGAAAAACCACAGAAGACACAGAAACGCCACAGAAAACACAGAAAATTTTCTTTGCGCCCTCTGCGCCTCTGCTTCCTCTGCGTCTTTGCGTTAACTCCTTGGCGTCCTTCCGCAAATCCTAAATCGCTAATCTTCTCCTCTGTGCCAATCTGTGTAATCTGTGGCTTTTGTTTACTGCTCGGCAATTACCTTGCCCATTGGCGAAACATCGTAGCCGGGAAGGCGCATCACTGCCGCGCGAAACTCCTCATCCTCCAAAACTTCCAGCAACGGCTTCAGCAAGAGGGAATTGTAAAAACGTTTTGGTATCACCAAATCGTACCGTTCATGGAAAAGTGGGATGAAATCCAGCCCTAAAGCCTGTGCGGCGGCTGGTATGCCCAAGCCGCAGTCGGCACGCCCGGTTTTGACCGCCGCAGCGACCGACAAGTGGGTGAATTCTTCCATTTCGTAGCCGCGCACTTCTTCGGGTTTGATGCCAAGGCGGTTGAGATGGTAATCCAGCAGAACGCGGGTGCCCGCCCCGCGTTGTCGGTTCACAAATGTAACATCGGGGCGGCGCAGGTCTTCCAAGCCGCGAATGCCCTTTGGGTTGCCGGGGAGCACCATCAACCCCTGCTCGCGCTCCACAAACCCAACCAGCACAACAGGCGTGTTCGGCAAATAGCGGCGCACATATGCCAAGTTGTACTCGCCGCTTTCGGGGTCTAAAAGGTGGCTGCCGGCTATGTGGGCTTCGCCGCGGCGCAAGGCGACCAATCCACCGAGACTGCCCACATGCGCCGATGCGAGGCGGCGGTTGCGCGCGCTCAAAAACTGCGCCAGCAGGTCTAAAATCACATCGTGCGAGCCGATGGCAAAGATGGTGTCTTCAAGTTCGTGCGGCGGGTGGTAAAGGCGCACTTCTACCTCGGCGCCCGCGTCGTAGCCCTGCAAGCCGCGCGGCACAATCACAATGCCGTCAGCGCGCACCAACGAGGTGAGCACGCCCGCGCCGCGCGCCAACGGCGCAGCGAGCCATTTGTCATCCACCTTGCCCACGGCGACACGAACGTAATCATCGTCTCCGGCGGGCGAGGCGAGTTTGCGGGTTAGGTGCGCTTTGAGCGTTTGCGGGCGATGGGGTTTGCGCCCAAGCCAGCGCGCCAGCAGTGGCTCAACGAAAATTTCGCCTGTGAGCGCCGCTGAGGCGGGGTAGCCGGGAGCGCCGATCACCGGCACGGCGCGGCCTTCCACATGCAAAATCCCCATGATGACCGGATGGCCGGGGCGGACGGCGATGCCGTGCACCAGCAGTTCGCCCAGCGAAGCCACCACGCGGGCGGTGTAATCTTCAGAGCCTGCTGAGGAGCCGGCGTTGACGATGACCAGATCGTGCTCGCGGGCGGCTTCGGCAACGCGTGCGCGGAGCATTTCGTAGTCGTCGGGCGTGATCGGGAAACGCGTGGGCTCGCCGCCCCATTGGATTATTTGCCCCGCGAGCACCAACGAGTTGAATTCCAAAATGTCGCCGCGTTTGGGTTTGGTTCCGATGGGTACCAATTCGGTGCCGGTGGGCAAAATGGCGACCCGCGGACGGCGCGCCACCACCGCTTCGGTATGCCCGCAGGCGGCAATTGCGCCCAAATCCACCGGACGGAGCACATGCCCCGCTGGAAGCACCAACGAAGTCGCCACGATGTCTTCGCCTAACGGGCGGATGTTTTGCCACGGACGGGCGGCCTTACGCAGGCGAATGGCGTAAGGGTGGCGGACGTCGTCGGTTTCTATGCCGCCGTTTTTGTTTAGCGGCTCAACATCTTCAATCGGTACAACCGCGTTTGCCCATTCGGGCACGGGGTCGCCGGTGTCAACATATTGTGCCTGCTCGCCGTAGCGGAGCGTGACGGGGGTGGCAGGCTGCGCGTCTTGGGTTTGCTCCCAGCGCACGGCGAAGCCGTCCATCGCGGCGGCGTGGTAGTGCGGCGATGAAATTTTTGCCCAAACCGGCTCGGCGAGCACGCGCCCCACGAGTTCGGGGCTGAGTGGAAGGCGCTCGCTTCCGAGCACGCGGTCTAAGCCCGCGGCGCACAACGCCTCATCAAAGCGGCGGCGCGCTTTATCTAAAGGAATGTCGTGCAGGTAAGGGGTTTTTGCCATTTGGCTCACGCTTCAATCGGCGATGGGGGCGTTTCCTCTTCCAGCCTGCGGCCTAATTCCACGCCGTACATGCCCATTGCTTCGTGGACGAGTTCCATGGTTTCAGCGGCCTCGGCGCGCATACGCCGAATCCCTTCCACCAGAATTTCTTCCACCAATTTGGGGTTCTGGGCGTATTTGGCGCGCCGTTCGCGGATTGGCTCTAAAAATTCGTTCAGTGCCCGCGCCAGTTTGCGTTTCACTTCCACATCGCCCACTTTGCCCTTGCGGTAGCGCTCTTTCAGTTCCTCCACCTCTTCCTTGTTTGGATTGAAAATGTCGTGGTAGCGGAAGACCACATTCGTTGGTTTATCGGGGTCGGCGGGGATGTCGGGGCGGATGCGCGTGGGGTCGGTGTGCATTTGGCGCACTTTGCGGTTGATGGTTTCTTCATCATCGGAAAGGAAAATGGCGTTGTTCAGGCTTTTGCTCATTTTGGCTTTGCCGTAAATGCCGATGAGCGTGGGCACTTCGCCTATCAGGGCTTTGGGCAACGGGAAAACTTGGCCGTACATGCGGTTGAAGCGGCGTGCGATTTCGCGGGTGATTTCCACGTGGGCTTCGTTGTCTTTGCCGACGGGTACGATGTGGGCGCGCGGCAGCAGAATATCCACCGCTTGGAGCACGGGGTAGCCCACCAGCCCGAAGGGGATGGCTTCGTCATCCATGTGGGCGGCGCGCGCCATATCTTTGATGCTGGGCAGGCGGGTCAGCCGCGGCAGGGTTACCAGCATTTCAAAAATCAGGTTGAGTTCGTAGGTTTGATGGATTGCCGATTGGACGAAAATGGTGCTCTTTTCGGGGTCAATGCCCGCGGCGAGGTAGTCCAGCACAATTTCAAAAATGTTGTGGCGCAGTTGGGCGATGTCGTCTTTGGTTGGTTTGGTGGTGAGGGTGTGCAGGTCGGCGATGATGAAAAAGCATTCGTATTGGTCTTGGAGGGCAACGCGGTTTTTCAAACTGCCAACATAGTGACCGAGATGGAGTTTGCCTGTGGGGCGGTCGCCGGTGAGAAGGCGCTTTTTTGCCATGAGTCCTCCTTGGGGGATGGGGTTGTGTGCCGCTATGGTTTTTTGCCTTGCAGTTGGGATGAAAACGGCGCGGACGCAGGCACGCCGAAGTTTTGGACGATGTAATCCAGTGTGACGGGTACGGTCTGCAGTGGTTGCTCGTGCCCGCCGAGGGCTGAGCCCAAGGTGAGGGTGATGAGTGCGTGGCGCTTTATGAAGTAGTTGAGCACCACTGCATCTTGTGGAGAAACGGCGAGCACCATTGTATCGGGTTTTTGGGGCCCCGGCGTTGCGGTTGGCTTGGGGGCGGGGCGTGGGGTTTTTTCGGGCGTTGGGACAGGGGTTTTTGGCCAAAGGTCGTGCCCGAAATAAAGCACCCGTGCGTTTTGGATGGTGAGTTGTGCTACCATGCGCGGCCTTTGCCCTTTTGCCGGTATCACGTAAACCGGTACGGCAATCGCTGGGTCTTCCTTTGCAAGTTTGCCGAGTTCTGCCGCGGGGTAGAAGGCGTAGGTGTGGTTTTCTACATTTTCGCCGAGCACGAGCACTCGGTTGGGTAGTTTGGTTTGGAAATCTTGGTCTAAGTTCACAAAGGTGAAAGTGACCACTATGTCAACCAAATCGCCGGCGCGCGGGGCATACCCTACTGCGGCGAGGACGTCCTTTACCGGAAGGGCTATTGCCACTTGCCCGGGCTTGAGCATTTGGGCAAGCAGTGAGCCTTCGCCGAAAACCTTCCCGGGCGGCACGGCCATTTTTGTCGTTACCACCTCCCCGGCCGAGATGGGGCGGCGCGCCAGCAGGCCGTACAGCACCCTTGGGTCTGCGGTTGCGCCATCGGGAATTTCGGCTTGCGGGATGGGGGCGAGTTTTAGGTTTTCCTTGCCCAGTTTTTCGCCAACGGCTATCGGCCGCGTTGCGATTACCGCTTTCCCCATCACCGGCGTGGGGGTTGGGGTGGGGGTGATTGTGGGTGTTGGGGTGTAGAGCGCGCTTTGGGGAAGGCCGGGCAGTTGAAATGGGAGCGTGCCTTTGACGCGGTAACTCCACACGGCAAAAAGCACAATTGCCGTGACCGCGAGCAAGAGTATGGTGAGCAGTAATTGCAGGAATTTACGCATGGTTTTCCGGAAAGTCCAGCGATTCGCCCAAGAGCGATTGGGCTAAGCGCTGAGTTTCGGCGAAAAGGTCAACGCCGGGGGGGAGTTGTAGGTCAAGGTTAACTTTCATTGTGAGGAAGTGTGCGGCGCGGCGCGCCTCGGCGGGGGCGTCGCGCTGGGCGAGGAGCACTTTGAGGCGGGTGTAGGCGTTTGGGCCGGGGTCGGGGATGCCCACGCGGCGGAAGTATTCGCCGAGCACATGCCCGGCGGCGCGGCGGGCACGCACCCGCGCGCGGCCTTCCATCCCGCGGGCGCGCTCTTCCAGCCCCAAGCGGATTTCTTCTTCGGCGGCGGCTTTCCAAGCAGGCTTTTCGTTCATGCGGTGTCTCTCAACAAAAACTCGCGTTTCAGTTGCTTATCACTGCGTCTTTTTCGCCAACGCTTCCAGCATTTTGATCGCCTTATCCATCCGCTCAATGGTTTTGGCTTTGCCGACGATCGCCAGCGTTTCAAACAGCGGTGGGCTGACGCGCTGGCCGGTTACTGCGACGCGCACAATGCCAAACACTTGCCCGGCTTTCAAGCCGAGTTCGTCAACCAATGCGCGCATGGGCGGCTCGGTGTTTTCGGGCGTGAACGCGTCTTCGGGCACTGCCGCCAGCACTTCGCGGGCGCGGCGCGCCACTTCCACCGACTGCGCGGCGTCCAGTTTCTTGGCGATCAGTTCCTCGGGCACCGGCTCCACATCCTCACGGAAGAAGAAGCCCGCGATTTTGGGCGCTTCGTCCAACGTGGTGATGCGGGTTTGGATGAGCGGCACGATGGGGCGCAGGTCGTCGACCGTGACGTCGGGGTAGCCCGCGGCGTGGAAGTAGGGCACCAGACGGCGGGCAAGTTCTTCCTCCGGCAGGGCACGGATGTGCAGGCCGTTGAAGTGGTCAAGTTTGGAGAAGTTGACCGCCGCGGGCGACGGTTTCAGCCGTTCCAGCGAGAATTTTTCAATCAGATCTTGCATAGTGAAGAACTCGGTGTGGTCGTCGTAACTCCAGCCCATCAGGGCAATCCAGTTGTTGACCGCTTCGGGCAGGTAGCCGAGTTCTTCAAGGTCTTTGATGAAGATGGATTTGTGGCCTTTGCGGAACACTTCCGCATCGCGCTTGCTCATTTTGCCCTTGCCGCTGGGCTTGAGGAAGACCGAGAGGTGCACCCAGATCGGCTCTTCCCAGCCGAAGGCGCGGTAGATGTGCGCGTGCAGGGGAAAGGTGGGCAGCCATTCGGAGCCGCGGATGACGTGGGTGATGCCCATTAGGTGGTCGTCCACCATTGCGGCGAGGTGGTAGAGCGCCCAGCCGTCGGATTTGACGAGGATGTAGTCGTCCAAGGTGCGGTTTTCTACGGTGATGTCTCCGCGCAGCAGGTCGTGGACGGTGATAGTGCCTTCTTTGGGCATCTTGAAGCGGATGACGTGGGGCTCGCCCGCTTCCACGCGGCGCCGCGCTTCCTCAGGCGGGATGTTGCGGCATGTGCCGTCGTAGTGGGGCGGCTCGCCGCGCGCTTGCTGTTCCTTGCGCATTTGCGCCAGCCGCTCAGGAGTGCAAAAGCAGTAGTAGGCGTGGCCGCTATCCACCAACTGCTGGGCGTATTTTTGGTAAATTTCCTTGCGCTCGGATTGGCGGTAAGGCCCGTAGGGGCCGCCCTTGTCGGGGCCTTCATCCCATTCCAGCCCTAACCAGCGCAGGCTGCGCATCAATTCTTCTTCCGCGCCGGGGATGTAGCGCTTGCGGTCGGTGTCTTCAATGCGCAGGATGAACTGGCCGCCGGTTTGGCGGGCGAGCAGGTAATCGTACAAAGCCGTCCGCGCCCCGCCGAGGTGCAAAAAGCCGGTGGGTGAGGGCGCAAAGCGAACACGAGCGGGTTTTGTTGTGGTCATGGGGTCACCTTGAAGGAAGTGAGGGATTGAGGGATTGAGTCGTTGAGTCGTTGAGTCGTTGAGTCGTTGAGTCGTTAGGTCGTTAGGTCGTAGGGTCGTGGGGTCGTGGGGTCGTAGGGTCGTAATCTGCGTTAATCTGTGGTTCTCATCCACCGATTGGCACAGATTTACACCGATTGAGTAAGAAAACCACAGAGGACACAGAAATTTCCTCTCTGCGTCTCTGGGCGAGGCGATGCCTCGCCCCTACTCTGCGCCTCTGCGTTACTTCCTTGGCGTTACTGTCCACCGATTGACACAGATTTACACCGATTGAATGGTTGAAACCACAGATTCCTCAGAAAAATCTGCGCTAATCTGTGTAATCTGTGGTTTTTATCCTTGGCGTCCTTGGCGTCAACCTCTTTGCGCTCTCTGCGCCTCTGCTTCCTCTGCGTCTCTGCGTTACTTTCTTGGCGTTCTTGGCGTTTATTGGCGACCTTGGCGTTACCCTATTGGCGCTACTCAGAAGATGAACGGCTTGCGGCGCATGGCTACGCTTTCCACAAGCCCAATGCCCAAAAGCGATGAAAGGAGCGCGCTGCCGCCGTAGGTGATGAACGGCAGGGGCAAGCCCGTTACGGGGATGAGGTTGATGTTCATCGCCACGTTGACTGCCATGTGGAAGAAAAGCATCACTGCGACGCCGTAGGCTATCAGCGCGCCAGTGGTGTCGTGTGCGGTGCGCGCTATCCGCAAAATCCGCCATATCACCAGCAGGAGCAAAATCAGCACCGTCACCGCGCCCACAAACCCAAATTCTTCACCGATGACGGAAAAGATGAAGTCGGTGTGGCGCACTTTCAAGAAGCGGAGTTGCACTTGCGTGCCGTGGCGGTAGCCTTCGCCGAAAAGCCCGCCGGAGCCAAGGCTGATGAGCGCCTGCTGAACGTTGTAAATTGCGCCGTGGCGGGCGTTGGGGTTTGGGAAGAGAAAGTTGATGACGCGCGCCTTTTGGTAGTCTGCCAAAAAAGGCCACGCCACAAATGGCGCAATTGCTCCGATAATTCCAAACAAAGCCAAGTGTTTCCACGTCAGGCCGGTCGCCCAGAGCATTCCAAACCAGATGACCAAAATTGTGATGGAAGTGCTCAGGTCGGGCTGAATCAAAATCCAGCCCACCAAGCCCATGGTGAGCAAAAAACTTATCGCCACCCAGCGGAGTTGGTGGATTTGGTGGCGGTGTTTGCTGAAGAAATCTGCCAACACGAGGATGGTGACGATTTTGGCAATTTCGGAGGGCTGGATGAAAAAAGCGCCGATGTCAATCCAGCGGGCAGAGCCGTAGACCGCTTTGCCGACCACGCCGAGGATGGCGAGCAGGCCAAAAGTGGCAATGTAAAGGTACTTGCTGAACGATGCCCAGTAGTGGTAGTCAATCAAAGCCGTTATGATGAGGACAGCGAAGCCGATGATAGCGTAGATGATTTGGCGTTTCACCAACCCGGCGAGCACCACGTTGCCCGCGATAGCGGAATAAATGACCACAACCCCAAAAATCACCAGCGCGGCTACCAAACCCAGCAGCACGAAGTCAAACTGTTCCCAAGAATATCCAGACATGGTGTTAGGAACGGCGCCGTCCCGGAGATTTTAGGGGGATGTTGGCGACGAGGTATTGCTCGCGTCCGTCTTGTGAAAGTTGAATTTCAACCGCTTGCGGCTCAATTTCCACGTAGCGCGAGATAACGGCGATGAGTTCGTCTTTAAGCGCTTCAAGGCGCGCCGGGGGGAGGTCTGTGCGGTCGTGAATTAGCACCAAGCGCAACCGGTCTTTTGCTTTTTTGGCGCTACGTTCGCGCCCGGTGAGGCGCTCAAACCAGCCCATTTTAGCCTCCTCTCAGCCAGCGCCCCAGCAGTTTGCGTAGCCCGCCGCTTTCTTCTTCAATTGGCATGAACGGCACTTTTTCGCCCAGCAGGCGGCGGGCGATGTTGTGGAACGCTTGCCCGGCTTTGCTTTTAGGATTAAGCACCACGGGCATCCCGCGGTTGGTGTTGATCACAATTGATTCGTCCTCGGGTATCACGCCTAACAGTTCAATGGCAAGTAGTTCTACCACATCTTCAACCGAGAGCATATCGCCGCTGCGTACCATGCGCGGGTCAAGACGGTTGATAATCAGCCGCGCGGGGCCTTTTTCTTCGGCTTCAATCAATCCGATGATACGGTCGGCGTCGCGCACCGAGGAAACTTCGGGGTTGGTGACTACCACCACTTCATCGGCAGGGGCAATAGCGTTGCGGAAGCCGCGTTCAATGCCTGCGGGCGAGTCAATCAGCACCCAGTCAAATTCGCGGCGCAATTCATCGCAAATTTCAACCATATCGGAAGGCGAAACGGCGGTTTTGTCGCGCGTCTGCGCTGCTGGTATGAGGTATAACTCGGGCAAGCGTTTGTCGCGAATCATCGCTTGCCGCAGGCGGCATCTGCCTTCCACCACGTCCACCAAGTCGTAAACTATGCGGTTTTCCAACCCTAACACAAGGTCAAGGTTGCGCAAGCCGATGTCGGCGTCTATGCAGACCACTTTTTTGCCCAAGCCGGCGAGTGCGGCTCCGATATTTGCTGTGGTGGTGGTTTTGCCAACTCCGCCTTTGCCGGATGTAATTGTGAGAACTTTGCCCATAGGGTAGTCCTTGGTGAGAGGGATTGAGTGATTGAGGGACTGAGGGATTAGGGGGAGGAGTCCCACGGTTCGGCGACCACTTGGTTGCCTTTGAGGGAGGCAATTTCGGGCTGTGGGGCGGCTTGTTCGGCGGGAGGGGCGGCGATGACGTCGGCAATGCGCAGTTGCGTGGGGGAAAGTTCCAGCGCGCAGACGACCGCCTCGCGGTTGCCCCACGCACCGGCATGGGCTAAGCCGCGCAAGCGGCCCCACACAATTATATTCCCGCCGGCGACTACTTCTGCGCCCGCGTGCACATTCCCTAACACAACCACATGCCCTGCAAATTCTACCCGCATTCCGGAGCGAAGGGCGCCGCGCACCAAGATAGCCTCTTCGCCCAATGGCTGAGCGGCGCGGCGGGGCTTTGTTTTGCCCGGCTCGGGGCGCGGCACGCGCGTTGCCAAGCCGAGGGCGCGCGCGGCTTTCACCGTTTTGGGCGATTCGGCTTCAACCGCCCAAAGTTCAATGCCCAATCGCTCTAAGTCGGCGCGCAGGGCTTCCAGTTCTTTGGCTGAAAGCGGCATGGTGCCGAGGTCCAGCGCCACGCGAGCGCCTTTGAAGAAGGCGGCGCGCTCTGAAAAGTGGTTGCGCAGGGCTGTGTGCACCGCTTGCCATTCAGCGCCGCTCTTTACCGTGACCAGCAAGCCGTCGCCAATGCCTTTTATTTCAAAAATGCCGGAACGTGCCACGTGTTGCTCCTCCAAAGGCTTGGGGTGATTATAGCATGAGTTTGGGGCAAAATTTGCGCCTTGCGCCCTCGCGGGCATGGGGCGCCCGAAAACAGTTGTAACTACCCGCCTGTGCCGTAAGCGAACGTAAATTTTTTTCACCGATGAGCGATGGAGTCCACGCAGGTGGACTTCGCAACCTGTAGCCCGTGACTTCAGTCGCAGGGCGCACTCAACGCTTTGGCAAAGAGATATAATAAGCAATGTAGGAGAACCCCTCGCCACATGGCGGCTATCGGAGGCTGAGGATGAATCTCGGCTTCGTTTCCACACGCTTTGCGGGAACGGACGGGGTTTCGTTAGAAACTACGAAGTGGAGCACCATTTTACGGCGGCAAGGTCACAACACATTTTTCTGCGCAGGGGCGCTTGACGAAGAGCACCAGCCGGGGATGCTGGTGCCCGAAATGCATTTTGCGCACCCTACCGTCCGGGCGCTTCACGATGCCGCTTTTGGTTTGCGCCCCATGCCGGAGGATTTTTCCGTCCTCATGGAGGGGATGGTCAATTCTCTGCTTGGCGCGCTTAAGCAGTTCCAAGCCGAGTATCGCTTGGATGTGCTCATAATTCAAAATGCGCTTGCGATTCCCATGCATTTGCCGCTTGGCGTGGCGCTGGTGCGCTTTTTGGCGGAAACTGGAATGCCCGCCATTGCCCACCACCATGATTTTTATTGGGAACGGAGCCGTTTTGCGCATTGCTCTGTTCCCCAACTGTTGAGGAGCACTTTCCCGCCGGATTTGCCGAATGTGGTGCATGTGGTCATCAACAGCGCCGCGCAGCGCGATTTGCAAGCGCGTTTTGGCATTCCCAGCACGGTTGTGCCCAATGTGTTTGATTTTTCGCACGCGGCGCCGGGCATTACCCCCCATAACAGCGATTTGCGCACTTCGCTTGGGCTTTCGGATGAGCATTTGTTGGTGCTACAGCCGACGCGCGTTGTCCGGCGCAAGGGCATTGAACTTTCGCTTGAACTTGTGCGCGGCTTGCGGCGGCGCAAGCGGCGTTTGCGCGGCAAAGAGCCTGTGCTGTTGATAAGCCATCCCGCGGGCGATGAAGGTTTTGACTACTTCAACCATTTGCAAAAATTGGCGCGCCGCTGGCGCGTTCCTTTATTCTATGCCGCGGATCGCTTCCATCCCAGCGCAACTATATCTGAAGGCGTGAAGTATTACAGCCTTTGGGATGCTTATGTCCATGCCGATTTTGTCACTTACCCAAGCCTCTATGAGGGATTTGGCAATGCTTTGCTGGAGGCGATTTACTTTCGTTTGCCCGTGCTGGTGAACCGCTATTCGGTGTACAATCAAGATATAGCGCCGCTTGGTTTTGATTTGATAGAAATTGAGGGCGTCGTTGACGATGAGGTGGTTGATAAGGTGATTGAGGTCCTGTGTGACCCTGTTCGCCGCCGCCGCATGGTGGAGCACAATTACGAGGTGGCGCGCAGCCACTTTTCCTACGAAGCCGTTTCTCCCACTCTCGCGGCGCTGGTTGAGAAAGCCGCCAATTCAAGCCCGACTCCTCTTCCACAAGGATAATCCTATGAGCAAATGCAGGGATGTTTCATCGCAGAAAAAGAAAAAACTAAACATCGGCTTTGTCTCCACGCGCATTGCCGGCACCGACGGCGTTTCGCTGGAAATCGGCAAGTGGGCAGAGGTGCTCACACAGATGGGGCACGAGTGCTTTTATTTCAGCGGCTTGAGCGACCGCCCCACCGAGCGAAGCATGGTGGTGGAAGAGGCTTTTTTCCTAAATGAGGAAATTTTGCGCCTTACTCAGGCGCTTTTTGACACTTACACCCGCTCCGACGATACCACGGCTACAATCCACCGCCTTCGCCAGCACCTCAAAGACCGCCTGCGGGAGTTCATAGACCGATTTGACATTGACATTTTGATTGCCGAGAACGCCCTTTCGCTGCCGGTCAACATTCCGCTGGGGCTGGCGTTGACCGAGTTGATCGCCGAGGATGACATTTGCACAATCGGCCATCATCACGATTTTTGGTGGGAGCGGACGCGCTACCTGCGCTCCGCGGCGGGCGATTTTTTGCGCGCGGCTTTCCCACCTGCTTTGCATCAAGTGACCCATGTGACGATCAACACCTACGCGGCGCGCGAACTCGCTTGGCGCACTGGGCTGAGTTCTACCGTGGTGCCAAATGTGATGGATTTTGAAAACCCGCCACCGCCGCCTGATGAGGTAACGGCGCAGGTGCGGAAGGTGATGGGCATCCCCGAGGATGTGCATTTCATCCTGCAACCGACGCGCATTGTGCCGCGCAAGCGCATTGAGCACGCAATTGAACTTGTGCGGCGGCTTGGTGAGCCTGCGGTGTTGCTGATTACCCATGCCAGCGGCGACGAAGGGAACGAGTACCAGCACTACCTGGCCGAAACCGCCCAGTTGCTCGGCGTGGATGTGCGCTTTGGCGAGCATCATTTCAACTATGAGCGCGGCGTCCTGCCCGATGGCTCGCCGGTGTTTTCGCTGCGCGACGCTTACCAATCCGCCGACCTTGTCACTTACCCCTCCGCCGTAGAAGGCTTTGGAAACGCATTTCTGGAGACGATTTACTACCGCCGCCCGTTAGTGATGAGCGCCTACGGCATATTTCGCATAGACATCCAGCCGAAAGGGTTTGAAGTGGTGGCGTTTGAGGATTTTGTCAATGATGCCACGGTTGAGGCGGCGCGGGAACTGCTTCACAACCCCGAAAAGGTTGCCAAAATGACCGAGCACAATTACGAAATTGCCCGCCGCTATTTTGGCTTTAGCACGTTGGAACGAAACTTGGATTACCTGCTTCGTCATCGGTTTGGGAGTTGATCTGCGGATTGCGAAAGACACACCGATTTAGCAAAAAGATAGAAAGAACACAGAAAACACAGAAAATCCACAGAAAGCACAGAGGGTTTTTAACTGCTCTGTGTTATCTGTGCTAATCTGTGCCATCTGTGGTTTTAATCCCCCGACCGGAGCACTTGACACCGGAGCACTTGACACCGGAACACTTGACACTGAAACATTTGATACCGGAGCGCCATGAATACCATCCACATTATCCATTACGCCGGGCCGCCGACAATCGGCGGTGTGGAAATTACCATTGCCCACCATGCCCGTTTGTTGACCGAGCGCGGCTTTCGCGTGCAGGTGATTGCCGGGCAGGGCGAGGCCTTCCATCCTAAAGTGGCGTTTTTGCAAATTCCTGAAGCCGGTTCGCGGCACCCTGAGGTGCTTGCCGTGGGTGAGGAACTCGCCGCAGGGAAGGTGACGCCGCGCTTTGAATCCCTCCGCGCTCGTTTGCGTGAGGCGTTGCGCGCCGCGGTTTCCCCGCAGGATGTTTTCATTGTGCACAATGCCCTCACCCTGCACAAGAACTTGCCGCTCACCGCGGCATTGCACGACCTCGCCGCAGAGGGATACCGCCTCATCGGCTGGTGCCACGATTTCGCTTGGCTGGATGAACTTTACATCCCACAATTGCATCCGGGCTTCCCGTGGGATTTGTTGCGGACGCCTTGGCGCAATACGCGCTATGTTGTGGTTTCGGAGCATCGGCGCGGGCAACTTGCCCGCCTGCTCGGCATCGCTGAGGACGAAATTGCGGTGGTGCCGCCGGGGGTTGCGCCCGAGCAGTTGCTCCGCCTAACTCCCCTTACCCGCCGCCTTGCCGACGAACTCGGCTTGTGGAAAGCCGAGCCGCTGTTGCTGTTGCCGGCGCGCATCACCCGCCGCAAAAACATCCAATTTGCCATCCGCCTCGTTGCCGCCTTGCGTGAGCACTTTCCTAACCCGAATTTGGTCGTTACCGGCCCGCCGGGGCCTCACAACCCCACCAACGCCGCTTATCTGGCGCAATTGCGCTCCCTGCGGGCGGAATTGGGGCTGGAAAACAGCGTCCATTTCCTCTACGAGCACGGTGAAGGTGGCGAGCCACTTTTGATTGACGATGCCATGATGGCGGAATGGTACGCTTTGGCTGATGCGCTCCTTTTCCCCAGCCTGCGGGAGGGCTTTGGTATGCCGGTTTTGGAAGCCGGTTTGGTGCGCTTGCCGGTGCTCGCCGCCGACATCCCGCCGGTGCGCGAAAGCGCAAACGACACTGCTACGCTGTTTGACCCCCAAGGCGACCCCGCCGAAGCCGCCGCCCGCATTGCCGAGCGCTTGCGCTCCGACCCCATCTACCGCCTCCACCGCCGCGTTCTCAACCATTTCACCTGGGACGCCATCATAGACAACCTCGTCATCCCCCTCCTCACCGAGCACCGCAGCACCTGACACAGGAGCACCTGACACTGGAGCACCTGACACTGGATCACTTGACACTGGATCACTTGACACCGGATCACTTGACACCGGATCACCTGACACAGGAGCACCTTATGAACGAACCTACTTCCCCCGCAATGCCCCGCGTATTGGTTGCGGTTGCAACGCCTGAAGAAGCGGAGTTTCTGCTTCCGCTGGCGCACATTTTGGCGCACGACCACGTGCGCGGTCAAATTGAGGTTTTGCTGGTCAAAGCCGTGCCGCCGGATGAGCCGTTGAGCGCCGCGGCAGGTCCGCTCAGCCGTTTGCGCGAAGCCATTTCCGAATTGCTCCGCCGCTATGACGTGCCCGCGGCTTTTGTCCATTCCATCGCCCGCCATCGTGACCAAATTTGGCCTGCCTTTTGCGAAGAGGCACGCCGCGAACACGCCGATACCCTGCTTGTGCCTTGGCCGAGCGAGGCTATTCCTTCGTTAGAAAGCCCGGCGCTTGACGGCTTGCCCTGCCATTTGGTGGTGGCGCGGCGCTGGCGTGCCACCGATTGGACGAAGGTCAAGCGGATTTTGCTCCCCGTCCGCGGCACTTCTTACGACCACGAAGCCCTGCGTGTTGCCCTTACCTTGGCCGAAAACACCCACGCCGAAATTACTCTACTGCATGCCACCAGCGAAGCGCCCTATGATGCCGATGAGCGGCTTTTTGCCCAATTTGGGGCGGTTTTGCGCGGCCTCAAGCCCGTCACCCGCACCGTGACCACGATGGAGGAAATGGAGGTCGCGGTGCTCAACGAAAGCGCCTCTTACGACGTGGTGGTGATGGGCGCTTCCAGCCGCAACAACCCGCCGGGGAAATTGCTTTCGCCGCGCGCCGAGCGCCTTGTGCGCGACATTCCGGCCACGTTGCTCATTGTCAAGCCCGCCGCTTCGGAAGCGAAGCAAGAAGCCGCTGAGCGCCGCGCCGAAGAGCGCACCGCCCGCCGGCCGATCAGCCTTGTGGTTGACCGTTGGTTTGCCGAAAACACATTCCGCAGTCAGGAATTTGCCGACCTTGAGCGCTTGGTGCGCCTCAAAGAACAGCAGGGGCTTACCATCAGCCTTGGCCTTCCGGCGCTCAACGAAGAAGCCACCATTGGCAAAATCATCAGCACAGTGAAAAAGGCACTCATGGAGGATTTTCCGCTGCTGGATGAAATGGTGCTGATTGACAGCGGCTCGGTGGATTACACCCGCGAAATCGCCGCCGAGTTGGGCATTCCAGTTTACATCCACCAAGAAATTTTGCCCCAGCACGGCGCTTTTCACGGCAAGGGCGAGGCGCTGTGGAAGAGCCTTTACGTGCTCAAGGGTGACATCATCGCATGGATTGACACCGACATCAGCAACATTCACCCCCGCTTTGTGTACGGCATCATTGGGCCGTTGCTCACCAATCCTAAAATCAAGTATGTGAAGGGCTTTTACCGCCGCCCGTTGAAGCAGGGGGATAAAATTGTGGCAGGCGGCGGCGGTCGCGTGACCGAACTCACCGCCCGCCCGTTGCTCAACATGTTCTTCCCCGAACTTTCGGGCTTCATTCAGCCGCTTTCGGGCGAATACGCGGGGCGGCGTGAGGCGCTGGAGCAGTTGCCGTTTTTCACCGGCTACGGCGTGGAAACCGGTTTGTTGATTGACCTGCTGAGCCATTTTGGGCTTAGCGCCATTGCGCAGGTTGACCTGCGCGAGCGCATCCATCGCAACAAGCCCCTGCCCGACCTTTCGCCTATGTCGTTTGCCATCATTCAGGTTGTCATCAAGCGGCTGGAGGAGCGCCACAAAATCCGCCTGCTGGAAGACATCAACAAAACCATGAACCTGATTCGCTACGCCCCGGGCCGCTACTACCTTGACCAGCGGGAGGTGATTGAGCACGAGCGCCCGCCAATGGTGACGATTCCGGAGTATAGGGAAAAGAGGGGAGTGAGGGAGTGAGGAATTAGGAATTAGGAATTAGGCACCGTTCACCTTCACTTGACACCTGAGCACTTGACACTGGAGCACTTGACACCATGACACGCTTGTTACTCATCCGCCACGGCGAAACCGACTGGAATGTAGAAGGGCGCTATCAGGGGCAGGCTGACCCGCCGCTGAATGCGCGCGGGCTGGCGCAGGCGCGCGCCCTTGCCGAGCGCTGGAAGCGTGAGGGCATCCGTCCGGCGGCGATTTACGCCAGCCCGTTGCGGCGCGCGTGGCAAACGGCGCAGATACTTGCCGAGGCGGTGGACGCGCCGCTGATTCCCGAACCGCGGCTGAAAGAAATCTGCCTTGGTGAATGGGAAGGGGTGCTGACGCCCGAAATCATGCGCCGCTGGCCCGAAACCTTCCGTGATTGGGAAGAGCGCCCGTGGGAAACCCGCCCCCCGAGCGGCGAGACCATCGCCGAGGTGCAAAAGCGCGTCTATGCCGCTGTGGACGACATCATTGCTCAGCACCCCAACGATACCGTTGCCATCGTTGCCCACCGCCTGCCGCTTGCCCTGCTCAAAATCCGCTATCAAGGTTACGACCCCGCCGACGTCCGCCGCATCCCCATCTCCAACGCCGAGGCGGAGGAAATTTTGGTTTCGGGAGGGAGTTAGGCGTTGGTCGTTGGGGCGTTAGGTCGGCAAGTCGTTGGGTCGGTAGGTCGTTGGGGCGGTGCACCGGGCACTGAGCACTGATTGCGCGTTGGGGGAAAGACGCCATTTTCTGTTTAGGCACTTGTTGTTGCCAATTCCCAACAGGGTGTTTTCATTTACCCCTATTTTGTCAAGCGTGGGACGTGATTTCTACGTCCGGCGGATTGCCTGTTTCCTCGTTCTCTCGGTTCTCTTGCGCCAATGCCCCAAGTAGTCACCTCTCTAACCATACAAGCAGCCAGTTCGTCTCCCAGCACAACGCTCTGAGCAGGAAGTTGGCGCGTTTAGGGTTGAATTTGCCAATACCAGCCGTGAGTCAAGGTGGTAGTCAGGGCGTTCAACATATGGTTGTAGACAACCGCGCGATTCAGCGAGGGAGGAAGACTCACGATCTCAAACCAGATCTGACGTCGTCCTCTGAGTTGAAAAGTAAGACAGCGCAAAGTTACTCCGGGAAATTCGCCTTCAACCTTCCGCTTCGCTGTTTCGCACTCTTCCATACGAAGGAAGTTGCTATCTGTGCGTGTAATTTTTATCTGGCTAATACCCACCTGGAAAGACTGTTCTAATCTATGCGGGAAGAACAAGGGAATGGTAAAGGCAAAGCACCGACGTGTTGCCGTGAGAATTTCTTGAGCATTGTGTGGATTGAAGGGAACGAGGTCATGCGTGTCACGCGGATCAGCAGTCACAACGCGTCCGCCGATGTTTAACGCTCCAACAGGTATCCATTGGTGCGTATCGGGGTAACTCAGACAAGCGTCAAACCAGGTTGTTGAAGGATTGATGAACAATCGCTTCAGTTCGGCGGTAACGCCTTCGGCTTCCATGGCTGGCTGAGGCCCGTAGGTTCGCCATGGAGGGTTGGAAGGCGAAAAAGATATCGGTAAGGTGAAAACACCTTGCGCCGGGAGGGTGATTTTCACTCCCGGAGCCACGTCTATTTGGAACTCCCCGAGTTCCACCCGCACAGCGACGGGTTGATTCACCAACCTGTTCGCCTCTTTGCCAAAGTAGGCGAAACTGAGCAAAAAATCAACCTTGTTTCCGCGCCGATGTTCTTTTGCCAGGTAGACACGCGCGTTACGCCAGACTTCGTTGGAAGCATTTACACCATATATCGCAAAGTTCCGGTAGAGAGGAATTCGTTTTCCCCTTGAGACCAAATCCACTGCCGAGATGGGGAAAAATCGCTCATCTATCTCAAAGTTAGCCGGCAAGGGGTACCCCTCTACGCGCAGTTCCAAGCCAAGGCGTTGGGCATCGGCGTAGGCCCAAGTCAATTCAAGGCGTACGGGCGAAGCCGTAGCAGTTTGTGAGGGAAGATTGCCTTCTCGCGAGGAAAGGGGTGATGCTTGGACGCCTTTTGAAGGGGGGCTACAACCGCTTGCCAACGCGGAGGCAAGCAATACCACGAATAGCAAAAAACGGGCGACAAAGCGCATGGCTAACGCACCTTCAACACCCAATGTCCGTAAATGGCTCCCTCAATGGCATCTGTGATAATTTGATCAGCCTGTTGTTTGGTCATGCCGGCGGGCAATTTCAGGTTGGTGTAATACCCCGCCATACTGAAGTGGCATACAAAATCAAGGCCGGCGTAACGTTTGACCAACACATCGTGCGCTTTCTCGCAAGCGGCATTGGCATCGGGCGGGCCACCCGGAATTCGGATTTGGCCTATCACTATTTTGATGGAATGGGCGGCCTGCACTTGCGCGGGATCTACAGGGAAAGAAAGGATATAACAGCCGGGGCGGATGTACGTTTCGCCTGAAATATCAATGGATTTGTCGTCTAACAAAAGTTTGGTGGGGAGAAAAGGCATGTGCCTTGGCGTGGGCGGGTTGACGATGCAAACCGATGCATCGGCTTCTCCATTTTTGGTGGTGAAATTCAACAATTTCATCGTAATACCTTGATTGGTAGCACTTCCCTTGCCTCCTGAACTCGTCGGGATGCTTGGGCAGGGCCCAGTCGGAGCGCAGGAACGGATGATTACCCAAATGTAGCGTCCCATCCCCACAGGCACGATTTGGCCTTGGGGGTTACGCAAAGTCCATCGTTCGCTGTAAATGCCCGTCTTTTCAGGGGCTTTCATAGCGACGGGAATTTCTACCGTTTCTCCGGGAGTTACTTGCGTGGGCAATGGTACTCGCTCGGCAGATGCTAAGGGATGACCTTGTACCGCCTCGCGGTGCAGGAAGTAAGCCGTGTTCCATGTTGTGCGGCCGGTGTTGGTCAACCGCCATGTTTTGACAAATTTTTGCCCGGGCTTGACAATGGTGTAGTCTTTGTAAGTTTCACCCGAAAATACGGCTTTGTCGTTTAAACTTATTTTATCACTCAAACTGACTGTCGGCGTTGGCGTAGGGCTGGGTGCAGGGGTAGGGGATGCCGTTGGAGTGAAAGTCGCTGTATCTGTGGCGGTAAGAGTGATCGTGGGTTTTACAAAACTTGTAGTTGCCACATCATGAGAAAGCGGCGCCGCTTTACTGCAAGCCGTTAGTGCAATGGTAAGCAAAGCCCAGATCAACCACTTTTTCACGGTGCACTCTCCTGCAAGAAAGGCTTGATGAAAGGTGCTTTGTCCCCGGCAATGTTTGAACACACCCCAAAAACAAATCCCATCACGGACGACAATAGTGGGGTCACCCGTGATGGGATAAATTTACCACTCTTTTTTTATTTATTGAGGGTGATTTCGGTTTCCCAGTTTACCGGAATTTCGTCAATGCCCAAGCGCTGGATAAGTCGGGTTGCTTCCTCTGGGCTAATCCCAGGTGGCAGAGAGTGGAATTTGATATAAGCGCCGCCACCATTCTGCCCCCGCACGTGAACTATTTCAAAATTCAGTCCAGGAGCGAACTTTTGAGCACGCTCGTTGATCTTGGCTACCGCGTGTTTATCCCAGTATCCTCTACCGAGTTCCAGCCATAAGTTTTCCAGTTTGATAGTCGCGCGCTGAAGAGAAGTGCCGCGCACCTTATACGGAAAGGTAAACTCATAGCAGCGGATCAAGGATTTCATAACGTCGGGGTCTTTGGCATGAAGCAACCTAAACCCCGAATTGGGGATAACATTGCCGTTCACTCGCAAGGTAGCATAAGGGTTCCATGGTTCCGAGGTTGGCATTTTAATGCACAGAGTTGCAAAGACGGTGTTAGCGGTTACTCTTACAGCCTGTACGCGGATTTCGGGGGTAATTGGTGCCGACTGGCGCATATAACCGTGAAGTCCATACCCTTCATCTAACATTTCAGAGGTTTTAGCGTAGGTCTTTGAGGGGCTATAGGCCAAAACGCCAAATGCGGCTATCAGAATTAGAGGCAAAAACCACCAAAAGCGCTGTTTGATTTGCATGTTGGTCTCCTTATTTCGGAATGAGCATGACTTAATCACCCGCATCCATACGGTGTTACCCAGTTGTACTGTTTGTAATGAAAGCCTTTGTAGCCACGGGTGCAAACCGTGTTGCTTCCATCCCACATGTTGTTCCATACGTAATTGTACAAGCGGTCGCCATGATAAGTATACACGCCAGCGGTTTGGGCAGCCAGCCACGTTTTGTCGTTTGTGCTACGGGTGTAGGACCAGTTTGCCACACATCTTTTATTTGAGTTGGCCCCACCATGAACGCTATGAATTCTAAGGCCCCGTAAATTACTAAAAACATTCTACCCCCCCCCGCCATTTTGTCAAGGGCGATGCGTGGTTTTCTTTATCTTACATCTGATAGTTTCATCCACCGATGGACACAGATTTTCACCGATTGGATTGTAAAACCGCAGATTTCGCAGATTACGCAGAAAAAATCTGTGCGCCAAGGACGCAAAGGGGGTAACGCAGAGGTGCAGAGGACACGCAGAGGCGCAGAGAGGCGCAGAGGAAAAATTCTGTGTTTTCTGTGCTTCCTCTGTGTCTTCCGTGTTTCTCTCATCAATCTGCGTGAATCTGTGTAATCTGTGGATTTTTATCCACCGATTGACACAGATTTTCACCGATCGGATTTTGAAACCGCAGATTTCGCAGATTACGCAGAAAAAATCTGTGCGCCAAGGGCGCCAAGGGGGTAACGCAGAGGCGCAGAGAAACGCAGAGGAAAATTCTGTGTTTTCTGTACCTCCTCTGTGTCTTCTGTGTTCATCTCCTCCACCTGCAATTCGCCACTCGCCATTCGCTACTCGCAATTCGCCATTCGCGATTACTCTCCACGCAACACCTGCGCCGGGGGGATGCGCGCCGCATGGCGGGCGGGCAGCCACGCCGCCAGCACTCCCACCAGCCCCGGCAGCGC
>JALVVL010000031.1 GCA_027023425.1 Anaerolineales bacterium
TGCGGGTTTTGTGCCGCCAGCCGCCGGTACACCCCCGCCGCTTCCTCCGCCGCCGCCAACGCTTCCTCACGGCGGCCCATGTAGGAAAGCACCGCCGCCAGAGCGGTCAGGCTCAGCGCCAAATACGGCGCGTAGGCCTGCGGGTTTTGTTCCGCCAGCCGCCGGTACAACTCCACCGCTTCCTCCGCCGCCGTCAACGCTTCTTCTCGCCGCCCCATCTCGGAGAGGAATTTGCCCAGATTGTGCAGGCTCATCGCCAAATCCGGCGCGTAGGCCTGCGGGTTTTGCGAAGCCAGCCGCCGCCGTATCGCTACCGCTTCCTCCGCCGCCGCCAACGCCTCCTCGCGCTTGCCCAACGCGCTCAAAGCGACGCTGAGGTTGTTCTGCCACATGGCTTTGTCGGCCTCATCGGCGCTGGCGGCCAGCCGCGCCCGGTAATACGCGGCAAGCACCTCCCACCAGGCCACGGGGATGCGGTTGGCCTCATTGGGCAGGGCGGCTTGCCACAGGTCCAGCCAGCGGGCGGCAGCGGCAGGGTCTTCCCGGTGCAGTTCCTCCGCGGCGGCTTTCAACCAGTCGCCCAGGGCCTCGGCCAGGGCCCGCCCGGCATCAGGGTAGGCTTCCCGCAGGCGTAGGAGCAGGGGCAAGAGGCCCAACGGCCAGGCCAGCGGCGCAAGCGCAATGATGTTTTCCGCCACCTGCCCGGTTTCCACCAAATGCTCAACTAAATGCTCCACTGCCTGCAGGGCGCGGCGGATTTCCTCCGCTGTGGGCAGGGCGGTGCGCGCCAGGGCGCGCAAATCCCCCCGCCGGGCAAGGACGAAGTCGGCCAACGGGTCGGGCACGATGACCGGCGCAAGGCCCCCTTCCACCGCGGGGAAGAGCAGGGGCATCTGCGCTGCCAGCCAGCGGGGGGCTAAGGTTTCGCCGTTGGGCTTGGGGCGCCGGGGCGGGTCGTGGGCTTCCCAAAAGGCGGCCAGTTCCTGCGGGCTGTGAAAGCGGCGGCCTAAGGTAGCCACGACCAAGGCGGTTTCTATCATCCGTAGGGCGTCGGGCTCCCACGCTTTGGGCAGGCCGCGGTCGTGCAGGGTGCGCCGCCATTTGTCCTTTTCCCAGCGCGCCCACAGGTCTTCCAGCACAGCCTGCTCGCTGGCGCTGCGGGCCACCTTGTGGCCGTAGGCGGCCAGCAGGCCCAGCAACACCACGGCCAAGGGGCGGGCGGACAGGTCGGCGTCGTGGTAGGTAATTTCCCGCTCGGGCGCCTGCCCCCGCAGTTCAATGAAAGTGCGGCGGGCTTCAGCAAACAGGCGGGGCAGGGCGGCGCGGTCAAGTTTCCGCAGGCGCAGCGGGTTTTGCAGGGCGGGGGCGATGGCACGGCGCAGCCATTCGGCAAAGGCCACGTCCGCGCCGGTCACCGCGGCCACTTCGTCCACCCAGCCCGGCTCGGGCGCGGGGCGCATGAGGAAGAGCAGGGCGACGGGGTGCTCGCGGCGGACGGCGGTCGCGTGGAGGACTTCCAGCAGAGCGCGCAGGTTATCAGGGGCGATTTGCTCCGCGTAGTCCAAGATGTAAAGGGTGGGGCGCGGGGGTGTGAACCACGCTTCGGCCGCGGAGTTGAGGTGGGCCGGGTCGGCCGCGCCCCGCAGGGGCTCCGGGGGCAGGAAGAAGGCTTCCCAGCCCTCGGTGCGCAGGGCGGCGGCGGTTTCCACCGCCAGGCGGGTTTTGCCCATGCCGCCGGGGCCGGTGACCACGCGCAGGCCGGCACGGGCGGGGACTTCTGCCAGCCCTTCAGCCCAGGCCTTCAGGTCATCCCGCTCGCGCTCGCGGCCCACGAAGGGCACTAAACGCACAGGGGCTTTGAGCGCGGTGAGGGGGATGTCGCGGCGCTCGCCAACCACAAGGTCGCTTTTGGGCCGGGGCTGGAGCGCAGGGGTGAGCCGCCACCAGCGGGGGAGGCGCTCTACCAGCGCAATCAGGCGCTGCAGGGCTTCGTGCTGCTGGCGAAAGAGGATGTCGCGCGCCGCATTGCGAAAGGCAGGGACGCTCCAGACGGCATCAAGGACGCGCGCCGCGTACAGGCGGGCGGCTTCGGCGACGGCTTCGGGGTCTTCCACGCCGGGAAGGGCGGCGAGCTGGCGCGTGAGTTCGGCGTGCAGGGCCGCGGGGTCGCCTGCCGCGAGGGCGTCGCGCAGTGCGGTTTCAAAAGCAGGCAGGTTGTGGATGGGCAGTTGGAGGACCGCGTCGGCAAGGTCGCCCCAGCCGCGGCCGCGGGCGTCGGCGCGGAAGGCTTCTTCGGCATCGGCCAGGGCGCGCTGCAGGGCTTGCCGCGCCTGGCGCGCGTCCAACCGGTCGGCAGCGGCTTTCACGGCGTCGGCGGCCACTTCGCCGGGGAGGCCCGCCGCGCCCAAGCCTTTGAGGAGGAGGGTAAGGGTGGAGCGGAGGTCTTTTTTAGTAAAAGTGGACATAGGAGGTGAAAAGATGCCCGGTGCATGGTGGCATGATGCCCGGTGCCATGATGCCCGGTGCCCGGTGAGTAGTGGACAATGGTAAACGGTGCTCAGTGGATAGCGTGGGGCAACGGCGTAACGACTCAACGACGCAACGACGTAACGACCAAACGCCCCAACGATTCACGCCTTCAGTTTAGCATAATTTTGGTGCGGGCGAAAGGGGGATAAGTGGAGGCGCAGATTACGCAGAAAAAAAAATCTGCGCTAATCTGTGTAATCTGTGGTTTTCATCCACAGATTGGCACAGATTTTCACCGATTGGATGGTTGAAACCGCAGATTTCGCAGATTCCGCAGAAAAAAATCTGCGCTAATCGTAACTACCTACCCTGCGTTGCAAACGAAGTTAACAAGTAGGATTTCAGTAAGGCTGCCATGCCACGAAGCAAGGTTACGCCTCTCTCGCCCTCACCACTCCCCCAGAGCCTTGCTTCGCGGCGGCTCAGCCCCCTCTCCTCTCCCAATGGGAGAGGAGAGGGGGCGCGCAGCGGGGGTAAGGTGAGGGCGAAAAGCCACTGATGCGCTTGTGGGTAGGTAACTACCGCTAATCTGTGTAATCTGTGGTTTTTGCCTTTAGCGCCCTTGGCGTTACAATAGAGCCATCATCCTGCTGGAGGAAATCCGATGCCCGAAACCTGGAAGCACATCCACAAAGCCGCGGACTGGCAAAAGGCCAAGGATTACCGCGACATCACCTACTACAAAGCCCACGGCGTGGCGCGCATCGCCTTCAACCGCCCTGAGGTGCGCAACGCCTTCCGCCCCGAAACTGTGGACGAACTGCTGGACGCGTTCCGCGACGCGTGGCTGGACACCCACATCGGCACAGTTTTGCTCACCGGCGAAGGCCCTTCGCCCAAGGACGGCGGCTGGGCCTTTTGCGCGGGCGGCGACCAGCGGGTGCGCGTCAAAGGCGGCTACGTGGGCGGTTACGAACTGCCCCGCTTGCACATCCTTGAAGTCCAGCGCCTGATCCGTTTCATGCCCAAAGTGGTAATTGCCGTGGTGCCGGGCTGGGCAGTGGGCGGCGGGCACAGCCTGCACGTGGTCTGCGACCTGACGATCGCCAGCCGGGAACACGCCCGCTTCCAACAGGCCGATGCGCGCGTCGCCAGTTTTGATGGCGGCTACGGCTCGGCTTACTTAGCCCGCCAAATCGGCCAAAAGCGCGCCCGCGAGGTCTTCTTTCTGGAAAAGGTGTACACCGCGGACGAAGCCTACCAAATGGGCATGGTCAACGCGGTGGTGCCCCACGAGCAATTGGAGGAAGTCGCCTACGACTGGGCGCAGACCATCAACCGCAAAAGCCCGATGAGCATCCGCTTTTTGAAATACGCGTTCAACCTGGCCGACGACGGGCTGGTGGGGCAACAACTTTTCGCCGGCGAAGCCACCCGCTTGGCCTACATGACCGACGAGGCCGAAGAAGGCCGCAACGCGTTCTTGGAAAAGCGCCCGCCGCGGTTTGACGATTTTGATGAGTTTTTGAGGTGGCCGTAAGAATTATGAATTGCGAATTATGAATCGCGAAATTCCTAATTCTTCATTCCTAATTCTTCATTCCCCATGAACTGGCTCACACCCCGCATCATCTCCTCCCCTGAGCGCGCGGCGCTGATTTGGGGCGACCGGATGCTCACTTACCGCCAATTGGGGGAATGGGCGCGCGGTCTGGAAGAGCAGTTTGCCCGCGCGGGCATCGCCGCAGGGCAACGGGTGGCCGCGCTGTTGCCCAAGACGCCCGCCGCGGTAGCCGCGGTGCACGCCCTCAGCGCGCGGCGCGCGGTGCTCGTGCCCCTCAACCTGCGCCTTACCCCCGCGGAAATGGCCGCCCAGTGCGCCTTAGCCCGCGTCACCCACATCGTCGCTACCGAAGACACTGCCGCACAGGCGCGGGAGATAAGAATTGCGAATGAGGAATTGCGAGTGGCGGAAGGAGCGAATGAGGAATTGCGAGTGGCGGAAGGAGCGAATGAGGAATTGCGAGTCGTGGAAATTGGGAGTGTGGAATTGCAACCCACGAATTTCGCAACTCCTAACTCGCAATTCGCAATTCCTAACTCCTCCCCCCTCGCCCTCCTCTTCACCTCCGGCACCACGGGGACGCCCAAGGCCGCACGGCTCACCACGGCCAACTTCTACTGGAGCGCGCTCGCCTCGGCCTTTCGCTTGGGCGTGCTCCCCCACGACCGCTGGCTTTTGACCCTGCCCCTCTACCACGTCGGCGGGCTGAACATCCTCTTCCGCAGCGCGCTGTACGGCACAGCGGTGGTTTTGCCTGCGGCCGATACCCCTTTCAATCCAGAATGGCTATACGAAACAATGCGCCGCCAGCGCGTCACCTTGGTCTCCTTGGTGCCCACCATGCTCCACCGCCTGCTGGAGGCCGTGTCCGCGCCCCCGCCGCCCGACCTGCGCGCCGTGCTCCTCGGCGGCGCGGCCGCACCGCCCGACCTGCTGGCGCGCGCCCTCGCTCGCGGTTACCCCGTAGCGACCACCTACGGCCTCACCGAATCGTGCTCGCAGGCCGCCACCGCCACACCCCCCGAAGTGCGCCGCAAGCCCGGCACCGTGGGCAAGCCCCTGCTCTACACCCAAATCCGCATTGTGGACGAAAACGACCGCCCCCTGCCCCTGGGCAAAATTGGCGAAATCGTGCTGCAGGGCCCCAGCGTCTTCGCCGGCTACGACGACAACCCGCAGGCCACGGCGCGCGCCCTGCGCGGCGGCTGGCTGCACACCGGCGACTTGGGCTATCTGGACACCGACGGCGACCTCTGGGTGGTCAACCGCCGCACCGACCTGATCGTGAGCGGCGGCGAAAACGTGTACCCCGCGGAGGTAGAGGCCGTGCTGCGGGCGCACCCCGCGGTGGCCGAAGCCTGCGTGGTGGGCGTGGACGATGCCGAATGGGGGCAGCGCGTTGCCGCGGCGGTGGTGCTCCATCCACAAGCGCAGGCCACCCCTGCGGAACTGGAGGCCTTCTGCCGCCAACGCCTCGCCGGTTACAAAGTGCCCCGCCGCTGGCGCCTCGTACCCGACCTGCCCCGCACCGCCTCGGGGAAGGTGAAGCGCAGCGCGGTGCGCAGGCTGTTGAGCCAAGAGAACCCCCAATCCCCAAAAACGCCGCTCGGGCAAGCAGACAGCAAAGCCTGATATGGTATAATCCCGTTCCGTAAAACGGGCGGGTAGCTCAGTTGGTTAGAGCGCTTCCCTTACAAGGAAGAGGTCGCAGGTTCGAGTCCTGTCCCGCCCATAACGAGGAGCCCTCGCACGGCGAAATACGCCGCGGCGAGGGCTTAGTTTTTTGCATGGCCGTGCGCTAAATTTCAGCCAAATTTTTTGCGCAAAATGTCTTCCAGCGTGGGCGCGCCGATTATCTGCAATTCATAGCGGACGCGGTCGCTGGGCTTGTTGATTTTCATCAGCCGCCGCAGGTCAATCGGCGTGCCCACAATGACCAAATCGGCGTCGGCACGGTTGATGGTCTCTTCCAACTCACGGATTTGCTCTTTGCCGTAGCCCATCGCGGGCAAAACCGCGCCCGTGTTCGGATACTTGGCGTAAGTCTCGCGGATTGAGCCAACGGCGTAAGGCCGCGGGTCAACAATTTCCGCCGCGCCAAACCGCTTGGCGGCAACCCAGCCCGCGCCGTATGCCATTCCGCCGTGGGTCAGAGTCGGCCCATCCTCCACCACAAGCACACGCTTGCCGCGGATGGCGTCGGGGTTTTCCACAAAAATCGGCGAAGCGGCTTCCAAAATCAGCGCATCGGGGTTGATGCTGTGCAGGTTCTCGCGCACCTCAAGCACGGCTTCTGGCTCGGCGGTGTCAACTTTGTTGATGATGAAAACATCGGCAATGCGAGCATTTGCCTCGCCCGGGTGATACTTGACCTCGTGGCCGGGGCGGTGCGGGTCGGCAACCACGATGTGCAGGTCACTCTTGTAAAACGGCAGGTCGTTGTTGCCGCCATCCCAAAGGATAATGTCGGCTTCTTGCTCGGCGCGGCGCAAAATTGCTTCGTAATCCACGCCGGCGTAAACGATCATGCCGTTGTCAAGGTGCGGCTCGTATTCCTCGCGCTCTTCAATTGTGCATTCGTACTTGTCCAAATCCTCGTAGGTCGCAAAGCGCTGAACGGCTTGCTTTGCCAAATCGCCGTAAGGCATCGGGTGGCGAATCACGGCGACCTTGTAGCCCATATCCCGCAGGATGAGGGAAACGCGGCGGGTGGTTTGGCTTTTGCCGCAGCCGGTGCGCACCGCGCAAACCGACACCACCGGCTTAGAGGAAGTAATCATCGTGCTGTTCAGCCCCATCAGGCGGAAATCCGCACCCGCCGCAATCGCCTCCGAGGCTTTGTGCATCACATATTCGTGAGAAACATCGCTGTAAGCAAACACCACTTGGTCAACTTTCAAATCTTTGATGAGGCGGGTGAGTTCGCTTTCGGGGTAAATCGGAATGCCCTTTGGGTATTGCTTACCGGCGAGTTCAGGCGGGTAGGTTCTGCCTTCAATGTTAGGGATTTGGGTCGCGGTGAACGCCACGACTTCGTAGTCGGGGTTATCGCGGAAAAACACATTGAAATTGTGAAAATCGCGCCCTGCGGCGCCCATGATGATTGTGCGGATTGGGGACATTGCAAACCTCCTTGAGAAAAATAAAGGGCGGATGTTCTCCGCCCTGAGGGGTAAACTACATGCGCTCTGGCGCCGTGATGGCAAGCAAACGCAACGCGTTTGCAAGCGCGTGCTTTGCCGCCAGCACGAGCGAAAGGCGAAATGCCTTTACGTCCTCCTCGGTGTTGAGCACCGGGCATTGGTTGTAGAAGTCGTTGAAGGATTTGGCGATTTGGTACGCCTGATTGCTGATGTGGAGGGGCTTGAATTCCTCGGCAGCGCGCTTGACCGCGTCGGGCAGCAGCGCCAACTGCGAAATGAGTTCCACCTCGGTGGGGTGAAGTTCATGCTTGGGGGCAACGGGCGGCGGGTTGAAGACCCCCGCTTTGCGGAGAATGCTGTTGGCGCGCACATGGGCGTATTGGATGTAAGGCGCGGCAACGCCGTTGAAGTCAAGCGCACGCTCCCAATCAAACACCACGATTTTGGTGTTTTCGCGCGCCAACATCGTGTATTTGATCGCGCCCATGCCCACGGCTTCCGCCACGGCGTCCTTGGTCGCCTCATCCAGTTGCGGGTTTTTCTCCTCAACAACGGCGCGGGCGCGCTCTTTCGCCTCGCGCATCAGGTCTTCCAACAGCACAACCGTGCCCTCGCGCGACGACATCGTCACATTGCCGGGCAAATTCACCACCTCATAAGCCAAGTGGTAAAGTTTGTCCGCCCACGGGTAGCCCATCAGTTCCAAAGTCTTGAAAATTTGCTTCATGTAGAGCGACTGGCGGACGTCCACCACATAAATGCTCCGCGCGAGGTCGGGGTATTCTTGGAATTTCAAGATTGCGAGGGGCAAATCTTTGGTGGAATAAAGGGACGTGCCGTCGGAGCGGAGCACAACATAGGAGCGGTAGGTTTCCTTTTCCAAGCCCAGCAGTTCATCCAAGCGGACAACCACAGGCCCATCGGGGCGCTCGTCCACCGCGATGCCTTTGGCAATCATTTCCTCAACGAGTTTTTTGCCGGGCTCTTCAACCTCGCTTTCAAAGTAAACGCGGTCAAAGTGAACGCCAAGCCGCCGATAGACCTCATCAAAGCCTTCAAGCGACCAGCGGCGGGTTTTCTCCCAAAGGGCGACAATTTCGGGGTCGCGCGCATCCCAGCGGGCGAAAAGGGCGCGCACCTCGGCTTCCAATTCGGGATTTTCGTCAAGGCGCTTGACCGCCTCGGCGTAAAGGTCGCCCATCCAACGGATTTTTTGCCCGGCGGGCGGCTCTTCGCCGTTGTGGTAGTTGATGTAATTCCAGAGCCACTTGATGACGTGCAAGCCGATGTCGCCAATGTAGTTGGCGCGCACCACATCGTAGCCCGCGGCTTCCAAAATGCGGCAGACCGACTCGCCGAGGATGACGTTGCGCAAGTGCCCCACATGAAAGGCTTTGTGGGTGTTGGGCTGGGAGTATTCCACCATAACGCGCTCGCCGCGTGATGGCAGGTGGCCGAAGCGGTCTTTTTGCTGGGCGGCGGCTTGGAGCACGTGGAGGCTGTAGGCGGCGGGGTCAAAGTAAAGGTTGAGGTAGCCGCGCACGGCTTCGGCTTTTTGAAAGCCCTCGGGGAGCGGTAGGGCTTCGGCGACGAGTTGGGCGATTTCGGCGGCGCGGTCGGGCACGCGCTTGCCCTTGGGCAAAAGCCCGCCGCGGGCCTCTTGCGCCGCCACGGGGAAAAAGTTGGTCGCCACGCCCCACGTGCCCGAAAACGGCAAAGGCACCCATTCCACCTTTTCGGGCGCGGGGATATTGTGCTCGGCTAAAATGCCGCGGATTTTGTTACCAATGCTTTGGAGTTCGGCTTCAAACATACAAATCCTCAAAAAGAATGCAGGCGCACGCGAGAAGAAATGGAAGGCGAAGGGTAACTGTTCAGATTTGGGGAAACAGGCCGCGGATGGAAACGGATTTTAGGACGCCAAGGACGCCAAGGGTAACGCGGAGGCGCAGAGGGAGCAGAGGCGCAGAGAAACGCAAAGACGCAGAGAGAAAACCACAGATTACACAGATTAGCACAGATTTTTTCTGTGTTCTCTATGTTTTTCTCCTTCAATCTGTGTAAATCTGGTGTCAATCGGTGGATAGTAACGCAAAGACGCAGAGAAACGCAGAGACGCAAAGAACGCAAAGAAAAAAATTTTTTTCTGTGTTTTCTGCAAATTTCTGTGTCTTCTGTGGTTTTCCTTCTCAATCGGTGAAAATCTGTGTCAATCGGTGGATAACACCGCCAAGGTTAAAAAGCCGCGGAAGCCAAAAACGGCTCCCGCGGCGATGCGGCGTTTTGAAGCAAAACGCTACTCGGCCTTTTCTGCGCCGACTTTTGCTTCTAAGGCGTGGAGCCGTTTGAGCAAGCGGCTCTTGCGGCGGGCGACGTTGTTTTTGTGCAAAATGCCCTTTTCAGCGGCTTTGTCAAGCGCCTTGACGGCCATGTGCGAGAACTCGCGCGCGGCATCAAGGTCGCCCGCATCCATAGCCTTGCGAGCCTTCTTGATGAAGGTGCGCGCCCGCCCGCGGAACCAGCGGTTGCGCAAGCGGCGCTTTTCGTTTTGTCGCATTCGTTTGGCGGCAGATTTGATGTTCGGCAAGATAGTCCTCCGTGAGGAAAGTTTTTTCGGCAGCAGTATCGGGTATTGCAAAAAGAGGGTAGACAGCGCGCGGCGACGCGGGCTGCGCCTCTATTTTACTTCACCTTTTGGCAAGGGGCAAGTAAAGATGCTTTACGTGCCGTGCTCCCACGAATGCAGGTAAGCCTCCTGCTCGGGGGTGAGGGTATCAATTTCAATGCCCATTGCTTCCAACTTCAGGCGGGCAATTTCGCGGTCAATGTGCTCAGGCACGGTGTAAACCCGCTTTTCAAGTTCCTTGCCGTGCTTGACAAGGTATTCGGCACTCAGCGCTTGGTTGGCGAAGGACATATCCATCACGCTGGCAGGGTGCCCTTCGGCGGCGGCGAGGTTGATAAGCCGCCCCTCGCCGAGCAGGTAAATGTTGCGCCCATCGGGCAGGCGGTATTCATCCACAAACGGACGCACACGCCGCTTGCTCGCGGCTATTTCTTCCAGCGCGGGGATGTTGATTTCTACATTGAAGTGCCCCGAGTTTGCCACGATTGCGCCGTCTTTCATCACTTCAAAGTGATGGCGGTCTATGACGTGGATGTCGCCGGTCAGGGTGACGAAAATGTCGCCTTCCGCCGCGGCCTTTTGCATAGGCATCACGCGGAAGCCGTCCATAGCGGCTTCAAGCGCCTTCAACGGGTCAACCTCGGTGACGATGACATTCGCGCCCAAGCCTTTAGCGCGCATCGCAACGCCTCGCCCGCACCAGCCATAGCCGGCTACAACCACCGTGCGCCCGGCAATCAGGATGTTGGTGGCGCGAATGATGCCGTCAAGCGTGCTTTGACCGGTGCCGTAGCGGTTGTCAAAGAAATGCTTGGTCATGGCGTCGTTCACGGCAATCACAGGGTATTCCAGCGCCCCGTCAGCCGCCATCGCCCGCAGGCGGATAACGCCAGTGGTGGTCTCTTCGGTGCCACCGATGACATTGGGGAGCAGGTCGCGGCGTTCTTTGTGCAAGGTGCTCACCAAGTCAGCGCCGTCGTCCATCGTGATGTTGGGGGCGTGGTCAAGCGCCGCGTGGATGTGCTTGTAGTAGGTCGCGTTGTCCTCGCCCTTGATGGCGAAAACGGGGATTTCGTAGAAAGAGACCAACGCGGCGGCGACGTCGTCTTGCGTAGAAAGTGGGTTTGAAGCGGTAAGCACTACGTCTGCGCCGCCCGCCGCCAAAGTCCGCATCAGGTTGGCGGTTTCGGTGGTCACATGCAGGCACGCCGAAATGCGAATGCCCTGGAGCGGCTTTTCTTTTTCAAAACGCTCGCGGATGGAGCGCAAAACCGGCATGTCGCGGTCCGCCCATTCAATGCGCAGGCGGCCGCCCTCAGCCAAATTTGGGTCTTTGATGTGATATTCCATACCCATCTCCTTTGAGTGTTCAAGCGTAACTGCTCAATTCTGGTCAGCAGAATTTGTTGACTGCTCAAAAACCTCGGCAACGCGCGCGGCCGCTTCTTCCCCAAAGGCTTCGCGGAAGCGTCGCAGAAATTCCTGCGGGGTGTAAAAATGCCCTTCCGGCCCTTGAGATTCTAAGCAATAAGTCGCGGCAAGCGCACCCATCTTGCCGGAGGTTTCCAAATCCAAGCCATGCAGGTAGCCCTTCAGAAAGCCGCCGCGGAAGGCATCGCCCACGCCGGTCGGGTCGGCAATTTGCTTAGGCGGCACAACGGGAATGCGGATTTCCTCGCCGCGGTCGTAAATGCTTGCTCCTTTTGCGCCACGGGTGACGACCACCAGCGGCACGCGGGCGAAAATATCCTTATCGCTCAAACCGGTCTTCTGCTGAATAACGGCAAATTCATACTCGTTGCAAAAGAGCGCCGCGGCGGTAACCACCCCGTCCCGAATAGGCTCGCCGCTAAGGCGGGCAACCTGCTGGCTGGGATCGTAGAAGTAAGGAATTTGCGCCTCGCGGCACTCGCGGACGTATTTTGCCATCGCGTCGGGGGAATTGGGCGAAATCATCACCACGCGCGGGCGCTCGGGCAAGTCGTGGATGGAAAGGCTCGCGGCGTCGTCCATCGCCCCCGGGTAAAAACTGGCTATTTGCGCCTGCACTTGGTCGGTTGTGGCGAAGAACGAAGCGGTCGCCTTGCCGCGAATTACCTTGATTGCCGAAGTGTCAATGCCGAGTTCGGCAAGCAAGCGCAGGTCGGGCGCAAAATCCTCACCAACGGTAGCCATGATGGTCGGGTGCTCGCCCAGTAGGGCAAGGGTGTAGGCAATGTTGGGCGCAATGCCGCCGCGCCGCTTGACCAACGAATCCACCAAAAACGACAGGCTGAGCGAATCAAGGTGCTCCGGAAGGCAGACATCACTGAATTTGCCCGGATAGGTCATCAGATAGTCGTAAGCCACCGAGCCGGTGAGGACAATTTCGGGCATCTCTTACTCCTTGAATGTGCATCCACAAATTGACACAGATTTTCACCGATTAGGTTGGTGAAACCGCAGATTTCGCAGATTCCACAGAAAAATCTGCGCTAATCTGCGGAATCTGTAGTTTCTTTTCCATCAGCGCCCAACACCACGGCGGGCAGGTTGAGGTCAAAGGGCGGGTAAACCAAGCCGTTCTCGGTTACGATGGCGGTGACGAGGCGCGCGGGCGTCACGTCAAAAGCGGGGTTGCGCGCGCTCGCCCCCTTCGGCGTCACCGGCCTGCCGTGCAATTGAATGTCCAAAACCTCACTTGGGTCGCGTTCCTCAATCGGGATTTGCGCGCCGTGCCGCAGGCTCAAGTCCACCGTTGAAGTGGGCACAACGGGGTAGAACGGCACGCCGTTGTCGTTTGCGGCCAAGGCAAGCATGTACGTGCCGATTTTGTTGGCGACATCGCCGTTTGCGGCAACGCGGTCGGCGCCCACAAAAACCGCCTGCACCTCACCGCTCCGCAAAAAATACCCTGCGGCGTTGTCGGTGATTATGTCGTAAGGGATGCCGTACTGCTCAAGTTCCCACGCAGTCAGGCGGGCACCCTGCAGGCGCGGGCGCGTCTCGTCCACAAGCACATGCACGCGCTTGCCCTGCTCATGCGCCATGCGTATAACACCCAAAGCCGTGCCCCAATCCACAGTTGCCAGCGCGCCGGTGTTGCAGTGGTGAATCACAGTGTCGCCGTCGTGAATCAGCGTCGCTCCATGCTCGGCCATGCGCTTGTTGATGGCAACATCTTCATCAGCGATGCGCTGGGCTTCGGCCAACAGCAAATGGCGCAACTTGTCGGGTGTGCCCACATAGCCCTCGGCGAGGCGCAACATGCGTTGCAACGCCCAAGTCAGGTTGACCGCGGTTGGGCGCGCCTTGGCGAGGACGTCCGCAGCCTCTCGCAAATCGCGGAGCAAATCGGGCAAGGTGTTGGCTTTGGACTGGAAACCGGCCAACGCCAATCCAAAAGCCGCGGCCGCACCGATTGCCGGCGCGCCGCGCACCACCATTTTGCGGATGGCATCGGCCGTTTCCTGATAAGTATAACAGTATGCGAACTTGAACTCTGCCGGCAAAAGCCGCTGGTCTATCAAACGAAGGGCTTGTTTTTCTTCATCCCATGCTACCGTGCGCATACTTCTCCTCAAAACAACAAAATGCACACCCACGCGGCCGGCGGGTGCGCATGCAATTCTACCCGCAAGAGCCTCTTTTGGCTACCTTATCGTAAAAAACACTGGAAACCTAAATACGACAAGCGCTCACAACCTCACCCCGTTGGAAAGAAACCGGTCCGTAAAGCCAGCCCCGCCTAAAAGAAGGAACGATAAACCACATCGCCGGTTTAGATTATTGAAAACATGTTGACAAAATCCTAAAGCGTATGTACAATTACCTAAACCGAGATTAAAAGGAGTGAGCCATGCCCAAAATACCCACGGTTTGCCCTATATGCGGGGGAAAATTAGTTGCTACCTCGCTTGAATGCGAGGAGTGCGGCACCAAATACGAAGGGCGGTTCACCACCGTCCATGCCGGTTCGGCTTTTGACCGTCTCACGGCAGAGCAACTGCGCTTTTTGGAAATTTTTATCCGAAATGAGGGGAAATTTTCGCGCATGGAAAAGGAAACGGGGATTTCGTACCCCACGCTGCGGAATCGGTTGCGCGCCATCATCCGCGCAATGGGCTACAACCCAGAAGAAGAACCTATTGCCGAGAAGCCAACAGCCGAAGAAAAGCAAAAAATCTTGAACGACTTAGAGCAAGGCAAAATCACAGTTGAGGAAGCGGCACGCTTGCTACAAGGCAAAGAAAGCGAGGAGTAGCCCATGAAACACCTGTCCCGCCTACTCTGGATGGCTATCAAAAAAGAATTGCTCATCATGCGCAGTTACGGTTTCAATACCGTAATCCAATTTTTGACACTTGCCATCCTCTTCGCGATGATCTACTTTGGTGCCAAAGTGCTCGTAGGGCAAAAAAGCACCTTTGGCAACACTACAACTGCCCTCATCCTCGGCTATTGGATTTGGATGGGGATCTTGATGTCGTTCAGCCAATTCGCATGGAGCATAATCACTTACGCCGAACAAGGCCTCCTTGAGCAACTGTTCATGACCCCGTGGCAGTTAAAACGGATCATCGCCGTTGAAGCCGCGGGCGATTTCCTCATCAGCACAGTGTTGAACTTACTAATGCTCCTGCTCTTCATGTTGATTACGGGCCGCTGGCTGAGGTTAGAGCCGCTGACAACAGCAACGCTTTACGTGCTAATTCTGCTCCCCGGCTATGGAATAGGCTACGCGCTGGCCGGGCTGGCAATGAGGTTCAAAAATATCCAAGCCATTTTCAATATCACGCAGTTTGCCATAGTGATATTTGAAGCCCTGCCCGTGAACACTCATCCTTGGATGAAAATTTTTCCTTTCGCGCCGGGGCTGCGCATGCTAATCCAGCACGTGCAAAAGGGAACACTGCTGTGGCAGTTTTCGGCGCAGGATTTGGCGGTACTCATTGCTCAGTCGGTGGTGTATCTCGCTTTAGGGTTGTTCATCTACAGCCGACTTGAAGATGCAGCGCGTGAGCGCGGCCTGCTGGCACATTACTAACACTTAAGGCGCGGAGAGGTTAACGCTAAGGGCGCCAAGGGTAACGCAGAGACGCAGAGGAAACAGAGACGCAGAGAGAAAAACCACAGAGATTACACAGATTAGCACAGAGGAGAAGATTAGCGATTTAGGATTTGCGGGTGTTCCCTGAAATCGGTGTAAATCTGTGTAAATCGGTGGATAAGGACGCCAAGGATAAAAACCACAGATTACACAGATTGGCACAGATTTTTTCTGTGTTCTCTGTAAATTTCTCTCTGTAAATTTCTGTGTCTTCTGTGGTTTTGGTTTTTTATTCCCATCCGGAGCATACAAAATGGATACCATCCTTACAGTAAACAACCTCACCAAAACCTATCCCGCCAAACCGCCGGTTGAGGCGGTGAAAGGGGTAAGTTTTTCAGTAACAGCAGGCTCCGTCGTGGCACTGCTCGGCCCCAACGGAGCCGGAAAGACCACCACAATCAAGTGCATACTCAACCTTGTGAAGCCCACTTCGGGCAAAGTGGAAGTTTACGGGCGCGAGCACAACGACCTAACCTACCTCTATCGCCATGCGGCCGCGGTGCTTGAAGGCAACCGCAACCTGTTCTGGAGGCTAAGCCCGCGCCACAACCTTGAAGTCTTTGCAACTTATGGGGGGACATCGCCCAAGCGCACCAAATCTCTCATTGAGCGCTGGCTTGAATTTTTTGGGCTTTCGGGCATCAAAGAAGAAGTGCGGCATCTTTCGCGCGGTAACCAGCAAAAAGTTGCCATTGCCGCGGCGCTTGTGCGCGACACCCCTCTCATCATCCTTGACGAGCCCACATTGGGCCTGGACGTTGAGGCCAAGCGGGCACTCGTGCCCGCCATCCGCAGGCTTGCCGAGGAAGAAGGCAAAACCATCCTCCTCACTTCCCACCAAATGGATGTGGTGGAAGCGTTAGCCGACCGCATCATCATAATCCAAAACGGCAAGGTGGCCGCAGAGGGCACGCCGACCTCGCTAAAACGACTTTTTGACTCGCAAACTTACCGCATTGAAGTAAAACTGCCAAACGGCTCACTGCCCGCAGAAATACGAGAACGCTGGGAAATACAAATTTTGCCCGGCGAAGACGGCAATACTGCGCTCAAAACGGTGCTTCAAGACCCCCGCCTGATTTACCGCTTGCTTGAGGATTTGGAAAAAACAGGTGCCGTGCTCGTTTCCCTTCAACCCGACTTACCGGATTTGGAAGAGGCTTACGTGCGGCTGGTGAGAAATGGAGAGCCCAAGCAAGCGTAGCCTCCCCCAAAAGGAACCTCACTCATACCTCAGCGCTTCAACCGGCACGAGGTTTGCAGCGCGATTGGCGGGGTAAAAGCCAAAGAAAATGCCCACCGCCGCCGAGAACAGCGTCGCCAGCAACACGGCATCAGGGCTGACAACTGGCGTGATGGGGGCGTTTGAAGCCGCGGCTATTTTAGCCACCGCCACGGAAATCCCCCAGCCGAGCAAAATGCCGCCAATGCCGCCCACAAGGCTCAAAAGCACAGACTCCGTGAGGAATTGGATGAGGATATCGCGCTTGCGCGCGCCCAACGCCTTCCGCAAGCCGATCTCGCGGGTGCGCTCGGTTACGCTTACCAGCATGATGTTCATAATGCCAATGCCGCCCACCAAAAGCGAAATCGCCGCAATGCCGCCCAAAAAGATTGTGAGCACGCCGGTAATGGTCTTGAAGGTGCTCAAAAATTCGTCTTGGGTGAAAATGGTGAAATCATCGTCCGTCCCCGGGCGAAGGCGGTGGCGCACCCGCAAAATTTGGCGCACTTCTTCCCGCGCCTCCGGCACCGCATCGGCGCTCACAGCCGAAACCAAAATGATGTCCACCTGCTCACGGCTACGCGAAAGCAGCCGGCTCGCCGCAGTGGTGAGCGGGACTAAAATGCGGTCGTCCTGATTTTGCCCAAAACCACCGCCGCCTTTCTGCTCCAAAACGCCGATTATGCGGAAGGGCTGCCCCTTGATGTGCACAACTTCGCCAACCAAGCCCTCTGTCCTGCCGAAAATCGCCTTAGCGGTATCAGGCCCAATCAAAGCCACCTGCGCCCGCCCCAAAAGGTGGGTTTGGGTGATAAATTCGCCTTCGGTAACGTGGTAGTTGCGCACAATCGCATAATCGGGCGTAATGCCGAAAATAGAAGTAGTGCGGCGGACGCCGTTGGCGCTTACCATAGCACGGAGTTGAATTATCGGCGCAACCCGCTCAACCGCGGGTGCGGCAATCGGGTCGCTCAAAGCGCGCACGTCCGCCAAGGTGAGGGGGCGGATATCGCGCAGGGATTGGTCCTCCATCGTGCCGGGCATTACAAAGAGCAAATTGGTGCCTATGCCTTCAATTGAGGAAGTGATGGCATTTTGCGCGCCGCGCCCAATGGCAAGCATGGCGATCACCGCCGCGACGCCTATCACAATCCCCAAAACCGTGAGGAAGGAACGCATTTTGTTCGCCAGCAGGCTCTGGACGGCATCACGCCACGCGAGCATCACCGTAACAACCAACGCCCTCATGCCGCCACCTCCTGCGTAGGGTACGTTTCCCGCTCAATCAGACCATCGCGAATGTGAATCACCCGCTGGGCATGTGCGGCAACTTCTGGGTCATGGGTGACAATCACCAAAGTTGTGCCCTTTTCGCGGTTGAGTTGCAAAAGCAGGTTCAAAATCTCTTCGCCGGAGCGCGTGTCAAGGTTGCCGGTTGGCTCATCTGCAAGCACAATTGCAGGGTTGGTAACCAAAGCCCGCGCGATGGCAACCCTTTGCTGTTGACCACCCGAAAGTTCATTGGGGCGGTGGTAGAGACGGTCTCCCAAGCCCACAGCCTCAAGCGCCGCCTTTGCCAAAGCACGCGTGCCGCGCCACATCCCCGCATAGCGCAGGGGGAGTTCCACATTGGCAAGAGCCGTCGCACGCTGGAGCAGGTTGAAATTCTGGAAAACAAACCCCACCTTTTGATTGCGAATTTCCGCCAACTGGTTATCGCCGAGGTCAGAAACCCTCATGCCGTCCAAGTAGTATTCGCCCTCGGTGGGCACATCCAAACAGCCCAAAATGTTCATCAGAGTTGACTTGCCTGAACCGGACGGGCCCATGATGGCAAGCACCTCGCCGCGGCGCACACGGAGCGAAACTCCGCGCAAAGCGGGCACTTCCACCTTGCCCATTTTGTAAACTTTGCGCAAATTTTCGGCAACTATGACCCAATCATCGCCCACGGCTACTTCCCTCCAAAGAAGTTGAAGGCTTGCGTCGGCGGGTTGAGCACTACCAAATCGCCTTCGTGCAAATCGCCTTTGAGCACTTCGGAGTACGATTCGCCCATTGCCCCCAAAGTGATCGGCACGGGTTGCGGGCGGGTTGCGCCCTGCGGAAGCACATACACCACAGTTTGCCCGTGCTGAGTGCGGATGGCGCGGTTGGGTATCAAAAGCACACCCTTTTTGTGCACTGTGGCAATCGTAACGGCGGCGGTCATGCCCGGCTTGACCAATTCATCGGCATCGGTCAGCCGCACGGTCACGGTGAAATCAATGCCTGTGGGGGTTTGGGTGCCCACAAAGTCAACGTGGTCCACCACGCCGTGGTAAGTACGGTTGGTCGCAGCATCCAAAACGAGGGTTGCCTTTTGCCCCTTGTGCACGTCGTTGATGTTTACCTCCGAGATGGGCACATCCACAAAAAGCGCGTCCATCTTATCTATGCGAAAAGCGGCTTTCCCCGGCGCGACCACATCCCCCGGCTTGACCATCACTTTGGTAACCACGCCGTCAAACGGCGCTTTAAGGCGGGCGAGGTCTAAAGTGGCCTGCGCGGCGGCTATCTGCGCTTTGAGCAAAGCCACCTCGTCCGCCGGCGGCCCATCTTTCAGCAAATCTGCTTGCTGTTGCCAGTAAGCAACCTCGGCCTTAGCCAATTCATAATCGGCGGTGGCTTTGGCTTTGTCTTCCTCGCTGGGATTGAGGTTGTTTTTTGCCACCTGCTCTTGAATTTTGGCAGATTCAAGTTGAGCGCGCAACAGCGCCTTCATCTGCGGAGGTGTGGTCGGCGAATTCAACTGGCGCTGAAGCGAAACCACAATCCCGTGCCATTTGTCGTATTCTTTTTGAGCCTTTTCGGCATCCCAGTAACGCACGATGTTGTTGTAGCGCCACTCGGCGGTTTTGAGTTGCTCGCGCGCGTTCGCAAGTTTTTCCAACGCCTGCGCATATTGCAGTTGGGCGTTACGTTGGAGGTCATTCAACTGCTTTTGGGCGCTGAGGAGAGATGTGCGCGCGCTCAACAACGCCTGCGGCCACGAATCCTCGCGCAGTTCGGCAAGGGTTTGGTCAACGGCCACATGGTCGCCTTCAGAAACAAGAACATCCTTCACAATGCCACTCACCTGCCACGCCACCACTGCCAACTGGCTGGTGCGAACTGTGCCCGTAGCGCCTACAGTGGCTTCCAGCGTGCCCCGCTTCACCGCCACTGTTTGCCACTTCACCCCCGCGGCTTTTTTAGAGGAAGCGGCGCGGCTTTTCCAAAACCAAACCCCTCCGGCAAACAACACAAGCAAAATCAACACGGCTTTGAGCCAACCTTTCATTGCTTCCTCCAAGGTTCAGGGGGTATTATGGAAATAATTTATAGCAATTGCGCGGATCAAAAATGAGTATAACAGCGCGCCAAACGGCGGTCAAGAAAAGCAAGGGAATTTTTATGACTGTGGTATAATTTATTCTGCCCCGCAGCGGGGCAACAATTCAACTCAGCAGTATGTACCACCCGCGAAGCGAGTGGTACTGTTTTCATACTGAGGACAGGATGAGCAACGACGGCAAACAAATTCCACTGAGCAGGCTTGAAGTCGGCAAAAGCGGTAAAATTGTGCGAGTGAGCGCTCCACCCAATGTGCGCAGGCGGTTGCTGGAAATGGGCTTAGTTCCGGGCGAAAACATATTTGTCCAAGGCCTTGCGCCGCTTGGCGATCCGGTGGAGTATGTAGTGCGCGGCACGCACCTTTCGCTGCGGCGCAAAGACGCCGCAAACATCATCGTGGAGGTAAACGCCGATGGCTCATAACGCCATGCCCCTCTCTATGGCAAAGGTCGGCGAAGAAGTGAAAGTGATAGAAGTGCGCGGCGGGCAGAGATTGCGCCGCCGTTTGATTGAATTGGGATTTACCCCGGGCACGCGGGTGCGCATCCTGCAAGACCACGGCGGGCCGCTTCTGCTTGCCATCGGCAACAGCCGCTTGGCAATGGGGCGCGGCATGGCCCATAAAATCCTCGTGACAACCGAAACCCCCGTAATTCAAGGAAGCGCGCATGGCTGAAAGGACGCTCCGCGTTGCCCTCGCCGGCAATCCCAACGCCGGCAAGAGCACAATTTTCAACGTGCTCACCGGTTCTCATCAGCATGTCGGCAATTGGCCCGGCAAAACTGTTGAGAAAAAAGAAGGCTTTTTTGAATATCGGGGGCTACGGGTAGAAATGGTTGACCTACCCGGCACCTACAGCCTTTCTGCCTATTCGCCCGAAGAGCAAATTGCACAGGAATACATCACCGAAGAGCACCCCGACGTGGTGGTGAACGTGATTGATGCTTCAAACTTTGAGCGCAACCTTTACCTCACCACCCAGTTGCTGGAAATTGGGGTGCCGCTTATCCTCGTGCTCAATGTTTGGGATGTGGCGCAACAGTTGGGCTACAAAATTGATGTAGAAAAACTTTCGCAGTTGCTCGGCGTGCCGGTGCTAACGGCAATTGCCAGCAAGGGCGTAGGAATTGCGGAGTTGAAAGAAGCCCTGTATCGCGCCGCAGAGCACCGAGAGGAAATACGCCCCCGCGAAGGTCTGGTGAAATACGAGCACGCGCTGGAGCGCGCGGTCCGCCAACTCACCGAGGCAATAGAGCAACTGCCCGATTTGGAAGGCTACCGCCCGCGCTGGCTCGCCGTCAAACTGCTTGAAGGCGATAAGCACGCCGAGCGCGTCATTTCTGCCCACCCGCAGGGCGCGGAAGTGCTGGCGCTCAGGGAAAAGTTGAAGGCGCGGCTAAAGCACACCTACGACGATGAAATTGACATCGCCTTTGCCGATGGGCGTTACGCCTTTGTGCGCGGCCTTTCCCGCCATGTGCTCACCATGCCGCACCGCCCGCCAACCACGCTTTCAGACCGAATTGACCGCATTGTAACCAACCGCGTGCTCGGCATTCCACTCTTCCTCTTCCTGATGTACATCGTTTTCAACCTTGTGCAAACCGTCTCTGCGCCGTTTATGGATTGGATAGACGAACTGTTTTCCGGTCCCATCACGGCGTGGACTTTGGCGGCGCTCAGCGCGGGGCACGCGCCCGCATGGCTGGTATCGCTAATCGCCGATGGCATAATCGCTGGCGTGGGTAGCATTTTGGTCTTTGTGCCCGGATTGATGGTGATGTTTTTTGCGCTGGCGTTTTTGGAAGACAGCGGCTACTTGGCGCGCGCGGCTTTCCTGATGGACAAAGCCATGAGTTTCCTCGGCTTGAACGGGCGCGCCTTCATCCCCATGATTTTGGGGTTTGGGTGCAATGTGCCCGCGGTTTACGCCACGCGCACGATAGAAAACCGCGCCGCGCGCATCCTAACCGGCATACTCATCCCGTTCATGTCTTGCTCGGCACGCCTGCCGGTCTACGTAGTGTTTGGGCTGGCGCTGTTTGGGGCGCATGCGGGCATTGTAATTTGGAGCCTTTACCTCATTGGGATTGTGATCGCCTCAATCGCGGGCTGGGTGCTCTCACACCTGGTCTTCACAGAGGTGCAAAAGAGCGTTTTTGTGCTGGAATTGCCGCATTACCGTATGCCAACGCTGATGACGCTGTGGCTACACACTTGGGAACACACCTCCGAGTTCATCCGCAAAGCCGGGACGGTCATTCTGGGCATTTCGCTCCTGCTCTGGATGCTCCTCAACCTGCCTTGGGGCGTGAAAAACCCCCAACAAAGTTACTTTGGGAAAGTGAGTAGTGCGATTGCGCCGATTTACAAGCCCGCGGGCTTCGGCACATGGCAGGCCGCGGGCGCTTTGGTTTCGGGTTTTGTGGCTAAGGAAGTGGTGATTTCCACAATGGCGCAGGTTTACCTTTCCGAACCGACCAGCACAGCGCAAGCCCCTGCTCAATTGCACCCGCTTGAGGACTTGAAACAAATTGTGGTTAACTTCGGCAAAGCCACAATTGACGCGGCAAAGGCTTTTTTGAACGTGCTCACGCCCGGCGTCAACCTTTTCCCAAAGCATGGGGCTGAAGTCTCAGAAACAGGGCTAAGCCGCACCCTCAGCCGCGCTTTCACCCCGCTAAGCGCCTTTGCCTTTTTGGTGTACGTATTGCTTTACACCCCTTGCGTAGCAACCGTAGCCGCGCAAGCACAAGAATACGGCTGGCGCTGGGCGCTTTTCTCAATCGCCCTCAGCCTCACAACAGCATGGATAGCCGCAACCGGCGTTTACCAAATCGGTTTGCTGTTAGGATTCCACTAACCATCGGCTGACTGGCTAACAAATCTCGCCATCGCATCCCCTTGCAATGTTTTCACACAGAGAACACAGGGAACACAAAGAAAAAGAAAAATGTACCCCTGTGTCCTCTGTGTCCCCTGTGTGAGAAAAAATCTCCCCACGCCCCCCGTGTGAAAAAACATCACACAGAGAACACAGGGAACACAAAGAAAAAAGAAAAATGTACCCCTGTGTCCTCTGTGTCCCCTGTGTGAGGAAAAATTTCCCCGCGCCCCCCGTGTGAAAAAACATCACACAGGGGACACAGGGAACACAAAGAAAAAGAAAAATGTACCCCTGTGTCCTCTGTGTCCCCTGTGTGAGGAAAAATCTCCCCGCGCCCCCCGTGTGAAAAAATTGACATTTTGCCAGCCAAGCAGAATCACCGTCCACGAATCTTATGCTCACTCAACTACTCAAACTCCTCCGAGAAGCCGAAAGCCGCGGCGAAACCCTTTCCATCGCCGCGCTTGCTCAATCTCTCAGCACTTCGCCCGAAGAAGTCCAGCAAATGCTGGAAATACTCGCGTGGACAGGCAAAGTGAAGCGCGTGGAATCGGCAGGATGCTCACTTGAAGGCACAAGCGGCTGCGAAACCTGCCCGTTGAACAAAATTTGCACCCGCGGCGTCACGCACAACGAAAGCGGGTATGTGCTGACTAATGCATAATCAACCCTAATAGTTGGCTTAGAGCCTATCCGAAAATTCTTTGCGGATGTGTCACTGCGAGGCGGCGTAGCCGCCGAAGCAGTCTCCTGCAACCGAAAAGGGGATTGCTTCGCCCCTTCGGGGCTCGCAATGACACCACCACGGTATTTTTCGGATAGAGTCTTAGACCTTTTGCAACTTAGCGCCTAAATTTTTGATCTCTCCCTACCCCCGCTACGGTGACGCTATCGCGTCACCGTAGCCACCCCCTTCCCTCCCTTACTAAGTTCAAAGGCGGACAGGGGTTTATCAAACCCCTGTCTACCCCCTCCAAAGACGGAACAAGCGAGATGTTGCACTTTTAGCATCGATAAGGCAATTTAGTAAAGTGAGGCAGATACCCGAATTTTCCAATCTTATCGCCAATACTTGCTTTTTCGGAGGATGTTCTTTTGGAGTGCGGCGACAAGTCGCCGCTTTCCAAAGCGGTGCCGAGGCACCGCACTCCAAAAAATGGTGTTTTCAGGGGCAGGTGTCCGCCCCTGAACCTTACTAAGGGAGGGAAGGGGGCAGATGAGCCGAGCACCAGCGAGGCTCATCGGGGGATGGGTGAGATCTTGCCACAAGCGCAACAGATCGCACCTTTTGCAATAACTGCAATCTTGCTTGAAAATGCACCACACCCCAACGACAAACAGGAAACCTATGACCAACGAAACCACCCCAAACTACGAAAACTACCATTCCGGCTTTGTGGCGCTGGCGGGGCGTCCGAATGTGGGCAAATCCACGCTGATGAACGCGCTTTTGGGGCAAAAAGTGGCGGCAGTCTCGCCGCGCCCCCAAACTACCCGCAAGCGCCAACTCGGCATCCTCACCACCGAGCGCGGGCAAATTATCTTCGTGGACGCCCCCGGCATCCACAAGCCCCACCACAAACTCGGCGAAGCGATGAACTACGAGGCGCTTTCCACATGGGAGGACGTTGACCTCATCCTCTTCATGGTGGACGGCTCTTACCCGCCCCACCCTGAGGATAGAATGGTGGCAGATTTCATCCGCAAAAGCGCCGCCGACCTGCCCGCCATCATCGCCTTCAACAAAGTGGATTTGACGCCCAAAGACCGCCTTGAAGCCTACAAAGCCCTCTACCAAGAACTACTGCCCGAAGCGCCCCTAATCCCCATTTCGGCGCTCACCGGCGAAGGGCTGGACGACCTGCTGGATGCCATCTACGAGCGCCTGCCGGTCAGCCCGCCTTACTATGACGAAGAGACAATTACCGACCTCACCGAGCGCGAAATCGCCGCCGACCTCATCCGCGAAGCCGCCCTGCTTCACCTGCGTGATGAAGTGCCGCACGCGATGGCAGTGCGAATTGACGAATACAAAGAGCGCGGCACAGGCGGCGCATACATCGCCGCGACGCTGTTCGTGGAGCGCGATTCGCAAAAGGGCATTGTCATCGGCAAAGGCGGCTCAATGCTCAAAAAAATCGGCACCACGGCGCGCCAACAAATTGAAGCCATGACCGGACGCAGGGTTTACCTTGACTTGCGCGTCAAAGTGAACAAAAACTGGCGCAACAATCCCTCCGTTCTGCGACGCTTTGGGTTCAAACTGCCCAAAAACAAAGAAGAGGGAGGGAGCGAATGACCGCGAACAACATGAGCGCCATAAGTTGGGTCGGCACCGCGCTCGCCATTGCAATTTGGGACTGGGTGGCAATCGCCCTCTCCCAGCGAAGGTTAGGCTACCTAACCAAACCAGCAGTCACCCTCGCGCTGATGGTGGCAGTGCTCAAAGGCAATACCGATCCCAAAAGCCCGCTGACTTGGATAGCGTTGGGGCTTCTGTTTGCCCTCATCGGCGACATTGCCCTCATGCTCCCCCGCGAACGCCTCAAACTCGGGCTTTTTGCTTTCATGGCAACCGATGTCGCCTACCTTGCCGCGTTCAACTTCACTGCCCCGCCCGTAATGTGGGAAACAACCGCCGTAGCAATGGTGGTGGCGATAATCGTTGGAATTTACTACCGCCGGATTGTGCGCGCCCTGCACGAAAAAGGCAACGACCACCTGCGCCTGCCGCTCGGCGCTTATGCGATAGCCGTGAGCCTAATGGCGGTGGGCGCGCTTTTGCTCCCACTGCATAGGGAACTGGAGCACGGCGCGGCGCTGGCGGTTGCGGCAGGGGCAGTGCTTTTCCTGCTCTCAGATGGGCTTTTGGCTTGGCACAAATTCGTCCGCCCACTGCCGCAAGGCACGCTGCTGGTGCGAATTACTTACCACATAGCGCAAGCCCTCATCGTCACTGGCTCACTAATTCTCTGGGGAAAGGTGATGCCATGAGCAACAAACGCCCTCCAATGCGGGTGCGGCGCGGGCGCGGCGCTTTAGACCCAAACCGCACGCCCCCACCCGAAGTTTGGGAAAAACAGCCGCTCACCCTCAAAGGCTTTGTCGGCGGCGACCCCGCCAAACGCCCCCGCTGGAAGAACCCCATCCCGCCCGAACCGGCGCCGTGGTTTCGCTACGGGCAGTCATCCGAACAACACCGCGCCCGCCTACTCCAATTTCTCACCTCAGCCCCGCTGGAAATAGAAATCGGCAGCGGCGATGGGCGTTTCATCCTCGCTTGGGCGCAAGCCCATCCCGACCGCCATTTTTTAGCCTTTGAAGTGCGCTGGAAATTGGCCAACCGCATTTTCAACCGCGCCCAAGAAGCGGGCTTGAAAAACCTCTGGGTGAGCGACAACGACGCTCGGCTGGTAATTTCCGAAGTCGTGCCCGATGGCGCAATTTCGGTCGTTCACCTGCTCATGCCCGACCCGTGGTGGAAGGCAAAGCACTACGCCCGCCGCATCATCTCGCCGTGGTTTGTGGATGTGCTGGCACGCAAACTGCGCCCCGGCGGTATCCTGCGGATGGAAACCGACGTGGAAGGCTATCCCGAATGGGCTGAGCGTATCGTGGAAGCGCACCCCGATTTCAAGCCCCACAACCCCGAACTGGGGGAACTCTTTGCCGATGCGCCGCTCACCAGCCGCCAAGAATGGTGCCGCGAGCACGGCTTCCCCATCTACCGCCGCTTTTGGCAGAGGCGCTGATGCCTGCACCACCGCTCATCGTGCTCGTTGGGCCAACAGCCGTGGGCAAAACTGCCCTTTCGCTTGAATTGGCAGAGCGAATCGGCGGCGAAATCGTCTCCGCCGATTCGCGCCTGCTCTATCGGGGAATGGACATCGGCACAGCAAAGCCCACACCCGAAGAGCGACAGCGAATCCCGCACCACCTGATTGACGTGGCAGACCCCGATGAAGTGTGGACGGTGGCGCGCTTTCAAGACGCCGCCTACGCCGCGATTGACGCCATCCACCGGCGCGGCCGCGTGCCTTTGCTCGTAGGCGGCACGGGGCAATACATCTGGGCAGTGGTGGAAGGGTGGCAGGTGCCGCGCGTGCCGCCGCGCCCCCAACTGCGCGCCGCTCTGGAAAAATGGGGCGAAACCATCGGCGCAGAAGCCCTGCATGCCCGCCTGCGGGCGCTTGACCCACAAGCCGCCGCGCGCATCCTGCCGACCAACATGCGCCGCACCGTGCGCGCGCTGGAAGTGATTTTCAGCACCGGCAGGCGCTTTTCGGAACAGCAAACCAAAAAGCCGCCCCCCTACCGCATCCTGATTTTGGGTTTGAGCCGCCCCCGCCCGGAACTGCACCAGCGCATTGACGCCCGTATTGACGCCATGTTGGCCGCAGGGTGGATTGAAGAGGTGCGCGCCCTGCTCGCCGCCGGATACAGCCCCGACCTGCCTGCCATGACGAGCATCGGCTACGCCGAGTTGGCGGCATACCTGCGCGGCGAAATCCCGCTGGAAGAGGCGGTCGCCCAAATTCGCAAGCGGACGCGGCGCTTCGTGCGCCGTCAAGCCAACTGGTTCAAAGAAACCGACCCGCGCATTCACTGGTTTCGCGCCGACGAAAACACCCTGCAAAACATGATGCCTTTGGTGAGGAAATTCCTGCAACTGGATAGCCCCGCAGGTGTTATCATTGAAGCAGGCGCTCTTCAGAACAGCGCAATTGACGAGAAGCCAAGCCCCAACACGCACGAGGAGGCGACCAATGATTGAAACCATCCGCCAACTGCTAAACCGCAAAGGCTACGATGTGGTCAGCATTTCGCCCGAAGCCACCGTTTACGAGGCTTTGGAACTCATGGCAGACAAGGACGTGGGCGCAGTGCTGGTAATGGACGGCGACAAATTGCTCGGAATCTTCTCCGAACGCGATTACGCCCGTAAATGTATCCTCCGCAATCGCCGTTCCAAAGAAACCAAAGTCAAGGAATTGATGACGAGCAATGTTTTCACAATTTCGCCCTCGGCTTCCATCAACGAAGCGATGGAACTGATGACCAAGCACCACATCCGCCACTTGCCGGTTGTAGAAAACGGCAAAGTCATCGGCGTAATTTCCATCGGCGATGTGGTGAAAGCGGTGATTGAAAACCAAGAGCATGTGATTTCGCATCTGGAAGATTACATAACTGGCGGAATGGGCTAAGGGCTCTATCCGAAAAACATTATTGCGAGCGTAGGGGCGAGGCGTGCCTCGCCCGTTTTTGGAGTGCGGCAACATGTTGCCGCTTTGGAAAGCGGCGACGCGTCGCCGCACTCCAAAATTTTCGCGGGCGAACGGCCATCACGTGTCATTGCGAGCCGCAAAGCGGCGAAGCAATCCCCTTTTTCGCGAGCAGGAGACTGCTTCGGCGGCTGCGCCGCCTCGCAGCGACACACCTGCGTTGCTTTGGAAAGCAACGGCAAGTCGCCGCAGGGCAACTTCGCAGGCGGTAGGTGCGGTTTCAACTGCCGCAGGGGAAACACAGAAGGCACAGAAAGCGGCAGGGTAGGGGCGAGGCGTGCCTCGCCCGCTTTTGGCGTGCGGCAACACGTTGCCGCACGCTCAAAGGGCGCAGGGCCCTGCGCCCCTACAGGCTACGGCCACCAGCGCCCCACATCCCGGATGGCGCGGAAGGTTTCGACCACCGCCTCCTGCCCGCCCAGGGCGTGGATGACTGGGGCGAAGGCCCGCAGGTCGGCGAGCAGGTCGCGGCGCGTGCGGCGGGCCAGGATGGGCAGGGTCTCGGCCCAGAGGGGGTAGAGGCGCGCCGGCGGCCACTCGGCCAAACGCGAGGCTAGGGCCGCAAGGGCTTTGGCGCGGTACCCCTCATCCAAGATGCTCCGGGCCGCCGCCAGAGCCTCTGCCAGCAACCCTTCCGGCAGGTGCGGCACCAGGGACGCAAGGGCTTCGGCGCGATACCACTTATCCTCAATGCTCAGGGCCGCCGCCAGAGCCTCTGCCAGCAAGTCGGGCGGCAGGCGGGGCGCCAGGGACGCAAGGGCCTTGGCGCGAGGGCTTCCAAAGATGCCCTTCTCCGGAAGACTCCTGGCCGCCGCCAGGGCATCGCTCAGCAATCCCGGCGGCAGGTGGGGCGCCAGGGACGAAAGGGCACGAGCGCTGTCATCGGCATCCCCGATGCTCAGGACCGCCGCCAGGGCCTTGCTCAGCAGGTCCGGCGGCAGGTGGGGCGCCAGGGACGCAAGGACCTCGGCGCGGGCATCTCCATCCTCAATACTCCGGGCCGCCGCCAGGGCCTCGACCAGCAGGTTGGGCGGCAGGTGGGGCGCCAGGGCCGCCAGAGCACGGGCGCGCCAGTATCCATCCTCAATGCTCAGGGCCACCGCCAGGGCCTCGGCCAGCAAGCCGGGCGGCAGGTGAGGCGCCAGGGCCGCCATGGCCTCGGCGCGGGCATCTCCATACTCAATGCTCAGAGCCGCCGCCAGGGCCTCGCTCAGGGCCTGTTCCTGCAATGCCAGCGGCAGGTGGGGTGCCAGGGACGTAAGGGCCTCGGCGCGGTCATCTTCATCCCCGATGCTCCGGGCCGCCGCCAGGGCCTCGCTCAGCAACGCCGGCGGCAGGTAGGGCGCCAGGGCCGTAAGGGTCTCGGCGCGGCGCCGTTCGCTCTCAATGCTCCGGGCCGCCGCCAGGGCCTCGCTCAGGGCCTGCTCCCGCAACGCCAGCGGCAGGTGGGGCACCAGGGCCGTAAGGGCCGCGGCGCGGCGCCGTTCGCTCTCAATGCTCCGGGCCGCCGCCAGGGCCTCGGCCAGGGCCTGCCCCCGTAACTCGGGCGGCAGGTGGGGCGCCAGGGCCGTAAGGGCCGCGGCGCGGTCATCTTCATCCCCGATGCTCCGGGCCGCCGCCAGGGCCTCGCTCAGGGCCTGCTCCCGCAACGCCAGCGGCAGGTGGGGCACCAGGGCCGTAAGGGCCGCGGCGCGGTACCACTCATTCCCAATGCGCCGGGCCGCCGCCAGGGCCTCGCTCAGGGCCTGCTCCCGCAACGCCGGCGGCAGGTGGGGGGCCAAGGCTGCAAGGGCCTCGGCGCGAGGGCTTCCAACGATGCCCTCCTCCGGAAGGCTCCGGGCCGCCGCCAGGGCCTCGCTCAGGGCCTGCTCCCGCAACTCGGGTGGCAGGTGGGGTGCCAGGGACGAAAGGGCACGGGCCCGGTCATCTTCATCCCGGATGCTCCGGGCCGCCGCCAGGGCC
>JALVVL010000032.1 GCA_027023425.1 Anaerolineales bacterium
ATCTTGAATGCAATGCTGGCACACAAACAAGTCTGGCAAATTCCAGAGCGAAAATCAGAGGCTGACCCTGCTCGGGATTCTGCGCCTCTACCCGTTGCTTGACAAGTAACACAGTTACTCTGTGGTTCTTATCCACCGATTGCCACAGATTTACACCGATTTCAGGGAACACCCGCAAATCCCAAATCGCTAATCTTTTCCTCTGTGCTAATCTGTGTAATCTGTGGTTTTTTGCTAATCTGTGGTTTTTGAATCTGTCAAAAACTCAGCCCCAAACGCGTTGGGCAAGAGTTTGTCAAGCGTAGTTTCAAGCAGGATTGTGCCGGTTTTGTCAACCACGATGACCGGCAGGGTGGGGGCAAATTCGGAGAGCACTTGGCGGCACGCGCCGCAGGGGGTTGCGCCGTTCTCGCTGGCAACCACAATGGCGGAAAATTCGCGCTCGCCCTCGGATACGGCTTTGAACACGGCCACCCGCTCGGCGCACATGCCGGAGGGGTACACCGCGTTTTCCACGTTTACGCCGGTGAAGACTTTGCCGCTTTTGGTGAGAAGCGCCGCGCCCACGGGGTAGTGCGAGTAGGGCGCGTAGGAATTGCGGCGTGCTTCAAGCGCGGCGGCGACCAGTTTTTGCAAGGTATTGGAGTCCATGAATGCCTCGTTAGGTTGGGATTATAGCCTTCGCGCGCGCACCGAGACTATTCTCCGCTGGTCAACTTCCAAAATGGTGAACAGATAGCCGTCTATTCGCACTTCTTCGCCTTCGGAGGGCATGTGTCCCGTCACGGTGAGCAATAGGCCGCCAATGGTGTCGGCTTCATCCGACGGGAATTCGGCTTGCAGGGCTTCGTTGACGTCGTCAATGTCGGCTCTGCCGCTGATGATGAACTCTCCTTCGGCGATGGGTTGGATGTCGGGCGGTTCTTCGGCGGCGTCGTATTCGTCCTGAATTTCGCCGATGATTTCCTCAACGATGTCTTCCAGCGTCACCAAGCCGGCGATGCCGCCGTATTCATCCACCACCATTGCCATGTGCATACGGCGGCGTTGCATTTCGGCAAGCAGTTCGTCTACCTTTTTGGCTTCGGGGACGAAGTAAGCCTCGCGCACCAAACTTTCCAGCGGGCGTTTGTTTTCTTCTCCGTTGCGCCAAACGGGCAGGAGGTCTTTGGCGTAGAGCAGGCCGATGATGTTGTCTATTTTCTCGCGGTAAACGGGCAAGCGCGAAAAGCCGGTCCGGATGAAAATGTCGGTGGCTTCGCTGAGCGGCGTTTGGGCTTCAACCGTCACCATGTCAATGCGCGGCACCATGATTTCCCGTACTAAGGTTTCGCCAAAGCGCATGATAGAGCGGAGCATGGCGCGTTCTTCTTGCTCTAAGCGCCCGTCTTGCAGGTTGGCTTGGAGCAGGGCTTGGAAGGTGTCGTCGTTGAGAAGCCAGTTGCTTTCGCCGCGAGGGGTGAAGGCGCGCTCCAGCGGGGTAGCGATAGTCGCGAGCCGTTCAGCCCAAGGGAGGATGGCGCGCAGGATTTTGGTTTTATCGCCGAAAAGCACCTCGGGAAGCCACTCCAGCGTGCCGATGAGGGCTGCGGCGGCCACTAACCAGCCCAACAGTTCCCATAAATCGCGGAGGCTGTTACCTTCGGTGCGGTAGGCGAGGTAGATTGCCATTCCGCCTATGGCGAGGTGTGAAGCCAATGTGCCGCTTTGCACCACAAGGCGTAGGCCATTGCGGTGGCGCAGGGTTTCAAGCACACGGTGGAAAGTGGGATTATCGTTGTTGCGCAGGCGGGTGAGGTCATGCAGCGAAAGGCGCAATATGCAAGTGCGCATTAGGGCAAAGAAAAAATCAAGTGCAACTACTACCGCGAGCGCATACCAAATCCATAAGTCGGTTTCGTCCATAACTCCTCAGGTTGGTGGGGCGGTTCAATTCGGGAGCACTAAAAGGTGGTTGAGAAACGCCTCGCTTCGCCCTCACCCCTCAAACCGCCTAACGGCGGCTTTCTCCCCTCTCCCAGTGGGAGAGGGGAGAAAAGGCGAGCGCAGCGAGCCAAAGTGGGGTGAGGGCTGGATGCGGCCTCTACACTTGTGAACACCTGTTTCAACACGTGTTTAGTGCTCCTTCTTCAACTTCCTGATGACGCGGGCGGGGACTCCGACGGCTAAGGTGTAGGGCGGCACGTTTTTGGTAACGACCGCGCCCGCGCCGGTGCGCGCCCCTTCCCCAATTTCTATCGGCGCTACGAGCATTGTGTCGCTCCCGATGAATGCGCCTTTGCCGATTTTGGTGGGGTGTTTGCGCTCGCCGTCGTAGTTGCAGGTAATTGTGCCCGCTCCGATGTTGACGTCGGCTTCTATGGTGGCGTCGCCGATGTAGGAGAAGTGCCCCATTTTCACGCCGGGGCCGAGGTATGAGTTTTTGACCTCGCCAAAATTGCCCATGTGCACGCCTTCGGCGAGGTGCGCTCCCTTCCGCAGGTGTCCAAAGGGGCCGATGTCCACGTTGTTTTCCAGCACGGCATATTCTAACACCGAGGCGAACACGCGGCAGTTGTCGCCGATTTGGGTGTCCAAAATGTAGGCGTTGGGGCCGATTTCGCAGTTTTCGCCGATGGTGGTGTTGCCGCGCAGGTAGCAGTCAGGCCAAATGGTGGTGTCGCGCCCGATTTGGACGGTGGGTTCAATGTAAGTGCGAGTGGGGTCAATCAGCGTAACGCCCGATTCCATCAGGCGGTGGTTGATTCGTTGCTGGAGTGCGGCGGCGGCTTCTGCAAAGTGGACGCGCGTATTCACGCCGATTGCCTCGTTTGGGTCTTTCAACCTCAGCGCCTGTACACTTCGCCCTTCTGCCACTGCCAGCCCAACGAGGTCGGTGAGGTAGTATTCGCCTTTGGACGAAAGCGGAATTTTCGGCAGCGCTTCCCACAGCCATTCGGCATCAAAGCAGTAAGCGCCAACGTTGAGTTCGCGAATGCGCTTTTGCTCTTCGGTGGCGTCGGGTTCTTCTACAATTGCTTGCACTGTGCCATCGGGCTTGCGCAAGACGCGCCCGAAGCCGCGCGGGTCGTCTACTTCCACCGTGAGCATGGTTATCGGGCCATTGTGGGCTTTTTGGGCTTCTATCAGCCTTTGGAATGTTTGGGCGGTCAGCAGTGGCATATCGCCGTTGGAAACCAAAACCCAGCGCGTGCCTGCAGGCACGGCTTTGCGCGCTGAGTGTACTGCGTGCCCTGTGCCCAAAGGCGGGTCTTGGATCACAAAATCGGCTTTTTCGGCAAATGCCGCCTGCACTGCCTCTGCCTTGTGCCCAACCACCACCAGTGGACGGCGTCCCGTGGCGGTTTGCACTGCTTCCAGGGCGTAGGCTAACATCGGCTTGCCCAGCAGGGGGTGCAGGACTTTTGGGGTTTTGGATTTCATGCGGGTGCCTTTGCCCGCGGCGAGGATTATGCCTATCGTGCTCATGGGGGGCTCCGAGGAGAAGGGTTTAGGATTTAGGATTTAGGATTTAGGGCTAAGCGGTAGGAGGTCGTTTATGGCCTCCGGTGCGTATTGGGCTACGGTTTCGGTCTCCATCATGTTGTTGCGACAAATTTCAGCGTAGAGTTCGGCGCTGGGGCGTTTGGTGCGGGTTTGGGTTTCGCGGTCAAGCGCCCAAAGCCCAAATTTTCGCTCCCAGCCTTTATCCCATTCATAGCCGTCAAGCAGGCTGTAGTGGAAGTAGCCTTCCACGCCTTCGCCGCAGTTGACGGCGCGCCAAACTTGGTGGATGTGTTCGGCGAGGTAACGCGGGCGGACAGAATCCGCTCCGTCTTCCACGCCGTTGGCGGTGACGAAAATGGGCAATCCGTAACGCGACGCCTGCTTGAGCACGGCGCGGAACGCCTCGGGCGCGTGCGCTATTTCGCCATGCTCGCTGACAGGGTTGTGCGGCGGCTTTAGCGTGCCCCAAAGCGGCGCTTGTGGCGCAAACATGGCCGTTGCCGGGCTGTAGTAACTTAGGCCGAACCAGTCCAGCGTGTTGGCAAGTTTGGGTGCGCGGCGGCTGAACCACGGCGTCAGCAGTCGCCCTTTGGTGAAGGCGGTGGGGAAGTAGCCGTTCAGCCAGCGCCCAAGCCGCTTGGCGGCGAACGCGTCGGCGGGGAAGTGGCGGCGGGCGGCGTTGAGCGGCGTTTGGCGGAACGCGACGCCGACGCGGGCTTCGGGGTGCTCGCGGTGGACGGCTTCGTAAGCCGCGGCGTGGGAGCGCGCCATCCCCTCCGCGGTTTGGATGCCCTCTTCCCAACCATTTCCATCGGCGGGGAAAACGCCTGCAATGTAGCCCTGAAAGATGTAATGCGAAGGTTCGTTGAAGGTGCACCAAAGCGGCACGTAAGATTTCAGCGCCGCGGCGGTTTTGGCGGCAAATTCGGCGAAAAGGGAAGGCGCTTCTGGGCTGCGCCAGCCGCCGCTTTCGGCAAACCAAATTGGCTCGGTGAAGTGGTGCAGGGTGAGGAATGGGGTGATTCCGCGCTCAACCATTTCCCGAACGATGGCGCGGTAATGCTCCAGCGCGGAATCGTCCCAGCGGTCGGGTGTGGGCTGGATGCGGCTCCATTCCACCGAAAAGCGGAGGGCGTTTTGTCCCGTTTCGGCGGCGCGGGCGATGTCTTCGCGCCAGCGGCCTTGCCACCATTCGGCGGCGCGGCCTGTTGGCGCGGCGCGCCCCTTTTCTTCCCAGCGCCACCATGTGTTGTTGCGCTCCTCGCCTTCAAGTTGGTGGGCTGAGGTTACGCTCCCCCACAAAAACGAGCGGGGAAAGGTGTATTGCGCGCTTACCATGCGGTTTGCCTAAAGGTGGACTTGGTGCGCCATGTAAAACTTGAGCGCCTGTTGGTAGGCTTCGTGTGCTTTCTGGATAGTTTCGGCGGGCGCGCCCTGCGATTGTAGTTGCCCGATGAGAGCCGCCATTTGTTGCACCAGCGCCTCATTCACCAATTTGCGGTTTTCTTTGAGCAGTTTTTCGCGCGCCTCGGCGTTGGGCGCTTCCAGCAGCGATTGGATGAGGGCGATTTCCGGCGGCGGTGCGGTGAGTTTTTCTATTGTCTCAAGCACTTGGCTGATGCGGGCGCTTCGCTGCAAATCGCCTTTTTGGCGCGCTTCCTTCAGTTCGTTTTCCAGAATTTCAAGGAAAATTGGGTCAATCAGCGGCGCAACTTCTTGAATTGCCTGCTCTACATTTTCGGCAGAAAGCACGCGCTCCACCGCCTCACGGTGTACCTTGATTTCGTTTTGCATTGCTTTGTCCACCTCCTGAACGAGTTTCAGCAGGTGGTCGCGGAGTTTTTCCAACTTAGTTTTTTCGCCTTCGGGGGCTTTATCAATGCGCTCGGTGAGGCGGCTGAAAAATTCGTAGTTCATCACGGGGCGGAGGACGCTGGTGAGGGCTGTCAGTTGTAGTTCGTCATCGGCGGCAGCGATGAACGTATCCACCACCTCATCCAAAGTGGGACGCTCGCCGAGTTTGCGAATGGCCTCTTCGGCGGCTTTGAGCGATTTTTCTTGCTTTTTGATTTCTTGGCCGTAGGGGGTGTTTTCCACGGCAAGGTTGTAGATGGCGGCAAGTTGCTCGGCCGTGCGCTGGTCGTTGCCCAACAGGGCGGCGTCCAGCAATTGGGTTAGTATACTGAAAAATTGGGCGTCCGCGATCTCCTTTTCTTGCTCAAGGATTTCACGGCGCGCCTCATCGCTTGCCGAAAGCAGGCGCTCTATCAGGCGGATGCGCTTTTCCTGCTCTTGGAGCATTTCTTTGGTGATGCCGTCCGCTTCCAAAATGCGCTCAATCAGACTTTGGAAGGTGAGCATTGCCTGCGGTTGCAGCAGGTAGCCTTTGCGCTTTTCGGGCGGCAGGTTTTGGGTGATTTGGCTTATCAGCCTGCCCAAAATGCGTTCTTGCTCGTCGCGACTTTTGTTGAGCGCGGGCGGAAAGTAGGTGAGCAGGAGTTCTTTTTCGGGGTCGTGGTACACAATGGGTGTTTCCACCGCGCCCTGATAGCCGCAGTAGGGGCATTGGACAATGTTGTACGCCCCCGAAAGCAGGATTTGCTTGGCTTTTGGGTCTTGCGCGAGGTCAAAAACTTGCCTGATGTCCGCTACAATCGGCTGACCGCATTGTGGGCAAGGGATTTGCGTCTTTGGCATGGGTGTTCTCCGAGTGTGAGGTTGGTGTGCGGGTGAGAAGTGAAAGGCTGCTTCTCTGTTTTCTCCGCTTTCTGGGTAATTGTTACGATGTTTGCACTCCCGCTCCGCCTTTGGGAACGCGCACGTCTTCTTTTGTGCGCCAGCGTTTTGTCCAGCGCACAATGGCGAGGGCGACAACGAGGATGAAAATTAGGCCGCCGTGCACGAGCAGTTCGCGAATTTGGAGTTGGGCGACCTCTGGGCTGCTTTCAGTGAGCGACATTTGCGCGCCGATGAGCAGGAGTTTGCGCGCGCTGGAAATGATGCCCACAAACAAAAACGGCTCTAACGGCACCGTGTGCTCTTGCAGGTATGTGACCACCGTCCACAGCAACTCCAGCACAATCATCACCAGCATGATGTCGTGGATGACGGCGGACATTTTTGCCCCCGCGGGGAATTCTTCTATCGCCGCGGGGATTGCCCACAAAGTCTGCCCAATTAGAATGAGCGCTGTGATTACCAGCAGAATGCCCACCACAAATTGGAGCAGGTCGTCCAAATTACCCAGAAGCCGCACTAAGCCCGGGTGTGGAGGCAGGATTTGGGGCACTCTCGTTTGCCCGCGAGTTGGCTCGGCGGGGGCGTTGTCCATCGTTTGCTCCTTGCTTGCTGAGGTGTGTAGAGGGAGAAAACGCAGAACCTACAGAAAATTCTAGTTACCCGACACAAAATCAACAGGGACATCACCATCACTTTATTGACCGACAAATCCCGCCTTGCCATCTGGCTCCATCTCTGATCTCTCCCTACCCCCGCTCCAGAGGCGCCATCGCGCCTCTGGAGCCGCCCCCTTCCCTCCCTTATCAAGGGAGGGAAGGGGGCAGATGAGCCGAGCAGAAGCGAGGCTCATCGGGGGATGGGAGAGATCAAGCTGCGGGGCAGTGCTTTAGCGGGCCACCAGCACTATCGCTCAATTTTTGTGTCGGGTAGTCAGAGAAATTTGCAGAACACAGAAAATTTCGCAACTACCTACTTGCCCTGTAGGCGAGGGTAAACATTTCGGTGCGGTGCGAGCAGAAGTCCACGCAGGTGGTTTTGCAACTCGTAGCCCGCGACTTTAGTCGCAAGGCACAAGCGGCGGCAGTTGAAACTGCACCTACCGCCTGCGAAGTCGCCCTACGGCGACTTTTTGAAGCGCTCACTACTCTTTCCTTTTCACTTCAAACGCTGGCACTTCCACAATTTCTCCCTCGGCTTCCATCAAGTAATACGGAAACCAAGCGATGCCGAAAAGTTCCACTGTCACATCCTTTTTGTAGGGGCGCACCGGCAGTTCGTCAATTTCTTCAACTATATCTGCCCACTTGCGGCGCACATCCTCCAGCGCTTCCTCTTTTTCTTGCTCTAACTCGGCAATTTGGCGCTTGTAGTCGGCGATTGCTTCTTCGGATTCTTCCACATCGGCTTTGGCTTTTTCGGTGAGGCGGTGCTTGGTGAGTGAAGTGGTGAGCCTGCGCCGCCGCCCCAAGAAAAGGCTGAGCACGTTTTCGGCGTGCGTGCCCATTTCTTCCATTTTGCGCTGTTGGTATTCCTCTTTGTCCTCTTCCAGTTCTCGCTCTTCGCGCTCCAACCGTTCTTGCAGGCGCTTTAGTTGCCGGTCGTATTTGGCGGCGACTTTTTCCATTTCGGCTTCCATCTTTTCGCGCGCCGCCTCGGTGCACATCCGGCGAAATTCAGCCTGTGAAACTTCGGGGCCGGCATACACTTTGAGGGTTTTGTTGTAGCGCACGGTCACTTCGGTATCGTGGTACACAAAATCGGCGAAGTCGGAGCGCAGGCTTTTGAGGATTTTGGCGTCTCCAAGCGCCCTTGTGAGCGGCGCAAAGCGTGCTTCTGGCAGGGGGGCGTCGTCAAGTTTTTCTTCGGGTATCGGCTCGGTGAGGAAATCTTCCCAGCGGATGATGCCGCTCCGGTCAATTTCATCCACGAGCGCCGTGCGGGAAACGGCGGTGTTCAAGCCGTACTTGGCGCGCACCAGCCGCACCTGCGCCTGCGCGAGCAGGGTCGGGCGGTAGAGGATGCCCTTTTGCTTTGCTCCGTTGGGCAACGGGCGCGGCAGTTGGGCTGTTGCTTCGGAAAGGGTGAGCGTTTGGGGAAGGAAATACTCGCCGACGCCGCGCGGCACCCGCGGCCGCGTGGCGCTTCCGGGCAATGCCGTGGCTTTTTCTGCCGGGGCTTGGCGGCTTGAGGATTGGGGGCTTGCGGCGCTTGCGGCGCTTTCCGCGGCCGAGGTTGTCCCTTCCCCCAGACTGGCCTCTGCGCCCACAAGGCGGTTGAGCGCAGGGATTTGCGCGCGCGTCAGCGGGCCGGGCAGGTAGTTCATCGCCCAGCGGGTGTGGAAAATCACCGGCTCTTTTTCGTGGACGTTGTGGAGCAAAAAGACGCGCTTTTTCAGCGATGAAATCAGCAGGTCGTAGGTTTGGCGGTCAACGGTGGGCGAAGCGCCCTGCAGGCCGTCAAGCAGGCGCTGTTTGTCGCGGTCGGTCTGCAGTTTGCCGATGAACCATGTGCCCATGTTGGAAAGGGCTTTGTAGTCCACATCAACCGGATTTTGGGTTACCAAAACGAGCCCAAGCCCGAAGGCGCGCGCCTGTTTCAGCATCCTGAGCATTGGCTGTTTGGAGGGCGGGTTGGCGGTGGGAGGTAGGTAGCCGTAAATTTCGTCAAAATAGAGGATGGCGCGCAGGGCGTCGGAGCCGGGCTGGGTGCGCATCCAAGTTTCCACCGATGAGAAGAGCAGGGTGATGAAAAACATGCGCTCTTGGTCGCTCAGGTGGGCGAGGTAAAAAACGCTGTGGCGCGGCTTGCCGTCGGGAGCGAAGAGCAGGCTTGGGATGTCAAGCGGCACGCCGCTCAGCCATGTTTGGAAGCCGGGGGCGGCTAAAATGTTGTTGAGGAGCATGGCGAGTTCGGCGCGGTCTTTGGCAGGGAAAAAGGTTTCAAGGTCAAACACGCCGAGTTTTTGGAAGGGCGGGTTTTGGGTTTGTAGGATGAGTTCGGCAAGCGACAGGTCTTTGCCCTGACTCCACGCGTGCTGGAAGATGTTGCTGAGCAGGATGTGCTCGCGCGAGCGCACCGGATCAATATCGTCCATGCCCACCAAGCCGAGAATGGCGGTTACCGTGCCGCTTATGCGCTCCAAGAGCACCTCGCGGTTGCCCTCCCACGGGATTTTGGGGGCTTTCAGCGAAGCGAGGATGGAAACGGGGATACCGGCATCGGAGCCGGGGGTGTAAATGGCAAAGTGGGCGGAGTTGGCGAGGGCGCGGATGTCTTCTGAGCCGATTCCCCATTTGGCTAAGCCGTTGCGCCAGAGCGAGGCGGTTTCTTCAGCGGCTTGGTCAACGGTTTTGCCCTCGCGCCGCGCCTCATCGGGGTTTATCCACGGCTTGAAATCCTCCGGCCTGAGTTCGGGGAAGTGTAGCAGTTCGTTTGTGATGTCGCCCTTGGGGTCAATCAGCAGGGCGGGGATGCCTTGAAGGGCGGCTTCTTCCATCATGTCAATGCACAGGCCGGTCTTGCCGCTTCCGGTCATGCCGACCACAAAGGCGTGGGTGGTGAGGTCGTCGGGGTCGTAAAGCACTGGCTGGTCGGTCAGCGTGCCGTTTTTTAGGTCGTAGCGGTTGCCGAGGTAAAATTTGCCCTTCCGTTCCATAGAGCCTGCTCCTGCCAAATTAGGTGAAGGCGCGCCAAGCGGCGTCCCTCCGCGGCTTTGCCGCGCTCTTGATTTTATCACGCCGCGAACCACCAATCCTGCCCTTCGCACAAGCCCCATTCTGTCAGCCGCGGACGGATGAGTGCGCGGGCGCGCCGCGCTCCCACTGCCACAATCACTGCAGGATTGGGGTGGGCTTTCCAGAGCCGAGGCAATTCTTCTGCGGCAAAAATTGGCCTGCCGTGGCGCGTTTTGCCGATTTTCTGCGGGTCAATATCCACAAATGCCACAACCGGCAAGCCGGCGCGCAACAGCAGTTTCCCCAACCGCCTGCCGGTCATGCCTGCGCCCCAAACGATTATGCTTTCTCTGCCGCGCAGGGGGCCGAGCGCCAAGTAATGTGCTTTCAGGCGGAGTAGGTTTTCAAGCGAGGCGCGTTTGTCGCGGCGGGTGACGCGCTCGGCGTGGTCGCGCCAAAGCAACAGCGTTTGCGGCAATTTGGCGAAGCGTACCCCTTCCAGATAAAGCCTAAGCCAGAGGTCGTAATCTTCCAGCCACGGTACGGAGCGGTAGCCGCCAACGCGTTCCACTGCCTCGCGGCGGAACATCACGCTGGGATGCACGAACGGGCTTTCTATGAAAATTTCGCGGCGGATTTGTTCATCGGTGAGCAGGCGGTTTTGCCATTCAAGGTAAACCCGCATTCCCTCGCCGTTCATGCCTTTGGGGTGCAGGGCGACGCGCGTGCCGAGTACAGCGACCTGGGGGTGGGCGCGCAGAAATTCTGCTTGCGCGGCGAGGCGGGTTGGGTAGGTGCGGTCGTCGGCATCCATGCGGGCAATTAGCGGCGCGCGGCAGGCTTCAAGCCCCACCTGCAGGGCGGTCGGCACGCCCGCGTGGGCAATGCGGATGACGCGGAGGCGTTTTTCGCTCTTTTGCCATGCGGCGAGTATCGCTGGTGTGGCGTCGGTTGAGCCGTCGTCAACCGCCACAATCTCAAAATCACCCAAAGTTTGGGCCGCGAGGCTGGAGAGGGCTTCGTCCAGCGTCGCCTCCGCGTTGTAAACCGGCATCAGCACCGAGATGGCTGGCGGACGTGTGGGGGGAATAAGAGGCACTTGCGGATTTTATAGATTGAGGTGGAAAACACAGAAAGCACAGAGAAACTATAAAGGACACAAAACTTACAGGAAAATTTATAAACCTCTGTGTTTTCTGTGTAAATCTGTGTCATCTGTGGTTTGTTTCATCCACCGATTGGCACAGATTTACACCGATTGATTTTTTGAAACCGCAGATGTCGCAGATTGCGCAGACGAAATCTGCGTAATTTGCGTAATCTGTGGTTTTAGTTTGCTTGCTCGCTCTGCCCTTGTTCGGATTCCAAGTAAACCGTGCGGATGGGGAAGGGTATTTCAATGCCGTTGGTGTTGAAGGAGTCGTGGATGGCGCGCACGGCTTCGTCTTTGGCTTGGAATAAGTTGATGCTCGGCTCTACCCAGAAGTAAACCGTCATGTCAACCGAAGAGTCGTTGAAGGTGTGAAAGACGGCCACCGGCACGGGGTCTTCCTTCACGCCGGCGATTTGCTTGACGGCTTGCAGGGCTACTTCTTGCGCCTTTGCCAAGTCTGTGCCGTAAGCCACGCCGACTGTCACTTCAATCCGCCTGCCGCCCGAGCGGCTGAAATTCACTATAGGCGAGGTGTACACGTCGGCGTTTGGCAGGTAAACAAGCCGCCCGTCAAAGGTGCGAATCGCCGTGGCGCGCAGCGCAATTTCTTCCACTTTGCCCGCGTAGCCGCTAACTTCTACCGCTTCGCCGATGTCAAACGGTTGTTGGAGCATGAGGAGTACACCAGCGATCATGTTCTTGCTGACGTCTTGCACGGCGAAGCCCAAGGCAAAACTGAGTGCACCGAGACCGGTTAGGAAGGCGGTGATGTTGAAGCCAACTTGTTCAAGCGCCATTGTGAGCGCCAGAGCGATGATCGCCCAGCGGGTTACATTGCCAAAAAGGATTTGGATGTTGGCCGCTTTGTTGTGGCGCGCGAGCAAGGCTTTGACGCGATTGCCAACCCATACACCTGCCCAAATTCCAACGAGAAAAATTATCAGCGCCGCGGTCAGGTTTGGCAAAAATTGCACAATGTCAATCAAAATTGCGTTCCAAGTGTTGGTGACCATTTATCCTCCTTAGTGCCGAATTGCCGAATCACGGGTTCAACCATTCCCGCAAATTTTCGGGGTATCGGCTTAGGGCTTGGCGGTGAAATTCCTCCACGCCATCTTCAATTGTGGGGATGGTGTGGTTTACTGCGGCGGCGAATTTGTCGGCGCGCAGGGTAAGGTTGTGAGCGCGGGCGGCGCTCAGTCCGCTGTTTTCAACCGAGGAGGGCTTTATCAGCGAAGCATCCAGCCCAAAGCGCCGTGCCAGCAAAACCCCAAATTCATATTTACTCATGCAATCCGCTGCCACGAGGTGGTAAAGTCCGTGCAAGCCGCGCTCCAACGCATCAAACAGCAAGCGCGCGAGGTGATTGGCGAGCAGGGGGCAGAAGAAAACATCGGTGAAGCCGCGCATTTGTTTTCCGGCGCGGAGGTTGTTCAAAAACCATTCGGCAAGGCTGCGGCGGCCGCTGAGGCTCCAGCCGAAAAGGTTGACGCGCGCCACAAAAGCCTGTGGGTTTGCAGCAAGCACGCGTTCCTCGCCCATGAGTTTAGAGCGCGCGTAGATGCTGAGCGGGTTTGGGGTGTCGTTTTCGGTGTAGCCGCCGCGCTTGCCGTCAAACACGGCGTCGGTGGAAATGTGCACAAAGGCGACGCCATCGCGCTTTGCCAGCGCGGCGAGCCTGCCCGCGGCCTCGGCGTTGAGGGCGTAGGCGTATTGCGGATTGCGCTCGCACTCGTCCAAGTTTGCCAGCGCGGCGCAATGGATTACGGCTTCGGGCTTGGCTTCGTCCCATGCCGCGGCAGTCGCCGTCGCGTCGGTCAGGTCAATGGAGCGCGTAGGGAAGGGGGCGCGCGGCAACATGCGCCTATTCACCCAGCCGATGACCTCATGCCCCGCTTGTAGGGCTTCCCAAGCCGTGTTTATGCCCAAAAGCCCGCTGACGCCGGTTATGAGCAGGCGCATTGTCACTCCAGTTTACCGGCCTTGTAAGCCTTTTCAAAAGGCTCAATCATGGCGCGGATTTGCTCTATTGTCAGCCACTCTGTGTTGGTGTTGCTGACGTATTGGTAGCCTTCCGGCAACGGCTTTCCCCGCTTGCTCCATGCGTAACCGAACCACATTGCCTCCGGGGGCTGGATTACGAACATATCGTCCAGTTCCACCGTGTTGCGCGCCTCGTCTTCATTTAGCAGTATTTCGTGTAGCCTTTCGCCGGCGCGGATGCCCACAATTTCTATTTCGGCTTCCGGCGCTATTGCCTTGGCGAGGTCAATCACCTTCATGCTCGGCAATTTGGGCACAAACACCTCGCCGCCTTCCATTTGCTCAATGCATCGGATGACGAAATCCACGCCTTGTTCCAGCGAAAGCCAGAAGCGGGTCATGCGGGGGTCGGTGATTGTGAGCCGTCCGGTTTCGCGTTGTTTGAGGAAAACGGGCACGACACTGCCTCGGCTGCCGACCACATTGCCGTAGCGTGAACAACTGAAGCGGGTGGCAGTACCGGCGGCGTAGGCGTTGCTTTGCACAAAAAGTTTCTCGGCGGCGAGTTTGGTTGCGCCGTAGATGTTGACGGGGTTGACTGCTTTGTCGGTGCTCAGGGCGAGCACTTTTTTGACTCCGGTGTCCATTGCCGCTTCAATCACGTTGGCACTGCCGAGGATGTTAGTCTTGACGGCTTCCATCGGGTTGTATTCGCACGCGGGCACCTGCTTGAGGGCGGCGGCGTGTACTACAATGTCCACGCCTTGGAAGGCGCGGCGCAGACGGTCGCGGTCGCGCACGTCGCCGATGAAGTACCTGAGTGATGGGTGGTTGAAGCCCGCCATCCTCATTTCGTGCTGTTTGAGTTCATCGCGGCTGAAAACTATGACCTTGCGGGGGTGGTATTCTTTCAGCATTACTTCAATAAACTTTTTGCCGAATGAGCCGGTGCCGCCGGTGACTAAAACCGTTTGCTCTTGCCAGTTCATGGTGTTCTCCTGTTGGATGGTGTGGTCGTATCTTTGCGTATCACAACCATAGGGTAAGCGCCTTTTTCGCCGAAGAAATGCGGAAAGCGCTCTTCAAGCCAGAACCAAAAGCGCAAAATTAGCCGTCCGCCGAGCCTGCGGTGGATGAGCGAGCGCATTACCCTCACGGATAAACTGCGCCACACCAAAATCTCAACATCCATGTATGGCTTTAGCATTTCGCGCAGTTCGGCGGTGGAGTATTTGCGGGCAAAGGTGTGGGCAGTTTTCCAATCGGGTTTTTGGCGCAGGGCGGCTTGGGCGGGGTCTTCGGCTTCGGCGGGGGTGCGCCCCGTCAGCCGCTCCAGCCGCCAGCGGATGCGGTCGGCAACCCACGTGAGCGGCTTTAGCCAGCGCGTCAGCGGCGGGTTGCCTTGCCCGTTCACCACCACTGCCGTGCTTCCGGGCTTGAGCACGCGGTAAATTTCGCGGTATGCCTGCAGATGCTCTTCCTGCGGCAGGTGGTGGATTGTGTGCAATGAAACCACGCCGTCAAAGGTGTTGGATGCAAAGGGCAAATGCGCCACATCCGCCACAACATACAAGCCGCGCTCGCCCAGCCTGCGCCGCGCCTCTTGGAGCGCCTTGATGGAAATGTCGGCGCAGACGCGGTATTGGTAATCCTCCGAGTAGGTGAGGTATTCCGGGTATTGTACCGGACCGGAGCCAGCGTCAAGCAAATACTTGCCGCTTGGCTTCAGGTGGCGTTTTACGCGCATGTGAGCGCGGTGGATGTATTCCTGCGCCACGGGGCGCAAATCTTCAAAGCGGGCGTTTTGATAAACGCCCTCGTCTATCATTTGCCAGCCTATGCTGTCGTAAAATTCCCGAACCGAGCGCTTGATTTCGGTTGGGGATTTGGGTTTGTCGCTCAAGATGGCTCTCCGTGAGGGGGAGTCTTTTCCCAAGGCAATGCCCCGCCCGCAAAAGCGGCAAAAGTTGGGGCAAATTCGGGCTCGTCCAGCGCCTTTTCCAGCGGCCAGCGCCGAGCATCTTCTTGCAAGTACACCAAGTGCCAAGGGAAGGGTTGGGGATAGTCAAAGAAGAAGTGATAGGCGTATTTCCATGCCAATTTGACCTGCTCTTCGGTTGGGCGCAGCGCTTCGGGCGCGGCGGTGAGTTTGTCCAGCAGGGCAAAGTATTCATCCCACGAATTGGGGTCAAGGGTAAAGCCGCGGTCGCGGTAGTGGGTTTTGCCTGCGACCACGACGGGCAGGCCGCTCATTGCCATTTCCAGCCCAACGGTGGTGGTGAAAACCAGCCCCGCGGCGGCAATTTCCAAAATGTCGTAGGTGTTGATTTTGGAATCAGCGGGCACAAGGTGGATGTTTTCGGGCAGTTCAGGTAGCGCCGCGCGCACCACTTCTGCCAGCGAAGCGCCATCAACCATTTGCTCGCCCGGGTGGATCCGCACCACAAGTTGCACATTAGGGCGTTTGGCAAAATAGCGCACAGTTTCGCGTAGCCATTCCGACATGCTTTGGCTGAAAACTTCGCGTTCCAAAGTCAGGCTATCGCCCTGAACGTTGGTCGCAAGCAAGAAAATCGGGCGCTCGTCCAGATGCAGGGCGGTGCGCACCGCGTTGCCGGAGGCGGGTGGGGCGTTTTGCCAACGGCGGGCGAAGTTTGCCCACAGTGCGCCGCCGCGCCGCGCCTCAAACAGGGCACGCACTTTTTCCCATTGCTCTTCGGTGAGTGGTTTGTCGCGGTAGGCTTGCCACATAGCGGTTGTGTCTTGGAGCATGATTTTGTCGTTGCGGGCAAGCCAAACGCGGTCACGCTGTTCGCCAAATTCGTAGGTGATGGCGGTGATGCCCGCCTGCCGCGCCAGCCCGTAGGCGACGCCCATTTCCAAAATTGAGCCGTTGGGGATGATGACCACGTCGGGCTTTTGGGCTTTGAGCACGGTGAGAAAGGCCTCCGCGGCGAGGCGGTTGCGCTCCAAGCGCATTTTGTAGAAGGGGTGGTCGGTCGGCGCAGTTTCCACCTGCAAGCCGTATTGGGCATCAAGTTCGGTGATGCGGCGCACCAACGCTTCGGCTTCCGGCGTCAGCGGTGAGCGGCGCGCGCGGAGCAGGGAGATGGGGTTCAGCAGGTCGGCGGCAGGGGCGAGGAAATGGCGTGTGTACGCATCCATGCGGAGCAGGTCAAATCGCTCTCTGGGGCGCTTCCATTTGTGGTATGGCAGGAAAGCAAGGGAAACGCTCTCGCCGCGGGCGCGCAGCGCCAGCCCGATGTAAGCGGTGTGAACCAGCCAATGGGTCAGCGAGGCGAAGAGCAAAACTCGTTTGCCGTTTGGGTTGGGAGAACGCCGCCGCGCCACCTCTGCCCATTTCGGCAACACCGAGACCACTTCTTCCACATTTTGCCCGCCGAGCGGCTTGCCGTTCTCATACAATTGCCAATACAACTCTGCCGCTAACGGCGAGCGTCCTACAACGTCTTTTACGAGGGTCTTTAGGACTGATTTCATTGTTCACCAACGCGCGGAGGCGTAGAGCCGGTGATAAAAACCACAGATTACACAGATTAGCACAGATTTTTTTCTGTGTCCTCTGTGTTTTTCTTACTCAATCGGTGTAAATCTGTGTCAATCGGTGGATGAAACAAACCACAGATTACACAGATTAGCACAGATTTTTTTCTGTGTCCTCTGTGGTTTTCTCCTTCAATCGGTGCAAATCTGTGTCAATCGGTGGATGAAACAAACTACAGATTACACAGATTAGCACAGATTTTTTTTTCTGTGTCCTCTGTGGTTTTCTCCTTCAATCGGTGCAAATCTGTGTCAATCGGTGGATGAAACAAACCACAGATTACACAGATTAGCACAGATTTTTTCTGTGTTCTCTGTGATGCTTCTGTGTCCTCTGTGGTTTTTCTCCAATCTGTGGATGGTAACGCGTTTACTTTTCGTCAAGGGCTTCAATCTCCCACGCGAGGCGGGGGCGAATTGGGCCGGGGCGGCGCTCAGGCCATTGGCTGCCGGGCGCGCCGGTTATGTCCACGTCAAACGCAAGCACATTGTCGTGCTGGAAGTAGCGCTTGACGCGGTAGGAACTTGCGTTTACCGAAATGAGGTAGCGCCCTTCGTTGAGCAGATCGGCGGGGATGGTGGCGCGGCTGATGTAGTGCCCCGCGGGGCGCACTTCCCAGCGTTCGTACATTTCGCGCTCGTCGGTGTCAAACGAGGTGAAAACGTATTCGCCGCGCATGGTGAGCAGGTAAATGCCCACGCGCAACCCTTTGATGGGCGCCTCCAGCCGGTATTCCATTTCCACCGTGAGCGGCTCGGTGGAGCGCACGGTTTCAGCGATGTTGCCGCGCGGGTCTTTCAGCCGCAGGGCAATTGGGCGAAAGGGGTGCGCCTGCGGCGGAATTTCCTCGTCGCGCCACCGCTTTTCGCCGGAATGGGCGACCTGCGATGAAAGGTAGTAAGTGACGGCCTCCTCGGTGGGGCCGCGAAAGGCGATTTTGCCGTGCTCAAGCACGATGCACTCCTCAGTGAGCCGTTGAATGGCGGACATATTGTGGCTCACAAAGAGCACCGTGCGGCCTTCCTGCGCCACGTCGCTCATGCGCCCAAGGCATTTGCGCTGGAAGGCAGCGTCACCGACCGCCAGCACTTCATCCACAACCAAAATTTCGGGTTCAAGGTGCGCCGCCACCGCAAACGCCAGCCGTACATACATGCCGCTGGAATAGCGCTTGACGGGCGTATCCAAAAACTGCTCAATTTCAGCAAAGGCGACAATTTCGTCAAACTTGCGCTCAATTTCGGCGCGGCGCATCCCGAGGATTGCGCCGTTGAGGTAGATGTTTTCACGGCCGGTGAGTTCGGGGTGAAATCCGGTGCCGACTTCAAGCAGTGAGCCGACCCTTCCCCAGAGGGCGGCGTAGCCTTCGGTAGGCTCGGTGACGCGCGAGAGGATTTTGAGTAGGGTGGATTTGCCCGCTCCGTTGTGCCCGATGATGCCGAGCACCTGCCCGCGGCGCACATCAAACGAAATGTTTTTGAGCGCCCAAATGCTGGTGCTCCCGCCGGGGAGTTCGCCGCGCAGCGAGCGGAAGGGGCGCTTTACGGCTTCAACGATGAGGTCGCGCAGGGTGTCGTAGTTGCCCGCCCGCGCGCCGATTTTGTATTCCTTGCCGAGGTTCACAGCCCGTATCGCCAGTTCGCTCATCACACCACATCCGCAAAGCGCCGCTCCATGCGGCGGAAGAAGAACAAGCCGGTTATGAATAGCACCAGCGCCACGCCAAACGAAATTGCTACAATCGTTTCCAACGGCAGGGCAGTTTTGGGCTTTACGCCCAGCACCATCCAACGGAAGGCTTCAATCACGCCGGTCATCGGGTTGAGGGCAAAAACCCATTGCCACTTGGGCGATACGGACGAAATTGAGTAGCCCACCGGCGAGAGGAAGAGCAAAATCTGCGTGAGGACGGGGATGATGTATCCGACATCGCGGTAAAGCACGTTGAGCGCCGAAAGCCATAGCCCCACGCCGAGCACGGCTATCAGCGTCATCAGCACGCCTACCGGCACAAGCAAAATCTGCAGCGGAATTGGCACTCCGTAGGCCAAAATCATCGCCAGCAGGACGAAGAAGGCGATGGTGAAGTCCACCAATCCGCCGAAGACCGAAGCCAGCGGCACGGCGAGCCGCGGGAAATAGACTTTGGTTATCAAACTGCGGTTGGTGAGCATTGACCGCCCCGAAGCCGTGAGGGCTTTTGAAAACAACCCCCACGGCAACAGCGCCGCAAAGCGGAAAAGCGGGCCGGGCACGCCGTCGGTTCCCAAGTGCGCCAAGCGGCCAAAGACGAATTCCAGCACCACCATGTTTATCAGTGGGTTGAGAATTGCCCACAGCGCGCCCAGCACCGTTTGTTTGTAACGGACTTTGATGTCGCGCCACGTGAGGAAAAACACCAACTCGCGGTATTCCCACAACTCGCGCAAATTTAGCGCCATCCAGCCTTTGGTGGGGCGCAGGATGACGCTCGGCGGGGGTGTGTCGTCGGGAAGGGAAATGGAAGATGCCATAGGAAAAAAGCCGCGCTTACGGAATTTCGTGGCGGTGGGCGCGATACCATTCAACCGTGCGTTTTAGGCCTTCGTCAAACGGCGTTTTGGCTTCCCAGCCGAAGAATTTTTTGGCGCGGGAGACGTCTAACATCCGCCGCGGCTGGCCGTTGGGCTTGGTGGTATCCCACACGATTTCGCCGGTGAAGCCGGTTTCTTTGGCGATGCGCTCGGCGAGGTCTTTGATGGAAATTTCCCAGCCGGAGCCGAGGTTGACGGGGAGTTCGCGGTCGTATTTTTCGGAGGCTTCAACGATGGCCTCGGCGGCGTCGGCGACATAGAGGAATTCGCGCGTCGGCGAGCCATCGCCCCAGAGCACCACTTGCTTGTCGCCGCGCTCCTGTGCCTCAATCATCTTGCGGATGAGGGCGGGGATGACGTGCGAGGTTTCCAAATCAAAATTGTCTCTGGGGCCGTAGAGGTTGACCGGCAGCAGGTAAATTGCGTTGAAGCCGTACTGCTGGCGGTAAGCCTGCGCTTGCACGAGGAGCATTTTCTTCGCCAGCCCGTAAGGGGCGTTGGTTTCTTCTGGGTAGCCATCCCACAGGTTTTCTTCTTTGAACGGTACAGGTGTGTACTTGGGGTAGGCGCAAATAGTGCCGATGGCGACGAATTTCTTTACGCCGTAGCGCCAAGCCTCGTGCATGAGTTGGACGCCCATCATCAGGTTGTCGTAAAAGAATTCGGCGGGGTGGGCGCGGTTTGCGCCGATTCCGCCGACGCGCGCGGCAAGGTGGATGATGAGGTCGGGGCGCGCGTCTTCCATCAAGCGCACCACATCCTCGTGCTTCACGAGGTCATAATCCTTGCTGCGCGGCACGAAAATGTCGGTTGCGCCGCGCTTTTTCAACTCTTCCACTACAAACGAGCCTAAAAAACCGGCGCCACCGGTGACCACCACTTTTTTGTTTTGCCAAAAATCGCTCATTTTTGCCTCTCGTGGCTGGCTTGCAAGGCCTCAAGGTATAGGCGGGTGTATTTGTGTACTTTGGGGCTTGTTAGCGCCTCTTTTAGCGTAAACCAGCGGAAATTTTCGTGTTGCTCCTTGGGGAGCGCCGCTGGCGGCAAATTGTACTCTATTTGGTAGCCAAGTGTCACGTAATGGATCCCTTTTTCTTTTTGGCCGCGGAAAGCCTCTTCCGGATACAGGTGCGCCCACGAGCCGAGCATTTTTGCCTGCTCAAATGCTATTTCTTCGCCGAGTTCGGATGCGGTAATGCGCCTAAACGCCTCGGCGTGGCTTTCGCCTTTGCGGATTCGTCCGCCCGGGACGAACCACCACCCCTCCGCTGGCGGGTTGCGCCGCTTGCCCAGCAACACCTCTTTTCCGCCCATGCGGGTGATGATGAGGTCTATGGAGACCAGCGGGGCGTTTTCCGCAACGCAGAGGAAGACCTCGCGCTCCAAAAAGCCCGCGCTCATTGCTTGTATTTCCTTTCAAGGCGCTCCAAATCGGCGTCTACCATCATGTGGATGAGTTCTTCAAAGGTGACGCGCGGCTCCCACCCTAACTTTTCGCGGGCCTTTGAAGCATCGGCTACCAAAATATCAACTTCGGCTGGGCGGAAGAAGCGCGGATCTTGCTTTACGTAATCGCGATAATCCAGCCCCACATGCGAAAAGGCCACTTCGCACAGTTCGCGCACTGAATGGGTTTCGCCGGTGCCGATGACAAAATCTTCCGGTTCGTCTTGCTGGAGCATGAGCCACATGGCGCGCACGTAGTCGCCCGTGTAGCCCCAATCGCGCTTCGCCTCAAGGTTGCCAAGGCGCAGTTCATCGGCCAAGCCCAGTTTGATTTTCGCCACGCCGTTTGTCACTTTGCGGGTGACAAATTCAAGCCCGCGCCTTGGGCTTTCGTGGTTGAACAGGATGCCCGACACTGCAAAGAGGTTGTAGGATTCGCGATAGTTCACGGTGATCCAATGGCCGTATACCTTGGCTACGGCGTAGGGGCTGCGCGGGTAAAACGGCGTGGTTTCCTTTTGAGGGACTTCGCGCACTTTGCCGAACATTTCGCTTGACGAGGCCTGGTAGAAGCGCGCTTGCGGCCTGACCAGCCGCATTGCTTCCAGCATTCGCACCACGCCCAAAGCATTCACTTCCCCCGTCAGGATGGGCTGGCTCCACGATGCCGGTACAAACGACTGGGCGGCGAGGTTGTAAATTTCATCGGGGGCGTATTTGTTGAGCACGTCCATCAGCGAGCCGAGGTCGTGAAGGTCGGCCTGCACTAATTCAATGCGGTCTACCAGATGTTGTATGCGGTCATAAGTGAGCCTGCTTGTCCGGCGCACCAGCCCGATAACTTCGTACCCTTTCCCAAGCAAAAATTCGGCCAGGTAAGAGCCGTCCTGACCGGTTATACCGGTTACGAGTGCTGTTGGCATTTGTGTTCTCCTTCCTCTTATATGTTTACAGGAGTTACGCGGTTCTCCTGCTTCATGTCGCCGCGAGGCAGTCGCCGACCGCCGAAGTGGTCTCCCCCATCATCTGGGGGATGGCTTCGCCGCCGTAGGCGGCTCGCCATGACATGAAAACGAGCACTTCTATGCTGATTGACTGACAAAACTTTGGCCGTTTACCAAATCTCTCCTATCCCCCGATGAGCCGATCTAGCGCCCGGCTCATCTGCCCCCTTCCCTCACTAAGGGAGGGAAGGGGGCGGCTACGGTGACGCGATAGCGTCGCCGTAGCGGGGGTAGGGAGAGATCAAGCCCCAAAAGTGATGCAGGGAGATTTGTCGGTCAACCAGACTTCTATTAGCAACTGCGTAAGTCCTGTGTTTAGTTGCAACACGCCCAATTATACCCGCAGTTTTGGGGTACTTGCGCGGTCATGGGCGGAGGGCTTGCCGCGGTTTTGTTTCACAAATTGGCGTGTGGGTTTGCGAGGTGTTTTTGCAGGAAATTGACCGTTTTTGAGGTGAATTGCTCGTTGAGCGCCATGTGCTTTTCCCCCTGCAGGAGGAGCAGTTCGGCGTTGGGGATTGCGGCGGCGGTGTCGGCGGCGTGCTTGGGCGTGGCGTATTCGTCATCCGTGCCTTGCACCACCAACGCCGGAGCGGCTATCTCGCGCAGTTTAGGGCGCGCATCCCACGAAAGCACGGCGGGGTTGTGCCAGCCCTCATACCACATACGGAAGACCTGCGCTCCGCGCCCGTTGTGCACGCGGTTGAGAGCGGCGCGGAATTTCTCCGACTGCTCGTATTCCCTCAGCAGGGCTTCCATGCCAACGTACATTTTGGGCTCAACGTAGACGTGGGCGGCGAGGGTTATCAGCGCGGCAACGCGGCGCTTGCACTGCGCCGCGCAGTAAAGGGCAATTGTACCGCCGTCGCTGTGTCCGACCAGTGCCGCTTTCTCAATGCCAAAGTGGTCAAGCAGCGCTTGCAGGTCGTCAACATCGGGCGCAAAATCGGGGACGTGCAGGCGCTCGCGCGCCTCCGACCTCCCGTAGCCCCAGCGGTCGTAAGCAATCACACGGTAGCCTGCCTCTACCAGCGCCGGAATTTGCCTGCGCCAAGCGGCGCTACTCCCCAGCCCGTGGTGCAACAGCACCACCGGAAAGCCCTTTCCCTCAGTTTGGATGAACAAGCGGTGACCGTGCAGGGTGAGAAACATTTGGTGGACGCAGAGGGCGCTAAGGATAAAAACCACAGATTACACAGATTAGCGCAGATGAGAAGATTAGCGATTTAGGATTTGCGGAAGGACGCCAAGGACGCCAAGAAAAAACCACAGATTACACAGATTAGCGCAGATTTTTTTTGCGGAATTTGCGAAATCTGCGGTTTCAGCAGCCAAATCGCTGTAAATCTGTGTCAATCGGTGGATAAGAACGCCAAGGACGCCAAGGGACGCAAAGGACGCCAAGAAAGTAACGCAGAGGTGCAAAGAAGCGCAAAGGACGCAAAGAGAAGTTTTTCTGTGTTCTCTGCAAGTTTCTGTGTTTTCTGTGGCTTGTGGCGTCGCTCCACCTACGACGCAACGACCCAACGACCTAACGACCTAACGACTCAACGACTCAACGCCCCAATCCCTCAATCCTTATCCCTTTCTGTGCTCTCTGTAAATTTCTGTGTCCTCTGTGTTTTTTTCTTCAATCGGCGTAATTTGCGCCGCCGAATTACAGCGGTATGTTGCCGTGTTTTTTGGGCGGGTTGGAGTCGCGCTTGTTTTGTAGCATTTCCAAGGCGTTTATCAGGCGCGGGCGGGTTTCGTGTGGCTCAATCACGTCGTCCAAATAGCCGCGCGCCGCGGCGATGTACGGGTTTGCAAATTTTTCACGGTATTCGGCCACGAGTTCGGCTTTGCGCGCCACCGGATCCTCGGCTTCGGCAAGTTCTCGCCGGAAGATGATGTTGACCGCGCCGTCGGGTCCCATCACCGCCAACTCGGCGCTCGGCCACGCGACGTTGAAGTCGCCGCGCAGGTGCTTACTGCTCATCACGTCGTAAGCGCCGCCGTAGGCTTTGCGCGTTACCACGGTCAATTTCGGCACGGTTGCCTCGGCGTAGGCGTAAAGCAACTTTGCGCCGGCGCGAATTATGCCGCCGTGTTCTTGCACTGTGCCGGGCATGAAGCCGGGCACGTCTTCAAAAGTCACCAGCGGAATGTTGAATGCGTCGCAGAAGCGAATGAAGCGCGCCGCTTTGGTAGAGGCGTTGATGTCCAGCACGCCCGCGAGCACCGCTGGCTGGTTGGCGATGATGCCCACCGTGCGCCCGCCCAAGCGCGCAAATCCAACCACTATGTTGGGCGCAAACTGCTCGTGAATTTCGTAAAATTCGCCGTTGTCAACTACATGGCGGATTACTTCTTTGATGTCGTATGGCTTGCTGGGGTCGTCGGGTACGATGTAATCCAACTCTTCATCCGAGCGGAGCGGGTCGTCCCCAGTTTCCACAACTGGCGGGTCTTCCATGTTGTTCTGCGGCAGGTACGAAAGCAAGCGCCGCACCGCCATTAGCGTTTCCGCCTCGGAATCGCCGACCCAATGCGCCACGCCAGATTTTGTGGCGTGGACGTCCGCGCCGCCGAGGTCTTCAAACGAAACGTCCTCGTGCGTGACCGCTTTTACCACCTGCGGGCCGGTCACAAACATATACGAAGAATGCCGCACCATGAAGATGAAGTCGGTGATGGCGGGGGAATAGACCGCGCCGCCCGCGGCAGGCCCCATTATCACGCTGATTTGAGGAATTACGCCCGAGGCGAGGGTGTTGCGCAAGAAAATTTCGGCATAGCCGCCGAGCGAATCCACGCCTTCTTGGATGCGCGCCCCGCCCGAGTCGTTCAGCCCAATGACCGGCGCGCCGTTTTTGAGCGCCATATCCAAAATTTTGATGATTTTATGGGCGTGGGCTTCGCCAAGGCTTCCGCCCATCACCGTGAAATCCTGCGAAAAAACGTACACCAACCGCCCGTCAATCGTCCCCCAACCGGTGACTACGCCGTCGCCGAGGTAGCGCTTTTCGGGCATGCCGAACTCGGTGGCGCGGTGGGTGACGAACATGCCGATTTCGCGGAAGGAACCGGGGTCTAAGAGCAAATCAAGGCGCTCGCGCGCAGTCAATTTGCCCTGCTTGTGGCGGGCTTCAATGCGCTTGAGGCCGCCTCCAAGTTGGGCTTGTTCTTTCAAGCGGCGCAGTTTTTCAATTTTGGGGTTTGGCTTTTTGGTCATGTTTCTCTCCGCTTGTTGGGGGATAGCCAAAGGTAAAATGCGGCCGCGGCCCATGTTGTGGCCACGCCAAAAACCAACAGGCCGGTTACAAAGGGGCGGTTTGCGGTTAGGCTCGGTATGCGCAGCAGGTAGTGGTCAATCCAAAATAACGGGGCAAATACGCTTGTGGCCGCAACGACGCCGTAAGGAAAGATTTTGTTGTCGGTAAACCAGAGCAAAATTAGCGCTGTGCCGGATGTGCCCCACGCCAGCCCGCTTGCCCAGAGGTACCATTTTGGGATTGCAAGCGGCATGGAACTTAGTGGATTTGCCAACCGTAATGCCGTTTCAAAGCGCAACCAGCCCCAACCGGTTATTATAAACACCACTACAAGCAAAACGATGCCGCAAATGCTGCGAATTGTGCCGCGTGAAAGCATATTGCCCTCAGGGAATTTCCAGCGTGATTTTGCCAAATTGCTCGCCGCGCTCCAGCCGCTCTTGGGCGGCGCGCGCCTCCGCCAACGGGAAGGTTTTGTCCAGCACTGGCTTGAGTTTGCCCGCAAACACAAGCCGCATCACATCGCGAAAATCCTTCTGCGGCGACATGGTGGAGCCGATAACGCTGAGGTGCTTGCCGAAAATGTAGCGGTTGTCAATTTGGAATTTGGGGCCACCCGTGTTGCCCACGGTGAGGATGCGCCCGCCCTTCCGCGCCGCCTTGAAACTCTGCGGGAACGTAGTGCCGACGTTGTCAACCACCACATCCACGCCGCGTTTGCCGCTCAGCCGATAAACCTCTTTTGCCCAGTTCTCGGTTTTGGAGCGGTCAATGAGAAAATCAGCCCCCAGTTGCTTTGCTAAGGCGAGTTTGCGGGCGTTTGAGCCGACCACGTAGACCGTGCATCCGGTCAGTTTGGCGATTTGGATGCTGGCAGTGTTGACGCCGCCCGAAGCGCCGACAATGAGCACATGCTCGCCCGGACGCAGACCGCCGCGCGTGATGAGCGAATGCCATGCGGTTTGGAAAACAAGGGCCGCGGCGGCGGCTTCGCGGTACTCAAAGCCCTCAGGCAATGCCATGAGGTTGCGCGCGGGCACGACCACATACTCGGCATAAGTGCCGGAGCGCGTTTCGCCCAAAAGTTGCCAATGCTCGCAGAGGTTATCCTGCCCGGCAAGGCAAAATTCGCATTTGCCGCAGCCGATGTTGGGGTTGATGACCACGCGGTCGCCGACCTGCCATTCGGTCACGCCTTCGCCCAAAGCGGCAACGTCGCCCGCGCCGTCTGCACCGAGTATGTGGGGGTATTGCAGACGCAAGCCGGGCCAGCCTTCGCGCACCCAAAGGTCAAGGCGGTTGAGCGCCGCCGCCCGCAGCCGCACCAAAACTTCGCCATAGCCCGGGGAGGGTGTCGGCACATCGCCGTACTGCAATACATCAAGTCCGCCGTGTTTGGTGATGAAAATTGCTTTCATGGGGGAGGCCTGTGTCGGGTGTTCCTGTGTCGGGTGTTCCTGTGTCAGGTGTTCCTGTCTCAGGTGTTTCGGTGAGCCGCGTGCCCTAATTCGCAATTCGCGATTCGCAATTCGCGACTCGCGACTCGCAATTCGCCATTCGTAACTCGCAATTCCTTACACCCTCAACCCCGTCTCCAAGCGGGCGATCACCAGCCGCTGGATTTCGCTGGTGCCCTCATAAATTTCGGTGATTTTGGCGTCGCGGAAGAAGCGTTCCACCGGCAGTTCCTTGGAGTAGCCCATCCCGCCGTGGATTTGCACTGCCGCCCACGCGCAATACATCGCTGTTTCGGAGGCGAACAATTTTGCCATTGAAGCCTCAAGGGTGTAGCGCGCTCCAGTTTCCTTTGCCTTCTCTTTTGCCAGCGCGGCGTTGTAAATCAGCGCCCGCGCGGCTTCAATGCGCATTTTCATATCGGCAATCTTGAAGCCCGTGCCCTGAAATTCGCCGATTTTGTGCCCGAAAGCCTCACGTTCTTGGACATACTGGCGCGCGGCTTCGTAAGCGGCTTCGGCTATGCCCAAAGCCTGCGCCGCGATGCCAATGCGTCCGGCGTCCAGCACCGCCATTGCGATTTTGAAGCCCTGCCCTTCCTCGCCGAGGCGGTTTTCAACCGGCACTTTTACATTGTCAAAGCCGATTTCGCTGGTAGCCGAAGCGCGGATGCCGAGTTTGGGCTCTTTTTTGCCGCGTACCAAGCCGGGGCTGTCGCCGTCTACGATGAAGGCGGTGATTCCGCGGTGCCCTTTTTCGGGGTTGGTCATGGCAAACACTACGAAATAGTCCGCTACCGGCCCGCTGGTAATCCAGTTTTTGCGCCCGTTGAGGATGTAGTAGTCGCCTTCGCGGGTGGCGCGTGTGCGCATGTTTGCCGCATCCGAGCCGGAGGAAGGCTCGGTCAGTGCATATGCGCCAATGGCTTGCCCCGAAGCGACCGGCACAACGTACTTTTGCTTTTGCTCCTCGGTGCCGTATTTGAGGATGCCGTGGCAGAAAAGCGAATTGTTGACCGACATGATGGTGCCGTGAGCGGCGTCAACTTTGCTGATTTCGGTCTCGGCGAGCACATAAGCAAGCGTGTCCATGCCCGCTCCGCCGTATTCTTCCGGCACTTCAATCCCCATAAAGCCCATCTCGCCCATTTTGCGGATGGTTTCCATTGGAAATTCACCGCTTTCATCGTATTCGGCGGCGATTGGGGCAATTTCCTGCTCGGCAAATTCGCGCGCCGCCTGCTGAATCATGCGGTGCTCATCGGTGAGAATGTGCTCAAACGCAAAGCGACCCATTTTTGCCTCCAAAGGGTGGATTTGAAATGACGGCAGTTACGGATTTCATTATAGCATGTGGGGCAATGGGTGAGGGGTGGGTTTGGGGAATTGGTTGTTCGTTAGGTCGTGTGGTCGTAGGGTCGTAAGGTTGTAGGGTCGTTGGGTCGTAGGGTCGTAGGGTCGTAGGGTCGTAAGGTCGTAGGGTCGTTGGGTCGTAAGGTCGTAGGGTCGTTGGGTCGTAAGGTCGTGGTTTAGCGGCGCTGGAGGAGCAGGAATAGCAGGATAAGCAGGGCAATGAAGGCCGCGCCGTAGGCGGTTGCGCGGCTAATTTGTCTGGCGGTTAGCGTGCCCGCGTTTGTAGGGATGGGTGTGGGGGTTGGGTAAATTGGGCGGGAGGTGGCTGTTGGGGTG